>DCVB01000037.1 GCA_002327965.1 Candidatus Aminicenantes bacterium UBA2199 | reverse complement strand
GCGGAGCCTGGACCGCCCTGGTGACTCGCTACTCCGGATCGCAGACGACCTGGTCCCAGCGGACCGTCGACCTGACGGGCTTTTGTCCCACTGCGTCCAATTTCAAATTCAGGTTTCGCTTAACCACTGACGGCAACACCGTCGATGACGGCTGGTACGTGGACGATGTCGCCGTCACCGCCTTCGTGCCGGCCGGCGTCAGCGGCCAGGAGCCCTCCCCGGCCGCGCCCGGCAGGATGTCGGCAAGCGCCTATCCCAACCCGGCCGGCCGGAGGGTGATGTTCAGCCTGTCCAACGCCGGGCCGGGCCCGGCCAGGGTGGACATCTACGACGTGACCGGCCGGCACGTGGCCGGGCTCGAGGCCGGGGAGGGGACGGGAAGGGCGGAGTGGGGCCTGCGGAGCGATGGCGGGAAAAGGGTGGCCAATGGCGTCTATTTCTACCGGGCGACGGCAGGGGAGAACGCAGCCACCGGAAGGTTCCAGGTGCTGAGGTGATTTTTCGCAAGGGTGAATAAGAGAAAGCACATATCCATTGAACGGGGCCTGAAAACAGGCCCCGTTCCTGTTCATACGAAATCGGCTGAAGGCTTAGCACGGAAGCGGCCTGGATCCAGGTCTGGAACGGCCTTGGGCAAAGCCAGGGCAGAAGAAATAACCCTTGAATAATTACAATATATGTTGTATATTACAAAATGAGAGATTGAAAAAGCAGCGCCATAGTGCAGCGCTGTCTTAGACATATATCGTGAATACATAAGATATTCCGAAGTAAAAATAACGAAGCGGCCTGGTTGTATCATGATTTGACCAATGTCGGATTATATGGATACGGAGAAGGGGAGGGGAAGATACCGACGACACCGGATGAGCGCCGTATCTGAATCGGCCGGTAGTACTTTAAGCCCGAAAGCTATTGAAGCCGATGATTCGCGCGTTCAATTCGCCGGCCGTGACCGCGAACTGGATCGGCTGGGCCAGGAAGCCTGCCGGGTCATGGAGGGAAGCGGGCGGGGTGTCTGTTTCGTCACCGGACCCGCCGGCATCGGGAAAACCGAGATCTGCCGCCAACTGATGGACGATCTCGGCCGACGGACCGAACGGCCGCTGCTGGCGTGGCACCGGTTGGCCGGGGGCCAGCAAGTCGGTGAGGTTGGGGCTTCGCTGCTGAGACAGCTGCTCGAGCAGACGCCGGCCACCGCTTTGCTGGACCGCTTGAGCCCCTACCAGCGGGCGGTGATCGCCCGCCATTATCCCGAGGTGCTAGTCAAGGAAAACCAGCAGCTTCCAGACGCCGCCCTGGCGGACAGGGTGACCCTCGCCGCCTGCTGGCACCAAGTCATGGCGACGGCAGCCCGTGGCCATGGACACGGGCTGCTGTTATGGCTAGACGATTTGCATTCTTCGTCCGAGGATATATGGGAATGGGTCGAAGAGCTGGCACGGCATATTCTGGTCGAAAGCCTGCCGCTGTTGGTGGTGGCGACCAGCCGGGCCTCAGGCGGACCCCATTGGAAATGGATCGAAAGCGGCATAACATCTTTGACCGAGGAAGCCCGGTTCTGGAAGGACCGCCAGTTTACGGCCCACCAGTTGCCATTGGCGGAGATGACGCTAGGTGAGGTGCGGCAATTGCTCAACAATTCCCTGGGGAGCGGATTCGCGGAGCGCCATATCGAGCTTACGGAGCAGCTGCACCGCAAGAGCCGGGGCGTTCCGCTGTATGTCCAGATGCTGTTGCGGTCGCTGGTAGAGGAGGGCGCACTCAGCAGGTCCGAAGCCGGAGAGTGGACGGCCCGAGCCGGCTACCGGCTGAGATGGATCCAGCAAAGCATGGACAAATTCATCCAATGCCAAGTTCAAGAGGCGCTTGGCTCGGCTGCCCGCCCCGCATTGCTGGCGGCCGCTGTGCTTGGAGATCAGTGCTTGGCAGACGATTGGGAGGAGCTGAAAAAGCGTGGTGGCGTTCAGGCCGAAGGGTCCGATGATCTCGCCCGCACTTCGGTATCCGGGATCATCGAACGGGACGACCAGAGCGAGCTGCCCAAGCTCATTTTTCGGCACCCTTTAGTATGGGAGGCTGCCTACCAGGGGATGACCGACGAGGAGCGAAGGCGATGGCATGGACTGGCGGCGGATATGTGTCGGGAAGCAGACAACGACGCGGGGGCCCTGGACCATGCCCTGGCGGCGTCGTGGGCACCGGACCGGCTCTCGGCCCTGCTTGCCGGCGCCATCCGGCAGGTCAAAAGGGAAAAGCGCTGGGCTAAAATAGCGGAGTGGATGCCCCAGCTGCAAACACTCTCCCCCACAGACCGCCTTGCCGCGGACATGGCTACCCTCGAGGCCGAGATATACTTCGGACGGGTCTCTAAAGCCAGGGACATCTATCGGGATCTCGTTGCCTCTGGAACTCGGGAGCCGGCCGCCGAGGCCAACCTTTGCAGCCTGGCCTACGACTGCCTGGCAGCCACCGACAGCCAGCTAGCCGTTAAAGAAACCGAGCGGGGGCTGGATCTGGTTAACCTGGTCCCGGAACCGCAACGGGATATCATGCGGAAACGCCTGCTGCTCAATAAAATCAGACATCTCTTGTACGTGGCCAATGCCCCCTCGTCGGCCATCGCCATCATCGACGGGGAAATGGAGCGCAACGGGCTTGGATGCGCCGGCGAGCCGCGCTTCCAATACATGAGGGCCATGGCCAATCACCTGGCGGGCCGGCATCAGGAGGCGGTCGACCAGTTCGCGGACCTGGCCGAACGATTCCGCGAGGACCCGGTGCTGAGGCTCGATTGCCTGTCGGGCAGCGCCCGTTCTCTGTTCTGCCTGGCCAGATACCGCGAAACAGGATCCATCTGCGACCTGGGCATTGAGCTTTCGATCCAACTGTCGCGCCTCCGCGCACAATGCACCATGATGAGCATAAAAAGCAACTGCCTTCATTGCCTGGGAGACGTAAAGGGGGCGCTGGCCCTCAGGGAGCAGGTGCTCAGGATCAGCGCCGTCACCGGTAACGATATTATGCGGGCGGACGCCCTCGACTACATTGCGATGTACCGGGCCGAAATGGGGCAGCGTGACGGGGTCGAGGAATTGTTCAGGAAGAGCCTGGCCATCAGGACGCGCAACGGCAACAAGACGTTCATCGCCCTGAGCCTGACCCACCTGGCCGATTTCCACTGCAAGACGGCGAAAAACAGCACCGGCTGGAAAAAGGCGGCCAGTTGCGCCCGCCGGGGTCTGCGAACCGCAAAAAGCGACGGCGATCATCATGTCATGGTTTACCTGCTGATTTACCTGAGCCAGGCCCTGCAGGGCCTGGGCCGCAGGCGCCAAGCGGTCAAGTACGCGGTGGAAGCATTGGAGGCCGCCCGGAAGTCCGACCACATCAGCGATTCCGCGGTGGCCGCAAGGCATTACGGGTTGCTGATCGCACCCGGCGACCCTCGCCGGGCCGAAGAGCTTTTACTCGAGGCGACGCGTCAGTTCCAGCAATTGGGCAATGCCAGGGACGCGGTTGCATGCCTGAGGGAGCTGGCAGCATTGTCGCTACGCCGAAAGGAAAGGGCGCGAGCCCTGGAGCTGTACGGCCAAGCGATGGAGTTATGCCGCGAGAACCGGCTTGACCGTGAACTGAAGGATTTGAAAAAGGCCTTTCCCGGGCTTGAGCGCAGAATGCCGCGTGTTTCGTCATCCCCGGGAAGGACGC
>DCVB01000003.1 GCA_002327965.1 Candidatus Aminicenantes bacterium UBA2199 | reverse complement strand
CGCCCACAACAACCTGCTGGAAGAGGTGGCCAAGTTCCGCGCCGCCCGCCGCATCTGGGCCCGCATCATGAAAGAGAAATTCGCCGCCGGCGACAAGTCGCAACTGATGCGCTTCCATACCCAGACCGGCGGCGTGACCCTGACCGCGCAGCAGCCGACGAACAACGTGGTGCGCGTCACCCTGCAGGCCCTGGCCGCCGTGCTCGGCGGCACCCAGAGCCTGCACACCAACTCCATGGACGAGGCGCTGGCCCTGCCCACCGAGGAATCGGTGCGCGTGGCGCTGCGCACCCAGCAGATCATCGCCTACGAGAGCGGCGTGGCCGACACCGTCGACCCGCTGGCCGGCTCCTATTTCGTCGAGGCCATGACCAGCGAGATCGAGCGCGGGGTATGGAAATACCTGGACAAGATCGAGGAGATGGGCGGCATGCTCGCCGCCATCGAGGCCGGTTACCCCCAGAAGCAGATCCAGGACAGCTCCTACGCCTACCAGAAGGAGATCGACGGGCTGGAGCAGGTGATCGTCGGCGTCAACCAGTTCCAGGTCGAGGAGGATCTCTCGCACCTCAAGACGCTGAAGGTCTCGCCCGAGGGCGAGGCGCTGCAGAAGCAGCGCCTGGGGAACACCCGCCGGGACCGCGACAACGCCGCCGTGCAAAAAGCCCTGGCAAAAGTGAAGGCGACGGCTGCTGCCGACGGCAACCTCATGCCGCCGATCCTGGAAGCGGTCAAGGCCTATGCCAGCCTGCAGGAGATCTGCGACCAGATGCGCGCCGTCTTCGGCGAGTACAAAGAGAAGATTGTTATTTAGTCAGGATCAGTGTCAGCAAGACAATACAAAGACAAGTGTTAGTGTTAGCAGGAAAAGGAAACATCTTCATGTAGGGGAGGGTCTGTGACCCTCCCGCATAATGGTTCATTCAGGCGGTTCATCAAGACGGACGGGTTGCAAACCCGCCCTTAAGTTTTCCCGGTCTGCCATAAACCGTCTACCGTGAACCGTATGCCGATCACCTGTTTGCCATTTCCGCCGATTACTGGTAAAATCCGGGCATGAAGACGTTCTTCAAGGTCGACGGTCTGGAGATCGCGGACGACAAGTTCTTCCTCATCGCCGGGCCGTGCGTCATCGAGGACGAGGCACTGACCCGCGAGATCGCCGCCGAGGCCAAGAAGATCACCGCCGAGCTTGGCATCCCCTACATCTTCAAGGCCTCCTTCGATAAGGCCAACCGCTCATCCGCCAACTCGGCCCGCGGCCCGGGCATCGAGAAAGGGCTGCCGGTGCTGGAGCGCATCAAGTCCGGCTACGGCCTGCCCGTCCTCTCCGACATCCACGAACCGTGGCAGGCGGAGAAGGTGGCGCCGGTCCTTTCGGTCATCCAGATCCCGGCTTTCCTCAGCCGCCAGACCGACCTGCTGCTGGCCGCCGCGCGCACCGGCCTGCCGCTCAACATCAAGAAGAGCCAGATGATGAGCCCGGCCGACATCCAACTGGCCGTGGACAAGGTCAGCGCCGAGGGCGGGCAACGGGTCATGCTCACCGAGCGCGGCACCTTCTTCGGCTACAACAATCTGGTGGTCGATTTCCGCTCCATCCCGCTGATGAAAGAGAGCGGCTGCCCGGTGGTGATGGACGCAACGCACGCCGTGCAGCGCCCCAGCGCCTCCGGCGGCGTTTCGGGCGGCGAGCCGCGCTTCATTCCGCTGATGGCCCAGGCCGGCATCGTCGCCGGCGCCAACGGCGTCTTTCTCGAGATCCATCCCGAACCGTCCAAGGCTCTCTCCGACGGCCTCAATTCCCTGCCGCTGCGGGACCTGCGCGCCCTTTTAATCCGCCTGCAGAAGTTATATAATTTGATCTGATGGGCAGCATCGAAACAGGGAAAAAGGTTCTGCAGACCGAAGCCAACGCCATTCTCAACGCCGTCCAGCGCATCGATGACCGCTTCGCCGCCGCCGTCGACATCCTGTACCGCTGCCGCGGCCAGATCGTGGTCACCGGCATGGGCAAATCGGGGCTGATCGGCCGCAAGATCGCCGCCACCATGACCTCGGTCGGCAGCCCGGCCGTCTTTCTGCACCCCGCCGAAGCCATCCACGGCGACATCGGCATCATCCATCCCGAGGACGCGGTGATCGCCCTTTCCACTTCCGGGGAAACCGAAGAGGTGCGCCGCCTGCTCGTCTACCTCAAGCGGCTGGGGATCCGGCTCATCTCCCTGGTCGGCGACCCGCGCTCCACCCTGGCCCGGCAGAGCGACGTTTTCATCGACTGCAGCGTCGAGCGCGAGGCCTGCCCGATCGCCGTGCCGTCGGCCTCCTCGACACTGGCCCTGGCCATGGGCGACGCCCTCTCCATCGCCCTGATGGAGCGGCGCGGTTTCAGCGAGGAGAAATTCCGCCATTTCCACCCCGGCGGGCAGATCGGCAAGAAGCTGCTCAAGGTCAGGCACCTGATGCACAAGGGGCGGCAGCTGCCCGTCGCTACCGCCGGCGCGCGCATGAAAAGCGTGATCCGCACCATCAACGAGAAGAGGTTCGGCGTGGCCATCGTGGTGCGCGGCAAGGACCGCGTGGCCGGCATCATCACCGACGGCGACCTGCGCCGCCTCTTCCTCAAGGGGACCGACCTGGCCCGGGCCAGCGCCGCCTCCTGCATGACTGCGGCGCCGCTGTGCATTCACGAGGAACGGATGGCGGTCGAGGCCCTGAAGATCATGGAGGACCGGGCGGTGACCTCGCTGGTCGTCGTCGACGACAAGAACCGGCTGCGCGGACTGCTGCACCTGCACGACCTATGGAGAACGGAGATGATATGATGGACCAGAAGGAACTCGCCAAGAAAGTGAAGCTGATCATCATGGACGTGGACGGCACCCTGTCGGACGGCCGCTTCTTCATGATGCCCAACGGCCAGTCGATCAAGTCGTTCGACGTCAAGGACGGCACCGGCATCATCTTCGCCCGCCTGGCCGGCCTCAAGACGGCGATCATCACCGGCAAGACTTCCAAGCAGGTCAAGAAGAGGGCCGAGGAGCTGCAGGTCGACGAATACTTCGAGGGGGTCTACAACAAGACCATCCCCTTTTTCGAGCTGCTCAAGAAATACGGCCTGGAAAAAGAGGAAGTGGCCTACATCGGCGACGACATCGGCGACGCCGAAGTGATGGGCATGGTCGGGTTCGCCGCCGCCGTCGGCGACGCCCACCCCCTGATCAAGCGCGTCTCGCATTACATCGCCAAGCGCTACGGCGGCCGCGGCGCCGTGCGCGAGGTGATCGACTTCATCCTCGACGTCCAGGAGCAGTGGACGTCCATCTTCGCCGAGCTGAAAAAATCGAGCGACTGGGAAGAGATCTTCAAGGAGATCAATTCCTAGGCGATTTCCATGCCAGTCGGCAATCAAAGTACCCGGACGTAAAGGTTCCACGTTCCAAGTTCCACGTTGGATATTTCCGCCCAGAGGCCTTCGTTTTGGAAATTGAAATTTGGATCTTGGTATTTGTTTGGGATTTGGTGCTTGGTATTTGGAATTTAAGTTTTCGTATTGCTTTTTCTGACCGTCAACCGTGAACCGTCAACCGTAAACCGATTTCACTACGGGCCTATAACCGTCCGCCAGGTTCAGTCTTTGCTATTGGCCCAGTTTGTCTCCCATCTCCTTCAGCAGCGTCGCGATCTCCTCGTCGCTGCCCACGCCTCCCCAGATGCGGTCGCCCTGCCAGTGCAGCTGCACCGGGCCGTTGTAGGGGTCGTTGATCATCAGCTTTCCCGGGCGCACTTCCGTGCCCACGCCGCCCTTGTCCAGGGCAACCCAGCGCTGCAGCCGGGCGCGGGCGTCATCGGCTCCCTCGGTCTTCATGACGAACAGCTTGAAGCGCCCGCCGTTCAGCGCGAAGTCGGCGCTGAATGCCGCGCCCAGGAAATCGTGGCCCAGGAAGTTGCCCAGGAAGTAGCGCTCGGAATGGGCGACCTTGCCGCGGACGGGAAAGGCGGCCAATGCCGTTGGCAGGGCATTGCGGCCGTTGATGGCTTGGGCGATCCTCTCGCCCAGGCGGCGCAGCGCGCCCGCCCCCGCCTCGCCGAGATCGAAGCCGTTCAGCTTGACGTAATAGGCGTCGCTGATGAAATTCAGCACGCCCTCCTCGATGTAGCCCTCGCTGCCCAGGGCCAGATAATCGCCCTGCAGCGGTTTCTCCGAACTGTAGATGGCGAAGGCGTTTTCCGGGGTGCCGTGGAAGTAGATCTCGGCCGTCAGCGCCTGCCGGTTCTCACTGACGTAGTTCTGCACGGCCAGGAGCTCGAAGCCGCAGGCCAGGAAGTTCTCGGCGGCGCCGTTGATGTGCTCGTACAGGTTGTCGGGCCGGAACGTCTGCACGTCGCCGTCCCGTGTCCAGCCCGGCAGGTCGGGGAACAGGACGACCATGTCCGGCGCCGTTGCCGCCGCCAGGGGCAGCGCTGTTGCCAGCAGCGCGGCCAACAGCATGTTCTTGCTTCTTGCTTTCATGAATCCCCTCCTTCTCAAAAGGTGCGTTCCTATTCCGCCAGGCTGCGCCAGACTTTCAGCGCCCTGACCGTGGCGTCCACGTCGTGGACGCGCAGAATGGCGGCGCCGTTGCGCGCGGCGACCAGGTTGGCGGCGATGGTCTCGGCCTCGCGCTTTTCGGGCGTCTTCTCGCCGCCCAGCAGGCCGAGGAACGATTTGCGCGACACCCCGACCAGCAGGGGCAGCTCGAACTCGGCGAAGCGCTTCAGGTGGCGGATGAGCGCGATGTTGTCCTCCAGGCGCTTGCCGAAGCCGATGCCCGGGTCGAGGATGATCTTTTCCTTCTTGATGCCGCGGCCCAGGGCGTAGTCGATGCGCTCCTGGAAATAGTCGGCGACCTCGGCCACGACGTCGGCGTAGGAGGGATCGCGCTGCATGGTCTCCGGCGTGCCCAGGATGTGCATCAGCACCACCGGCACGTCCAGCTCGGCCACCACCGTGGCCATGCGCTCGCTGAAGCGCAGGGCCGAGATGTCGTTGACGATGTCGGCGCCGCCCTCCTCCACCGCCCGATGCGCCACCTCTTCCTTGCAGGTGTCGACCGAGACCAGCACGCCCGTCTCCTCCTTGATGCGGCTGATCACGGGCAGGACGCGGTCGATCTCCTCGTCCAGGCCGATGGCAGCCGCGCCCGGCCGCGAGCTCTCGCCGCCGACGTCGATGATGTCGGCCCCGGCCGCCGCCATCGTGCGCGCGTGCGCCATGGCCGCCTCGGGCTCGAAGAAGCGGCCGGCGTCGGAGAACGAGTCTGGGGTGACGTTGAGGATGCCCATGACCAGCGGGTCCTCCTTTTCCAGGAAGCCGTTGCGCAGGTAGAGCTTCATTTGCTTTCGCCCTCCTTCTGCCTGCGCCCGGCGCGAAAGATGGCCAGCCCCTGCTCGCGGGTGCGGAAGGCGCCGTCCAGCTGCAGGTCGTACAGCCGCTTCAAGTGCACGCCCATCTGGCGGCCGGCGGGGACGCCCAGCGCGAGCAGGTCGCGGCCGAGGATCAGCGGCCGGATGGTCTCCTGGCTGATGCGGTACTCCTCCTTGCGCTCGGAGAACCAGCGGGCGATGGCGTCGGGCTTGCGGAAGGCGAGCGGCCGGGCCGCGCGCGAGCGGCGGTCGGCGAAATCGAGCAGCAGCAGGAGCCGGTCCTCGCCGTCCATGTCCTTGACGGCGCGGGCGACGGCGCGGAAGGTGATCTCGCCGCGGTTGCGGTAGAGCTCGAAGATGCGGTGGTGCTGCTGGATCAGCTTCAGCACGATGCGGCGCAGCGGGAAGCCCTGGCGGGTCTCGATGCGCAGCCTCTCCAGCAGGCCGCCGGCCAGCTTGACGCCGCGCGAGTCGTGGAGGGGGGAGGTGACGGTCATGCGCCCGCGCTTGAACTCCCAGGCGGTGGTGACCGCCTTGCCGCAGTCGTGCAGCAGCGCCGCCAGCAGCAGCGCCAGCGCCCGCGGCTCGTCCAGGCGCTGCTGGCGCGCCAGTTTGGCGGCGATGTCGACGGTGATCAGCGTGTGCGCCCACACCGAGTGATGGCCCTGCTCGTCGCTCTCGGGATGGAACAGGGCGTCCTGGATGGTCAGCGCCAAGACGGCGAGCTCGGGAAAGAGCTGGTCCAGGACGGTCAGGCGCAGGTATTCCTGCAGGCCCAGCGACGGGCGCGGCGATTCCAGCAGCAGGCGCAGCAGCTCGTCGGCGACGCGCTCGGCGCTCAGCCCGCCCAGCGGCACCTTGCGCGCCTTGGCGTAGATGGCCTTGTTGACGGCGAAGTCGTGGCTGGAGGCGAAGCGGGCGGCGCGCAGGACGCGCAGCGGGTCGTCGCTGAAGCTGGCCGGCGAGGTCATGGCGATGCGCCGCCCGGCGATGGCCTCCAGCCCGCGATGGGGATCGACGACCGCCCCGTCGGCCAGGCGCACGGCGATGGAGTTGCAGGTGAAGTCGCGCCGCCCCAGGTCCTCCTCCAGGGTGACCTCGGGCCCGGACTGCACCTCGATGTCCCTGTGGCCGTGGGCGCCCCCCTCCTTCTTGCGGTCGCGGCGCGGCAGGGCGATGTCGAAGGTCCGGCCCCGGCGGCTGAACTTGATCACCGCGAAGCTCTTGCCCACGGTGTCGGTCTTGCCGTGCCCGCGCAGGCGCGACTCGATCTCGTCGTAGCCCAGCCCGGTCACCAGCAGGTCGACGTCCTGCTCGGCAACGGCCTTGCCGTAGAGGATGCGGTCGCGCACCGTGCCGCCGACGACGTAGGCGTCCCGGCCGAACACGGAGACGAAAAAGTCCTTCTGGGGGAAATCGATGCGCAGCCGCTTCATATTGGCTCGATTCTAGCCGGTTGCGGCGGGGAAGTCAATTCAGTGATTCGTGATTCGTGATTAGTGATTCGTGAAGAACAAGAATAAACAGAAAAGCTCGAAAGCGCCTGGTCATTCTCGGCGCCATGACGTGTCCCGCAACACTCACCACCCCGAAAAAAGTGAAAAGTGAAGGGTGAAAAGTGGAGAAAGGCAGAAATAGTCCGGGATGATTCGGTGATTTCGGTCGCTGTGATGGTTCAGCAACGCTCACCACTCCAGGACCGACCGACCGCGTTTCGCGCCGATTAAAACGGCCGACTCGCCCCGGCAAGCCGGGGCTCAAACAGTGGCCGTTTTGCCTTCGGCCATCGGCGCTCTACGGGTCGGGGCCCGGTCCTTCCGTTTCGTTCGCTTTTGCTGATACCATCACGGCAAAAGCAGGCACATGGTGCTATAATCAACACGATGACTCAGACTGTTTTCAGCCCTGCTTTCTGGGAGAAACTCGACTCGCGCCGCCGCCGCATCGAGGTCGCGTCGGTCGACCGCGAGGCGCACGAGCTCGCCGTGGCCTCCGTCTTCGGGCATTTCAGCGAAAGCGTCGTCTGGCTCGTGGGCGAGAACGAGCCGCTGGCGGAGAAAAAAGAGAAGCTCGCCCAGTGGCTGAAGCTCCTGGGCGCCGAAGGGGCGCCGGTCCACGCCCACCTGCTCCCCTTCGAGGACCCCTACATCAACTCCGTCGCCGACCCGCGGCGCATCGCCGACAAGCAGCGCCTGCAGGCCGACCTGGCCGTTGGCGGCAGGATGATCGTGCTTTCGACCCTGGCCGCCCTGTCCATCCGCCTGGAGCGGCCGGGGAGCCGGGACGGGGCGCTGCCGCTAGCCGCCGGCGACCTCTGGGAGCGGGGCGAGCTGATCGAGAAGCTGACTGCCCTGGGTTACCAGGCGCGCGTTGCCGTGGAGATCGCCGGCGACCTGGCGTGGCGCGGCAACGTCCTCGATGTCTTTCCGGTCGCCGGCGAGCAGCCGGTGCGCCTGGAGTTCGAGGGGCGGCGCCTGGCCTCGCTGCGCACGTTCGACCTGGAGAGCCAGCGCTCCACCGGCACGGTCGTAGCCGTGCGCATCGGCGAGAATCGCTATGCCTCCGGTCCCGCCGCCGCGGACGCCGCCTTCCTGACCGACCTGCTCCCGGGCTGCCGGCTGCTGGCCTCCAACTGGCGGCGGCTCGAGGACGAGTACGGCAAGCTGCTGGACAATTTCCGCCGCATCCGCGAGGCGGTTGCCGGTGGCCAGGGCAGGGTGCCCGAGATCAATGCCCTCTTTTCGTTCCCCGTCGCCGCCCAACGGGTGATCGACCTGGCCGACTTTGCGGCCGACCCACGGGAACTGCCGGAGGTTCGCGTCCTGCCCGGGGCGATCGCCGGATTGAACGACGCCGAGATCGAGGACCTGCGCCGCAGGTCGGAGCAGGGCTGGCGGCTGCTGGCCTTTGCCGCCGACGCGCGCCTGCTGGAGAACCTGCGCGTCCGCCTGCCGCGCCTGGAGTGCCACTTCTTCAACATCCCCTGCTCCTTCGAGAACCCGCTCCTGCGCCTGGCCTGCCTGACCGGGCGCAATTACCGGCCGGCACTGCGCGAGGGGGGGGCGCGCCGGGCGCCGGCCGAGGAGGAACTGCGCGACATGGCCGAGGGCGACTGGGTGGTCCACCGCCGCCATGGCATCGGCCGCTTCGCCGGCTTCACGCGCCTGCGCCTCGAGGGGGCAACGGGAGAGTTCCTCAAGATCGAGTACCTGGACCGCGAGTACCTCTACGTGCCGCTGCACGAGCTGGAGGTGCTGAAGCGCTACAGCGGCAGCGAGGGGGCGGCACCGGCGCTCGATCGCCTGGGCGGCAGGACCTGGCAGGCCAAGACCGCGCGCGCCCGCAAGGCCATCGTGCAGTACACCCGCGAGCTGCTCGACCTTTACGCCCTGCGCAAGTCGGTGCGCAAGACCGCCCTGGCCGCGGTCCCCGAGCTGGAGGAGAAGCTGCAGCAGGACTTCCGCTTCGTCGAGACCGAGGACCAGAAGCAGGCCATCGCCCGCGTGCTGGCCGACATGGAGGCTGATTTCCCCATGGATCGCCTGGTCTGCGGCGACGTCAGTTTTGGCAAGACCGAGGTGGCGCTGCGCGCCGCCCTGCGCGCCATGGCCAACGGCCGCCAGGCGGCCTTCCTGTGCCCGACGACCATCCTGGCCCTGCAGCATTTCCGCAACTTCGAGCGCCGCCTGGCCGATTTCCCCCTGCGCCTGGCCATGCTGTCGCGCCTGGTTTCGGGCGCCGGGAAAAAGCGCGTCCTGGCCGGACTGAAAAGCGGTGCCGTCGACCTGGTGGTGGGCACGCATTCCCTGCTGGCCTCCGGCGTGGAGTTCAAGCGTCTGGGCCTGTTCATCGTCGACGAGGAGCAGCGTTTCGGCGTCTTCCAGAAGGAGAAGCTCAAGAAGGGGCGCGAGAGCATCGACGTGCTGACGCTGTCGGCCACCCCCATCCCGCGCACCCTCTCCATGGCCATGTCGGGGCTGCAGGACATCTCGCTCATCCAGTCGCCGCCGCTGGGGCGCCTGGCCATCCGCAACCACGTGGGGCTGTTCTCGCGCCAGGTGGTGGTCTCGGCCGTGCTCAACGAGGTCGAGCGCGACGGCGCCGTCTTCGTCGTCTACAACGACATCGAGCACATCTTCCGCTTCCGCGACCAGCTGGCCTCCTGGCTTCCCGACGTGCCCATCGTTGTCATCCACGCCCAGATGCCGACGGCGGCGATCGAGAAGAACCTGATGGATTTCATCGCCGGCAAGTTCCGCGTCCTGCTCTCGACCACCATCATCGAGAACGGCATCGACATCCCGCGCGTCAACACCATGATCGTGCTGAACGCCGACCGCCTGGGGCTGACGCAGATGTACCAGCTGCGCGGCCGCATCGGCCGCAGCACCCGCCAGGCCTATGCCTACTTCCTGGTCGACGACCGCAAGGGCGGGGTGAGCGAGCTGGCCAGGAAGCGGCTCGCCGGCATCCGCGAGTTTTCCGAGCTGGGCGCCGGCTACAAGCTGGCCGAGTTTGACCTGCACCTGCGCGGCGCCGGGGCGCTGCTGGGCAACCGCCAGCACGGCCACGTCGAGGCCCTGGGCTACGACTACTTCCTGGAACTGCTGCGCCAGACCATCCGCGGCCTCAAGGGCGACACGAGCGAGGAGCGCGAGCTGGCCCTGCGCGTCCACTTCCCCTACGCCGTCGGCGAGGACTACATCGCCGGCACTGCCGAGCGCATCGCCGCCTACCGCCGCGTGCTGGAGGCCGGGGACGCCTTCGAGCTGCGCGCCCTGCGCGACGAGCTCGGCGACCGCTACGGCCAGATGCCCCGGGAGATGGAGAAGATCTTCTACGTGGGCGCGGTGAAGCTGTTCGCCCGCCTCGGCGGCTGGAGCAAGGCCGAGGTTTTCGCCGACCGCGTGCAGTTCGATGCCGGCCGCGAGATCCCGCTGCCCAGGGGCAGGGCTTTCGCTGTGCCGGGACTGAAGCACCTCGACGGCGGCAACTTCGAGCTGGAATTCACGGGGTTGGACGAGTTCCTGGCGCTCGAGAAGGGGCTCAAGAGGCTATTCCAATAGAATAAGTGGTTGTGATAGTGATAGTGGTTGTAGCAGGAATCCAAAGATCGGTTCAAATTTCCAGGCAGCTGAAAAAAACCAGCCCCCAAATGATCCAGCCAGTTTCAGTAAAATAAGAGCAATAACCTTGAAGACCACAGGTTTGAGCTGTCCGCTGCCTTATTGCCGGCTGCTGGAATCTCCTTCCAGCACGATCACTATCACTACCACTATCACTAATTGCTTGAAATTCTTCCTGCTGACACTGTCACTGACACTGTTATTGGAACTGAAAAAGCTAAGGCCTGGATATCTCCAGGGTCTCCTTCTGCAGGCCGTGTTTCGGGCATTTCCTGAGAACGCGGATCTCCCCTTTGTCTTTCGCGGTCAGGGAGACGACCAGGTCGAGCCGGTAGACACCATCCTCGCTGAGTTCCCATTCGCCTTGCTTCTCGATCTTCAGCCCCTCCGTTTCCAGGAGCGTCTCCTCGATGGCTACCGGGCAGCGCCGGTGAATGCATTCGACGAACAATTTCACCTGGAACTGGTCCGTTTTGCCCTTGACCAGCGGTCCGGTCTCGCTGTAGACGTAACAGGGGAGAAGTTGCGACATGCTTCCCATGGCCAGCAGCATCGCTATCAGCAGTATGGATCGTTTCATGTTTTCCTCACATGCTTAGACAATTGCGCGCGCCTTTTCTTGCGTTCCAGGGCGAGTGATAGTGGTAGTGATAGTGATAGTAGAACAAAAAGAATGAATTCCCTTGATCTTGAAGGATGTCTTTGTTGGCATGGGCATGATCAGGTTATTGACTTTCTTTCTATCACAACCACTATCACTATCACTCTGCCTGAAAGTTCGCCGAATGGCTATTCCTTGAGCCGGACCCAGATCCCCGCCGAGGCGTCCTCCTCGTCGCGGCGCACCTCGAAATCGGGGAGCGACTTGATCAGCGAGGAGAGCTGGCGCTGGCCGAAGCTGCGCGGGTCGAAGCCGGGGTCGAGCTGCTGCAGCGCCTTGCCCATCGGCCCCAGGTTGGCCCAGCCGTTCTCCTGCACCACCATCTCGAAGGCCTCGCGCAGCAGCGGCATGGGATCGGTGCCGGCGTAGAGCGCCTGCGGCAGCGCTTCCTGCGGCTCGGGCTGTGGCGGCGCCGGCTGCGTCTCTTTCGTCCCGGTTTTGCGGCCGGCGTCGCGGCTGCGGTCGCGGCCGCGGTCACGGCCTCGGCCGCGGTCCTGGCGCTGCTGGCTGTCGCGGCGCGGGGCCAGGTTCTCGGTGTAAATGAACAGGTCGCAGCCGTTGACGAACGACTTGGGGGTCTTCTTCTGGCCGACGCCCATGACGAAAAAGCCCGCCTCGCGGATGCGCGTGGCCAGGCGGGTGTAGTCGCTGTCCGAGGAGACGATGCAGAAGCCGTCGACCAGGCGCTGGTGCATGATGTCCATGGCGTCGATGATCAGGGCGCTGTCGGTGGCGTTCTTGCCCACCGTGTAGCGGAACTGCTGGATGGGCTGCACTGCGTGCATGTGCAGCGCCTCCTTCCAGGAATGCATGCTGGAGGTCGTCCAGTCGCCGTAGATGCGGCGGATGGTCACCAAGCCGTGCTTGCCCACCTCGGCCAGCATCTTGGTCAGCAGCGAGGCCTGGGCGTTGTCGCCGTCGATGAGCACGGCCATCTTGGTATCCTTGTTGTCGTTGGTTGGTTGGGGCATTTTCTCTCCAATGGATTTGGCAATCAATGATTCAATTTAACAGAGATGACGGGGCAAGTCAAGCGGGGTTTGCGGGTTCTCGGGGAAAGGCGGAGGGAAGAGAGAGTGGGAAAAGCCTGTTCAGGACCTCTTTACCACTTTGTCTTCCCTCTGTCTTTCTCTCACTCTTCCCTCATTCTTCCCTGCATTTCTATAGATTGAAATTATAGGTGAACTTGACCAGGAACACGTTCGTGGACGGCAGGCGCATCAGGTCGCCGAAGCCGTCGGCCAGGTCGAACTCGCCGCGGCCCAGGTCGCCGGAACGGCCCTGGCTCCAGACCGCGTAGACGGCGGCGCCCGGCCGGTATTCCCAGCGCAGCACCAGGTTGGAGCGCAGCTCGAGGAAGCGGAAATCGGGATTGGCGAAAGAGTAGGCGGCGCCGCCCGGCTCGCTCACCCGGTAGTCGCCGCTTTCGGCGTCGAAGCGGATCTCCTCAACGGCGAAGGGGCGCAGCTGATTGCCGATCAGTCGGGCACGCGGGTCGACGACGCGGCTGAAGCCGGCGTAGCGGCCGCTGCTCAGAAAGGGCTGTCCGTAGAACTGGATGGAGAGGTCGGGGGTGAGGCAGTAGTTCAGGCGCAGGGTCACGTAGTAGGTGTCCTGCTCGATCGTGCCCAGGATATAGCGGTTCTCGCCGCCGATCTCGGGGGCGGCCACGTACTGCCTGAGGTTGCGGTTGAAGGAATAGCCGGGGGTGACGCGCAGCGACAGGCGGCTGCCCGGCCGGTAGGCCAGGGCCATGCTCATGCCCCCGCTCTCGCGCGTGCCGCGGTCGGCCCGGTAGATAGAGCCGTTCAACGAGGCCACGAAGGGGCGGCGCGAGTCGCTGCCCAGGCCGTACCAGACACTCCAGCCGGGATCGAAGCGCAGCGCCGGCCCGCCGCGCAGGGCGCCGGGAGAGAGGTTGGGCCCCTGGCGGTTGATGCCGGCGTTGACGCTCCAGTAGTTCTTGAGCTCGCCCCAGAAGTTGATGTTGCCGCCGACGAAGAGCGGATCCATGCCGAAGTCGTATCCCTTCCAGCCGTTGAGGTTGATGCCCAGCTGGTTGAAGATCCAGGTCGGCTTGCGGATGCGGTAGCCGGCCCAGCCCCAGGCCATGGCAACGTCGCTCCGCCCCAGGTAGCCCATGTCGTTGAGTTCCAGGCCGGGCGAGCGCCAGGTAAGGCCTCCGGCCCAGTTGATCCCGGTCCCGGCGCTGCGCCCCAGCTCCAGGTTCCCTCCCCAGCCGCCGAGCGAGGTGCGCGTCGGGTCGAATTCCAGGTAGCCGGCGTCAGGGCGCTGAAAGTAGCGGACCGGGGACTTCTGCGTGCGCTCGATCGCCTCGGCGTTTCCCCGCACCAGGCTGAAGACGGTCTTGGCCGAGACGTGGAAGCGGCGGTTCTTCCAGCTGTGGTAGATGTCGACGCCGCCGCTGTAGGCCTGGCGGTGGAGAAAGTCGAGCTGCGGGTCGTTGATGTCGCGGTGGACCGCGGTGACCATGGCGCCGAGCACGGTCTTCCCTTCGTTGAGATCCTGCTGGGCGCGCAGCATGAAGTAGTTGGTCAGCGGTTCCACCGTCTCGTTGCGGTTCCCGCCCGGAAAAGCGATGGCTGCGCTCTCGCGGGCGGTCAGCGCGTCAAGCACGCCCAGAGACAAGCCGCGCCGCGTCTTGCCGGTGACCTTGAAGGCGCCCAGAATGGATGTCGCCGTCGGCATGTCGAGGTACTCGCCGGGGCCGGTCTCGGGCCAATGGCGCGGGGCGCGGCCGACGCGGCGGGAGTAGAAGAGGTTGTCCATGCTGAAGTCGCCGTCGCCGCCCATGATCTGGAAGTTCAGGATGCTCTTGCCTTCGGTGAAGAAAGGGCGCTTCTCCTGGAAGAAGGTCTCGTAGGCGGTCAGGTTGACCACCGAGGGGTCGGCCTCGACCTGGCCGAAATCGGGGTTGAGGGTGAAGTCGAGGGTCAGGTCGCTCGTCAGGCCGACCTTGCCGTCGAGGCCGCCGAGCAGGGCGGCGCTGCGGCCGTCGGCGAAGGGATTGCCCGCCTGGCGCGGCGACAGCGTCGCCTGGGCCACGGCGTAGGGGACGATCTCCACCTGGTGCTGGGCGCGGATGCCCTTCAGCCCCTCCAGCACGCCGAAGCAGCTGACGAAGCCCGGCGCCTCCTTGGGGATGTGCTGCCAGGAGGAGATCTCCTGCCTGCGGTGGAGCAGGCGCCGCACCTGGAAACCGAAGACCACGTTTTCGCCCGAGGCGAAGCGCAGCTGGCTGAAGGGGATGGCCATCTCGGCCGTCCAACCCCGGTCGTCAACGGCGGAAGCCGCGTCCCAGACCGCGTCCCAGGTGGAGTCCTGGCTGTTGCTGTCGCCCGAGAGGGTGACGTCGGCCTTGACGCCGGCGGCGTTGACCTTGAAGCCCAGGGCGCTGCGCTTGTCGAAGTAGCTGTCGATGAGAACCGCGATGTAGTCGCCGTCGATCTCGTCGCGGCGCGAGATGCGGCGCCCGATCTTTCCCGCCTCGTTGTCGTGGCAGCGGACCAGCACGTAGAGGTTCTTGTCGTCGTACATCACCTTGAACTCGGTGGCTTCGCCGGGGGCGGCGCCGCAGTCGGGCACGCTCTGGGTGAAGCCGCCGCTCCACTCCACCTTCTGCCAGCAGGGATCGTCGCCGCGGCCGTCGATCGCCGGCGCGTGGGGGTTGATATGCTTGCAGGCGTAGACTCTCTTTTCCGCGGCGTCGAGCGCCGCCAGGCCCAGCAGGGCCATCAGCAAAGCGAACAGCGCTTTTTTCATCGTCGTCCTCCTCCAATTCGCATCGGTATCCACTGGTAAATACGTGCGAAAAGCGGCAAGGTAACAGGGGGCTCAGGGAAGGCAGAGGGAAGAGGGAGGGAAGAAGGAGGGAAGAGAGAGTGGGAGAAGGCAGCGGTGACCGCTTTCCTTCGGGCTTCTCAATGTCCTGGGAATCTGTTACATTGGTGTGGTAATGATCGAACCAGGTGTCAGGGTTTGCTTGCTGACCCACCATATCGCTAAAATCCGCGACAAGGGAGGAATTTGACATGGCCTACGAAGCCGAGGGAAGAAAGATCGCCGCCGATTTGCGCGCGCAGTGCGGCCGGCTGCTGGAGGCGCGGCTGGAGTCGAAGAGTCCCAGCCGCATCGTCCTGGTATTCGAGAAACAGACCATCACCCTGCCGGGCAATTTCATTTTCCAGTTCGGCTACTCGGGATCAGGGCCCGACTGCTTCCACGCCTTTCTCCAGGAGTCGGGATTCAGCGTGACCATGGAGCAGGTCACCGGGGCCAAAGAGGGCGATATCCTGAAGCCCTGACCGGGAAGCCCCGGGACGGGATCCCCGGTCACAACGGCCTGATCGTCCCGGAAGGTGAGATGACTTGAGCCCGGCGTGTATATTGCACATGGTGCGGGATCGTTCCCGGTCAAGGAGGGCGGAATGCCAGTGCTGAAATTCAGGTTTCTTCCGTGGGCAGGCCTGCTGCTGTTTCTTTGCGCCTGCAGCGGGCCCCATTATTTCGATCTGCTGACGGAGGTCCCGGAATACCGGGGACATGGGCGGATTGACAAGACCCTGCGGGTCGACGGCGTCGGGATCAACCGGACCTATCTCGACTACCGGATCGTCAGCCGGGAATCGCCCTTCCAGATGAAGTACGCCACGTATTCCGCCTGGTCGAAAAACCCGGAAGAATTGATCCAGGACGCCGTGATCCGTTTCTGGAGGCAGAGGGCGTTTTTCAGCAGGATCGCGGCATACGAAGATGCCGCCGAACCCGATTGGGCGATGAAGATCCGGGTCGAAGCGATCGAAAAGATCCTGGTCGCAGGGAAGTGGCACGCCCGCCTGGCGATGGATATCGAAATCGTGGATTCACGGAACGACGATGTGCTGCTGAACCATTCCTTCGACCGCAAGACGAGCCTGGGCGGCAAAAAGAACCGTTTGCTCCCGGGCAGGATCTCCTGGATCCTGCATGACGAACTGATGAAGATCGAGGCCAGGCTGCTCGCAAGACAAGGGTGATGCCCGGGGCATTGGGGGTAGTTCCTGAAATGACGGTTTCATTTGTAATTGCGGTCAATGACCGACCGGTCGATTCAAGACCCGATCCCTATTTTGTAAGGATCGAGGAGGAGCAATGGAACAGCTGGTCCGCGGGGTACGCCGGGAGTTGCGCGAGAATGCCGACGAGGAGAAACGCCGGGGGGAGCAGGCCTATTTCAAGGAGGGGGTGACCTGCCTGGGCGTGGGCATGGCGATCGTCCACCGCATCGCCCGGGAGAGGTTCGCCGATCTCAAGGGCATGACCAAGGGGGAAGTCTTCGGGCTGTGCAAGGAGCTGTGGCGCGCGGGGAGCCTCGAGGAGACGATCGTGGCCTGCGACTGGTCGTATTTTGTCCGCCGGCAATACGCTGCCGGGGATATCCGGGTGTTTGCCGGCTGGGTCGGCAAATACGTGAACAACTGGGCGTCATGCGACACGCTGTGCAACCACTCGGTCGGGGAACTCCTTGAGATGTACCCGGAGCGCGTGGTCGATCTGAAGGTTTGGGCCCGGTCGAAGAACCGCTGGCTGCGCCGCGGGGCCGCCGTGTCGCTCATCATCCCGGCCAAGAAGGGAAAATTCCCGGCCGACGTCTTGCAGATCGCCGACATCCTGCTCGCGGATCCCGACGACCTGGTGCAGAAGGGCTACGGCTGGATGCTGAAGGTGGCCAGCCAGGCGCACAGGGAGGAGATCTTCGCCTTCGTGATGAGAAACCGCTCCGTCATGCCGCGCACGGCCCTGCGCTATGCCATCGAGAAGATGCCGGGCGGGCTGAAAAGACGGGCGATGGCCAGACAGGAGATGAAAGAGGTAAAGGGATAGAGGGGTAGAGTGGTAAAGGGGTAGAGAAAGAAAAAGATCCAAGGTGGAATGTCGCAGCCTCTAATCTCTCACCCCTGACCGATCACCTTTCTTTAAAAAATTGGAAGGATTGGGGGTCGGTTGCTGAAATTTGGGGAAAAGGGCAAGCTCTGGGCCAGTCCCGTTCCCCTTTCAAGAAAAAATCCGGTAAACTGGAGTTCAATGTCATGAAAACGATGGTTTCGTTTTTCTTCAGGCCGGGAGATGCCTCGTGGGCCGCGGGGAAAAGCGGTCATGCAGGCCCCGGCTCCGCTTCTATTCCCGGCGGCAAGGAGTCTGGTCATGATAATTCTTGAAAGCGAGCGCCTGCGCCTGCGTCCCTTCCGGGATGCGGACCTGGAGGCATTCGCGGCCTACCGCTCCGATCCGGACGTGGCGCGTTACCAATCCTGGACGCCCCCGTATTCGCTTTCCCAGGCGGCGGCGTTCCTGGCCCAGATGAAGGCGGCTCAGCCCGGCGTCCCCGGGGTCTGGTATCAGCTGGCCATCGAGTGCCGGGAGCGGGCCGGGATGATCGGCGATTGCGCCTTCCAGGTTCTTGCCGCCGACAGCCGCCAGGCCCAGATTGGCTTCACCCTTGCTCGTGGGCACCAGAAGCAGGGGTTCGCGGCGGAGGCGGTTCAGCGCCTGCTGGACTATCTTTTCGGCGAACTGGGCCTTCATCGCGTCATCGCCGTCTGCGACGTCGAAAACCTGGCTTCAGCGCGGCTGCTGGAGCGGGTGGGGATGCGACGCGAGGGGAATTTCGTCGAGAACATCCACTTCAAGGGCGTCTGGGGCAGCGAATATTTCTACGCCTTGCTCGACAGAGAGTGGCGTCGGGTCCTGCCACCCGACGACGGCCCGCGGATCGCCTCCGGCCCCAGCCGCACCGGCCCACTGCCGCCAGAGCCGGATCAGGATGGATCGGGAAAAAGAACTTAGCGGCAGGGGAAAGACTGTCCGCCTCCAGGCGCGATGCACCCATGGAAAACGCTGGGAGCGTTTTCCGGAATGAAGGAGATTAATTTTTGGGATATAATGCCGTCGCGCCCCTGTCTTGGAGGCGGGGAACAAGGAGGAGCAAATGGTGACATTGCTTTCATTGTGGCTGCCGATCGTGGTGGCGGCCGTTGTCGTGTTCATCGCCAGCTCGGTGATCCACATGCTGCTGCCCTGGCACAAGAAGGACATGATCAAGGTGCCCGGGGAGGACGAGGTGCGCGAAGCGCTGCGCAAGTTCGCCATCCCGCCCGGGGACTACGGCGTCCCCCACGCCGGATCGATGAAGGAGGCGGGAGGGCCGGAGTTTGCCGCCAAGTTGAAAGAGGGGCCGGTGCTATTCATGTCGGTGGCCAGGAACGGCCCGCCCAACATGGCGCTCAGCTTCGTCCTCTGGTTCTTCTACCTGCTGGTGGTGGGCAAGCTCGCCGCCTACGCCGCCTGCCTGGCCCTGCCGGTGGGCGCCGCCTTCCTGCCCGTCTTCCGCCTGACCGGGGCCGTGGCCTTCGCCGGCTACTCCCTGGCCCTGTTGCAGCGGCCCATCTGGTACGGCGGCAACTGGTGCGCGACCCTCAAGTCGGTGTTCGACGGCCTGGTCTACGCACTGCTGACCGCCGCCGTCTTCGGCTGGCTGTGGCCGAGGTAAAGAAGAAGAAAAACAAGTGGTAGTGGTAGTGATAGTGATAGTGTCAGCCGGAAGTGATTTCTTGAAGTTTTTGTAAATTCGCCCGGCTTCTTCCTGACACTGACACTGTCACTGATAATTGAGGATGAAAAAACGGGAGGGTTTGAAACCCTCCCCTACGTGAGGAGATTTCCTTTTCCTCCTGCAACCACTACCACTATCACTACCACTACCACTTTCTTCATTTTATTGAATTTTTTAACAAAATAAAATATCACATTTTTCCCTATTGTCTCCTTGCTCGCCAAAACCTATAATTTCCTCTTAATCACCCGATGGACGCTAAAGGAATTCATCCTCCCCTGAGAAGCTTCCCCAGGTCACAGGCGGGAGCTTAATCAATTTAATCCGTCAGGATTCGAGATGAATTTATGACAAATTTGGTAAGGCTATAGTTAAAAAGGAGTTAGTATGGAAAAGAAATTCTCAGCTCATCTCATTGTTTTAGGATTTACTGGTTCAATTGGAAGTGGATGCAGTTCTTTTGCGAATTGTCTAACTGACAAATTTCCTGGTTACTTTTATTGTAGTCTTTCAAAAATATTAAGAGAAAAAGCTAAAGCAAATGACATGGGCGGCTCAATTGAAGAATTACAGTCTTATGGAAATAAAATAAGAAAGGAAAATAAGGAAAGCGTCTTGGTGGAAATGCTAATAAAAGAACTTGAAGCCAATGAGGATTTTATAAAAGATGTTGAGAACAATGATATAAAAGGAATTGTTGTTGACAGTATTAGAAATGATGGAGAAGTTAAAACTCTAAGGCAACTCCCGAATTTTTATTTGTTTTCGATTCATGCGGATAAAAGTGTTAGGTGCGAGAGGACTGTAGGTGAAAAGAAACGATTTCGGACGAAAGAAGATTTTGATAAAGCCGATCGAAGAGACGAAGCCGAAAACATTTCTTATGGTCAACAAGTAAAAAAATGTAATTATTTGGCTGATATTATTTTAAACAATAATGATAATGTCTCCAGTCGGAATTTAAATGAAAGTATTTTTGATAAGTTAAGAAAATATATATTTGCAATTGAAGAAAAAATTAGAGGTTACAAAATACATCCTACTACAAATGAAGCATTGATGACAATCGCATATGCCACAAGTCAGAGTTCTGTATGTTTAAAGAGAAAAGTAGGGGCAGTTATTGCCACAATTGAGGAAAGCCCTAATCCACAAAGAGATCCGCTTTACAGTGTGATTTCTTCTGGATTTAATCATGTTCCAATCGGTTCAATTCCATGTTTGAATAATGTTGAATATGGAGAGAAATGTTATAGAGATCATCTCCAAGAGCAACAGGCCAGTACTATAAAGTATTGCCCAAAATGTGGGAGGGAAATAAAGGTAAAGTTTAAGCATGTCTGCGATGATCGAATTGAAAATGAATTCACTGAGTATTTTAGAAACTGTCCAAAGTGTAAAAAGGAAATTGACATTCCGTATGTCTGCGAGGGTTGTAATAGTAAAGTTTTTAGTGAATATTTATTAAGTGGTGGGAAATTAATGGATATGTGCAGGTCTTTACATGCAGAAGAGAATGCTTTAATGGGGATTTCTAAAAACAGTGATATTGTAAATGGGAAATTAACATTATTTACCACGACATATCCGTGTAATTTATGTGCAAATAAAATTGTGAGTGCTGGAATAAAAAAAGTTGTTTATTCAGATCCTTATACCATGGAAGACGCAAGGTCAATTTTAGAAGGAGCATCGGTTAGTGTTGAAAAATTTGAAGGGATAAAAAGTATTGCTTTTTTTAAAATATTTGATTAATATTGATAAAAAAGGAGATGGCCATGAAATTATTTAAAGAAAAAGTTCAAAAAAAAGGATGTGGCACTCATAAAAAAATAAAGAAGGATACTTCAAAAAGCGTTTCGATCAATTGTCATAGAGAAGAAGTACGAGTTGTAGACATTTTAAAAAATAGACCTATTTCGATTAAATTTATTTGAAACAGTAGATTTTAAGTTATATTAATTGTTTCATTGTAATTAAATCTTGTTTTCGATATGTTTTGGTGGAATCGAGGAACACATTTGCACATTTGCACATTTGGGATCAGGTCTTGCCTAGCTGTTGCCGGAAAAGCGTTTTCCGCTTGATAGCCGTGGGGGACGGTTCCCCCCTTCGTCCCAATGCATGGAGATCACGAAGACATTCTACACCGCCCACCGCAGAACCTGGCGCGAGTGGCTCAAGAAGCATTCCAAATCCGAAAAGGAAGTTTGGCTGATCTACTACCGCAAGGAGTCAGGCAAGGCACGCATCGCCTACAACGATGCGGTCGAAGAAGCGTTGTGCTTTGGCTGGATCGACAGCATCGTCAAGAGCTACGATGCCGAACGCATTGTCCAGAAGTTCTCACCCAGGAAACGGAACAGCCCATATTCGCAAACCAATAAAGAAAGGTTGCGGCGCCTTATCCAGCGGCGCCAAGTCAGCAAGGACGTACTGGTGTCCGTGGGTGACCTCGCAACAGAAGGCTTCACGATCCCCGGCGGCATTCTTCGTGCCCTGAAGGCGAACAGGAAAGCCTGGGCAAACTTTCAGGGCTATTCCGGCTCCTATCAGCGCATTCGCATCGCCTACATCGACAGTGCGAGAAATCGGCCCGAAGAATTCGAGAAGCGCCTGAAGCACTTTCTTGACATGACCGCGAAGGGCAAGCAATTCGGGTTTGGCATCGAGACGTATTTCTGACTGGGTTGGGGTCAGGGGGCTTGAGGGACGGTGCTTGTTTTTATGCACAAACGAGATAGCGTTGGAGCCATTGGGGACGGACCGTTAATACGGAGTATTTGGAAACGGACTGAAAAAGGTAAAAACCATTTGATTCAGAAAAATTGGTCAGGAGAAGAAGATGCCAAAGGTTTCCATTGAAACCATCACTTTACTGCTGCGGATCGCATTTCTGGTGGGAGCCATCACAGACGGCCTGGCTGTCGTCCCCATGCTGTCGCGGCGAGTGGGCGTTGCCTTGTTCGGGGGCGATTCTTCCCGCGACAACATGGAGAGTCGTTTCGCCTGGGGTGTCGGCTCGGCGCTGATGGCCGGCTGGACGCTGCTCCTGCTCTGGGGCGCGCTGAGCCCGATCACGAGGCGGGATATCCTGCTGCTGACCGTTTTTCCGGCCATGGCCGGCATCGTCCTGGTTACGGTGATCGCCGCCCGTCGCGGTCTCGTTTCCGTCGCGCGCATGGTTCCGCTCTGGATTCACCTTGGCACCGTGAGTTTGTTCTACATCTTGGTTTACGTCCTCTCAATTCCTTTCGTACGATCGAACTGAGGAGTCTCTGGATGGAGGAGCGCATGAAATATCGAAAAAGGGAGGGCATGATGAGACTGGCGCCAATAATCATGAAAGTCGTATTCATTTGTCCGGAGTGTGTAAAGAAACAAACCGGCTATGTCGAAGTGCTGTATGCCGAAGGAAAAAGCTATTACGCATTTGCCTGCTCGAAGTGCATGGCCTCGTGGTTCATGGAGGTTTTTGAGTCGAACTGGAAAAATGCGAAGAAGTTGCCTCCAGGAACCATCGAGCCACAAACTAAGATCTTCATCAAATTCACGAGCGAGCTGCAGCCGTTGATGAAGAAAAAAGCCATTGATTCGCTCAAAATCAGGCTCTTGAAGTCGATTGAGAAGACGACCAAGGTTCAGCCGCTGGGAGGGATCAATTTGAATGCAGACGACTTGATCGGTTTTCCGGGCAGCATGGCAGAATCCAACCAGGTAAAGGCGAGCTTTGTAAAGGTGAAGATCGGCAATAAAGGAATCAAAAAATGACGCTCCAGGACGCTTGGAACGAGTACCAGGAGAACACCAGGGCGCTGAGCGAGAACGCAAGGAAGCTGGCTTTTGCAGGAGCAGCCATATGCTGGTTCTTCAAGGGCGGAGATGCGACATTCCCGGGAAAGATCAGCCTGTCCCTGGCTTTCATTGTCCTGTTCTTCCTCGGTGACATGCTGCAGTATTTAGCCTCGGCGATTCTCCTCAGGATCTGGGCGCGGCGGCAGGAGAAGATCCTGAAATTCACCAAGCTGTCCCTGGACACGCCAATCGAGAAACCTCTTTGGGTGGTCGGCCCGCCTTTTGTCCTGTTCCTAGCCAAGCTGGCCTTGCTCCTGGTTGCTTTTATTTTTCTCATCCTCGAGTTCGCTTCCAGGATCCGCTAAAATCCCGCGGGAAACCTGCAATGGCGAAGGCAGTTTTGCAGGGAATCGTGTCAGGTCTTGCATTATGACAATAGTTGATCGAAATGGTTATAATAGAAGACCTGACACTCATATCACCCGCGGAAGTGGGTCATGATTGACAGATGCCCTCTTTCAGCACATATTTGATTCATGAGATGCTGGGGGCTTAGCGCACGTGTGACTGCCCAGAAGTTGATGTGGCTGCCGGCCTTATTGGTGCTGACCGGGCAGGCGTTCGCCGGGCTTGGTGGATCGATCTTTGGAATTGTCCGCGAGTGCCACAGCAGGCTGCCGATGAGCGATGTCCGTATTACAGTCCGAATCTGGTCAGGACCCGTCCATCTGAAATCCCTTCCAAACGGTCAGTTCTCCGTTTTCGTGCCCGAGGGAAGCGACTACGTCGTCGAGGCACGCAAAAAGGGCTATCGGACGGGAATCGTCCGCGGCGTGAAGGTCCTGGCTAACGACTTCACCAAAGTGGAGATCGACTTGGCGCCCATTTCCTGGCCCTGGCCGAAAGAGCTGGTAAGCCTGCGGGCGGCCAATGGCAAGTACGTCTGCGCAGATCTCGGCCGTGCCGGCAGTGTCGTCGCCGACCGGGAACGCGTCGGCCCCTGGGAGACGTTTGTTCTTTTCCGACTCGATGAAAGCCGGGTGGCGCTACAGGCAAGCAACGGCAAGTTCATCTGCGCCGACTTGGGTTCCGGCGCCAGCCTGAAGGCGAACCGGGAATGCCCTGGAAAGTGGGAGAAGTTCGTCCTTGTGGCTATGGGCGGTGATCGGGTCGCCCTGCGGGCCACTAACGGCAAATATGTCTGCGCCGACCTGAATCGTGACGGCATGCTGGTGGCCGACCGGGAACGGTCGGGGCCCTGGGAAACCTTCATCCTGAAAGAAGGAGATTTGGGGACGGTGCTTGACTTTGTGACTTTGAGGAGATTTGGGGACGGTGCTTGACTTTGTGACTTTGGAAATGCGGTCGAGTTAGGGGCGAACGGACAATCGGGCATGAGACTATTGGGGACGGACAGTTAAAAGGTAAAAACTTGAATGGATTTCCGGGGCAGGTTTCGGTGTCGAATATTCAGGTCATGTGAATTGAATCGGAGACCGGTCCAAGGGCTATTTAGAAGGAAGGACTTGGTGTCAGGTCTTACATTATAATAAAATGAGCCATTCAATCTAATTGAGGGCTTCTTTATGCATAGGATCTGCTTCGCGGAGATCTTCATCTTTCAGATTTTCGCGTTGGTCACCTTCTGGAGAATCATCCGTAGTAAAAACGGCGCTGGATAGCGGTAAACATGAATAACAAAGCCTTTTTCAAGGAAAAAGTGATCGTCATCACCGGGGCCTCGGGCGGGATCGGCCGGGCGGCGGCGCTGGCTTTTGCCCGGTGCGGCGCCAAGGTCGTGATCGCCGCCAGGAACGAAGAAAAACTGGGATCGCTGAAAGAAGAGATCCACAGGCAAGGCGGGCAGGCGCTGGCGATCAAAACGGATATTTGCTCGTTCTCCGACACCGAAGGCATGGCCAGGGAGACGATCGTGAAATGGGGCCGGATCGACATAGTGATCGCCAATGCCGGACAGTTCGTCCAGGATGCTCCCGGCGAGATCGATCTCCAGGCCTATGAGCGTTCCCTGGCCGTGAATTTCATGGGTACGCTGCACGTCGTCAAAAGCGTGCTTCCGGAAATGCGGCGCCGCGGCCGGGGGCACATCGTGATCGTCAATAGCCTGGATGCCAAGAAAGGCATCGTCGGCGACGGCCCCTATGTGGCCGCCAAGGCCGCGCTGGACGGATTCGGGGATGTGCTCCGTCAGGAGCTCACGGCGCGGGGGATCCGCGTCACCTCGATCTATCCGGGCCGCGTCGACACGCCGATGATCGCGCATATCCGCGTTCCCCGCATATCTCCGAAAATGTCTCCCGAAAGGGTCGCGCGGGCGATGATCAGGGGGATAAAAAGGAACAGGGCGGTCATGGTGGTGCCCGCTGCATTCTTCCCCCTGGGTTCCCTGAACAATCTGTTCCCGCGGCTGGCGGACCGGGCGTACCGCGTTTTAAAGATACAGGGCAAGGACGGCTAGATGAATCGAGGCTGATTTTATAGCATAATACGGGGATGAAAATGAAACTGTTTTTTGCGACGATTGTTTGTTGCTGCCTGTTTCTGATTTCAGTGCCGGCCGGAGAGAAGGCGGCGTTCCCGGTCTTGAAGGGGCCCTATCTCGGGCAGAAGCCGCCGGGGATGACCCCGGAGATCTTCGCCCCCGGGATCGTGTCGACGGAAAAGGGCTGGGAGGCCGCGGTCTCGTTCTCGCCCGACGGCAGGGAATTTTATTTCAGCAAGAGGGAGACCCACGAGGGAATGGAGAACCGCATCCTCTTCATGGAGATGAAGAACGGGGCGTGGACCCGGCCGGCGCCGGCGCCCTTCGCCAGGGACATCATCGAGTATGAGGCGTTCGTCTCTCCCGACGGGAACAGGGTTTTCTTCAATTCGGACCGGCCCAGGCCGGTCGTCGCCGACGCCAAGGGGGAGATCTGGTACGCGGAAAGGGGGGCCGGCGGCTGGGGCGAGGCCAAGTACCTCACGACCCGGATCAACAAGGGCTGGGTGATGTTCGTCACCGCCGCGGCGAACCACACCCTGTATTTCACCGCCGGCTACGACCGTAAGTTCGGGATCTATCGCTCGGAGTTCGCCGGCGGCGAATACCAGGATCCCGAGCACCTGCCCATGGAGGTCAACTATCTGCGTGGCGCCCATCCGTTCATCGCCCCGGACGAGAGCTACTTGATCTTCGATGCCCAGCCCGAGGGCATGGGCAAGTCCCAGTTGTTCGTCAGCTTCAGGAAGGACGGCAAGTGGACGAAGGCGGTGAGGTTCGGCCCGGCTGTCAACGCCACCCTGACCGAGAGCATCGCCAACGTCTCCCCGGACGGGAAATATCTGTTCTTCGGGAGGAACAACGACATCTACTGGGTCGACGCCGGGGTGATCGGGGAACTCCGGTCCGCGGCAGAGGAGGATCGATGACCTCGCCAAAAAGCCATCAGGAACGGACCGTTAATCCGTGTATTTGCCCGTTTGCTTGAATAGATGAGACAGCCAAGATTCACTTGACAAGATGGCATGGGGTGCCCTTGGGGACGCACATACGGGATCAGTTCCTGCAATATGACTTTTAAAAATTATAGGAGTATGTTTGAAAAACCTGACCCCGAGTTTCCCCCAGGGATAAGGCAATCATGAAAAAGCAATCGCTGCGTGGTCGGGCCATGCTGGTGGGGAATTCCGACGGCATGGGCCTGGCGACAACCCGGAGACTGCTGGCGGCGGGCTGGGATGTCATCGGGGTTTCAAGGAGCGAGTCGCCGATCCGGGACGCGGCTTATTGCCATAAGGTTGCCGACGTCAGCCATAGCCGATACGGCGAATTGCTGAATGAGGTGATGACGGTCGGGCCGCCGGATCTGTGCGTCTACTTCGCGGGGATCGGCGAGCTGCTGGATCCCCTGGACATGAGCGGCGAAGCGCGGATCATTGACGTCAACCTGACCGGCATGGTAAAAACGGCGGCGGCAGTGATCCCGCCTATGGCGAGGAACGGAAAAGGCCACTTCATCGGGGTGTCGAGCTTGGCCGACGAGTTGCTTTCCTCCGAGGCCCCATCGTCTGGGCTGGGGTCAGGTCTTGCATTATGACAAATAAATAAATCAAATAAACTGGGCGTAAATGGACACGCGAATTAGCGGTCCGCCCAAAAATTCTTGGGAAGGAGGGTGAAAATGTCTGAAGAAATCAAGATCCGCTGGGGCTGGCTTAAGGGAATGTATGTTTACACGATTGTTTTGTCGGGATTTCTTGGCTTGGGAATCATCGTCATGCCCGAAATGATCAGAACGAAGTTGCCATGGCCGGTTGCAGAACCAACGGCTTTCGGGGTTGTCGGCAGCATTTATGTGGCAAGCGGGCTGCTGGCCATATTGGGACTGCGCTCTCCTCTCAAATTTGTGCCGCTTCTTTTGCTGCAGCTTTTCTACAAGTCCGTATGGTTCATCGGCGTCGCCCTGCCTCTCTGTGTCAGCGGCCATTTCCCGACTTATGCGCTGCCCATGGCGATCATCTTTGTAACGTTCATCATCGGAGATCTGATTGCAATACCTTTTTCATATGTATTTGCTAAAGAACCAAGTCAGTAAAGGGCTGTTGGGGACGGACCGTTTCCCGATTCTATTCGCAGTAATGAGAACCAGATCAAGGATAAGGTGAACATGAAAAGAGGATTCCGCATCGTTCTGCTGGCCGTGGCGATGGCGTCCGTCTTCTGGTTTGTCGGCGCGGAGGAAGAGTTCGTCGCTCCGCCTGCGCCCTATTTCGGGCTGAAGGCGCCGCGAATGGTCCCGGAGGTGTTCGCCCCGGGGTTCATCTCGACGGAGCAATTCGAATTCGGCATTGCGTTTTCCCCCGACGGCAGGGAGTGCTTCTTCACCCGGCGCGCCACGTACGAGGGCGCGGACAACCGGATCGTGCGGACGCAAATGAGCGATAAGGGGTGGAGCCGCCCGGAGCCCGCCTCCTTCTCCCGCGACGTCTTCGAATTCCTCCCGGTCGTCTCGCCTGACGGCCGCCGGCTCTATTTCTATTCCGAGCGCCCCGAACCTGCGGATGCGGCGCTGGACGGAGATCTCTGGGTGACGGAGAAAGGAGAAACGGGCTGGGGCGATCCGGATCCGCAGCGCCAGCGGGCCCCCGCCAACCGCAGGTATTGCATGATGGTCTCGGAGGCGGCGAACGGCGCGATCTACTTTGCCGGAATCTTCGCCGGCCAGCGGGGAGTCTTCCGCGCCCGGCGGGCGGCGCAAGGCTATGAGGCGATGGAGATGCTGCCCGGCGAGGTCAACGCCATCCGGCCAGCCCACCCCTTCATCGCCCCCGATGAAAGCTATCTGATCATGGACGCCCAGGTAACGGGCATGGGCCAGCCGGAGCTCTTCATCAGTTTCCGCAAGGCGGACGGGGTTTGGACTCGCGCGCGGAACATGGGGCAAGCGATCAACGCCACGAAGACCGAATTCGCGGCCAGCGTCTCGCCCGACGGAAAATTCCTGTTCTTCCACCGTCGCGTGAACGGCAACGGGGATATCTACTGGGTCGATGCCGGGATCCTCGATGCTTTCCGGCCCAAGCGCGGTGAAGATATCCAGAAACCGTAGGGGGGGGCTTCCGAGGTCAGGTCTATTTAGACATTCATGATATTTTATATTGAATAAAAGCGTAGGATGGGAAAATGCGCGGAATAACAGTACGGCCCCGATTTGCTTCGCGCGGTTCGAAAAAGCAGGGGAAATTAGGGCCAGATCTTTTAATGACAGGTATGTTGTGAAAAAGGTCAATAAACGACCTGATAATTCAAGACTTGATCCCCATTTCCAGCAGCGGGGACGGGAAGGGGAAGAAATGAAAATCAACAAAACCGATGCAATCAGTGGCCGGAGGCTGGGAAGTGCCTGCTTCCTTGCATTTTTCATTGTCGTATTGAGCGCGGTTGGTCTTGCTTCTTCGCGGGGAGATCGGCGTTGGCATCGCTGGGAGTTCGCGGCGGCCCTGAGTGGCAGCTTTTCTCTGTTGGATACGACGTATTACCACGATTATTCCCCGCAAGTTTACAACTATACAGTGACGGACCTGGATTCATTGGTCAACCAGCATGTGAACATCAAGGGTAAAAACGCCTTGGGAGTGGAATTTAAAGCGAATACCTTTATTGGCGAAAGGATCGGCATTCAATTTCTGGGGGATTTCCACGATTCCCAGCTGTGGGGAACAGACAATTTCGCGCAGAGCAAACTGCGATTTTCCTTTAAACCATACCCGGATTATCAGCCAGCCATCATCAACAGGAACGAATGGTTCGCCATGAAGGACACGGAAGGGCATTTGAGACAAAAGACCTTCAGTTTGAATATACTGGCCCGTTTCCCCTTGGACTGGCGGATCAATCTGGATATTTCCGGAGGGGTCTCGCTTTTTTTATATTCCGGGAAGGCTGAACCGATTGGATATATCTATCACAGCTTCGAGCATTTTATTTTTGTTTCCATTCCATATGGTTTCGACTTTTCGATCCCGGCCACGACCACACTGGGTGCAAATATCGGCGAGGAATTGAATGTTTCCCTGGGACGGCATGTGTTTCTTTATGCCGCATTCAGGTATTACCATAGTTTCACGGGATCATCGGAAATCAAGTTGATCAGCGATCTCAATTCCGCTTCAGAGGATCGGGAGTGGATAGCAACCGTTCAGGAACGTTTGAACCTGGGGCCCCTGAAAATAAAACCCTCATTTTACAGCATGAAGATCGGACTGGGATTGGGATTTTAACTCTCGACTCAGGATAAGCCTTTGACGGAAAGAGCCATGGGGGCGCCCATTAGAAGGTGTCCCCCTTGGTCGTAAAGGAGAAAAAAATGAATTTCAGGAAAATCTTGATCGTCGGGACCGCCGCCGGGCTGGCAATGGGTCTTGCCCTGCTCATCACCGGTGGGGTCGCCGCCTTTCTCGTCTACGGGAGGCAGATGGCGCCGGCGGGCAAGTTCGAGGCGGGCCAGATGAACGCTTTGTATTTTCTATGGACAAAGATCCTCATCGGCTGGCTCTTCGGGCTCCTGTTCACCTTCATCTACGCCAGGGTCCAGGCCGGGCTGCCGGCAAGAGGCGTATTGCGCGGGCTCGCTTTTGCCTTCGTTCTCTGGCTGCTCATTTCGCTCTGGGCCATCTCCCATCCACTGGTCTATGATGGGATGGCGGCGGTCGCGACCCGCGACCGGCTGTTTTGGCACATCTACACCCTGGGGGGCTTCCTGGGCTTTGGAGCGGTCTTGGGCCGGCTTGGCCGAAAAAGCGATTGAGGGAATTGGAAACGGTGCTTGACTTTGTGACATTGTCGCGGCAGAGCGAATCAGGGGGACATTTGGGGTTGGTCCTGAAATGTGATTTTTAAGACTTCGAAAAGCACGATTGCAAGATCCCGTGTTCCGTTCCGTCCCCAAGGTTGTTCCGCGGTGTTGGTGAGGGCGGGGGAATGGTTTATCATGTCGGAGTGATCTTGAAGGAGGGCACGATGAAAGCGAAACTATTGGCGGCAACTTGCGTCCTGATCGTTTCCTGCGCGGTCGCTGGCCGGGCGGCCGGGCTGGATGAAAAGCACCGGATCACGGTGAACGGGGAGGCGGTCGTTCATGCCGAGCCCGACAAGGTCACGATCAACTTCGGGATCGAGACCTGGGACAACAGCATCGCCATAGCCAAGAAAAAAAACAATGATGTCATGAACCGGGCGCTCGCCGCCATCAGGAAGCTCGGCGTTGCCAACAAGGACGTCCAGACCGACTATCTCGCCATAGAGCCCCGCTACAAGGACGACTATCAGAAACGGAACTTCCTCGGCTATTTCGTGTCCAACACCATGGCCGTGACCATCGCCGACCCCGGCAAGCTCGAGGCGCTGGTGGAGAAACTCCTGGAGGCCGGGATCGAGAAGATCGACGGCATCCATTTCCAGGTGACCAAGTTCAAGAAATTCCGGGAACAGGCCCGGGAACTGGCCCTGAAGGCGGCGCGGGAGAAGGCCGAAATGATGGCGGCCGTGCTGGGCCGGAGCATCGGGGCGGCCACCCAGATCAACGAGGGCTACGGGGGCTGGTCGGGCTGGGGGGGCAACCGCCAGTCGATGACCCAGAACGTCATCCAGGAAGTCCCGGGGGGCAGCGAAGCCCCGGGAACCATCGCCCTGGGCAAGATCTCCATCCGCGCCAGCGTCACGGTCTCCTTCGAGTTGAAATAGTCTTTATGTTACAAGGGGAGTCTGGACCATGAAGAGGAGGGAATTGGGGAATGGGGTCTTCTATATGATTATCAGTGCTTGACTTTGTGACTTTATAGAGACGAGGGGAAATTGTGTCAGGTCCTGCATTATGGCAAAATGAGATCTCCAATCGTATTGGAGTCTTTCCTGCGTTGTCGGCATGGGGCAAGGCGATAACGACAGTCCTGACACCACGCATGTCCGGAAGGAGACATCATGGATATCGATGCCAAGGCAATACTGAGCGCGCAGGAAGAGATCGAGGTCGGCGCCCCGCCGGAAAAAGTATGGTCCGAGCTGACCGGGATCGAGCGCTGGAGCGAGTGGCGGCCCGGCGTGTCCACGGCGAAGCTCGAGGGCGGGCTCGCGGTCGGGAGTGTCTTCCGCTGGAAGGCCAACGGCCTGCCCATCGTCTCCGCCATCCGTGAGCTGGAGCCGCAAAAGCGCATCGGCTGGACCGGCAGGTCGCCGGGAACGAAGGCGTCGCACCTGTGGCTGCTCGAGCCAGCAGCCGGCGGCGGCACGCGCGTGGTCACCCGGGAATCGATGGCGGGCTGGTTTCCCCGCCTGCTGAAGCTGTTCGCTCCGGGATTCCTGTCGAAAACGCTGGCCGCCTCGCTGCGGGCGCTCAAGGCCCGCGCCGAAGGGTGAATCATGCCGGCAGAATCAAGAGTGTAAGGGAAACATCATGAAATTATTCAAGGCCGGTCAAGAAGGGGGGTTCGGAGGAGCAACGGAACTGACAATGCGAAAAATCGGGGTTGCTGCTTGACGTTGTGGCTTTGGCAAAATGGTGGAGAAGGAGCAAGTCATGGAATTCTATGAAGCGGTGAAGAAGCGGCGGACGGTCAGGGAGTTCCAGGACCGGCCGGTGCCCGAGGAAGCCCTGCGGCGGGCGCTGGCCGCGGGGCTGCGGGCGCCGTGCAACGCCCACTTGAAGAGCTGGCAGTTCATCCTGCTTCGCGATCTGGAAAAGCGGGACAAGGCGGTCTTCGACGGGCTGAAGGCCAGGGATATGAAGGACCCCGGCGAGATCGAGCGCTTCGTCGCCCGCTTCGAGGAGCCGGAACTAAAAAAGGTCTACCGCCGCTCGCTGCCTCGGCAGCTGAGCATGATGCTGGAGGCGCCCGAGCTGCTGCTGGTGTGCTACCGCATGAAGCCCCAGGACGAATGCCGCACCCTGTTCGAGCTGAACCCCCTGGCATCGGCCTGGATGTGCATCGAGAACATCATGCTGGCACTGGCCGCCGAGGGGCTCTACGGCTGCACCTACACCCCCTATGCCGCCAGGGGCCTGAAGGAATTCCTGGGCGTGCCCGCCGGCTTCGAGATCGCGGCCGTTATCCCTATCGGCTATCCCAAGGAAGATCCCGGCGAGAACGAACCGGAGGATCTGGACGCGCGGCTGCACCTCGACGGCTGGGAGCAGAAGACAGGAAGGAAAGAGTGAAGAAAAAGCAAAATAAAAAACTTCCGTTCTTTACCGATCTTGGGGCGAATAATGTCAAAATACAAGTAACGTCCCCTTTGTGCTGAAAAGCGACAGATTTAGTTTTATACTTGTCAGTGAACCGTTAACGGCCAGGAGGGGGAACGGCAAATGGCAAATATGAACAGCCAGGCAACCAAAGGAAAGGATGAACACAAGGACCCCGTCTGCAACATGACCGTGGCCGGCGACAGCAGATTCCAGTACCGCCATGCCGGGGAACAATACTATTTCTGCAGCGAGCATTGCCTGAACAAATTCAGGGAGCATCCGCAGCGCTACCTGCAAGGGGAATCCCCCCCCGCCCGGGATTCCCATGCCGCTCCGGGCGCCTGCACCTGCCCCATGCATCCCGAAGTGCGGCAGGACCATCCCGGGAATTGCCCGAAATGCGGCATGGCGCTGGAAGCGGCGGGCGTACCGGCGACCCTGTCCAAGACCGAATACACCTGCCCCATGCATCCCGAAGTGAGACAGGACCATCCCGGGAATTGCCCGAAATGCGGCATGGCGCTGGAAGCGGTCACGGTCGACGTTGAAGAAAAAAATGAAGAGCTCGCGGACATGAGCCGCCGCTTCTGGATCAGCGCCGTCCTGGCCCTTCCGGTGTTCCTCCTGGCCATGATCGCCGATCTGGCGCCGTCCTGGCTGCCGGCGGGACTCTCCCTGACCATGGTGCAATGGATCGGGTTCGCGTTGGCGACCCCTGTCGTCCTGTGGGGCGGCTGGCCGTTTTTTGTCCGCGGCTGGCAATCGCTCCGGACGCGGAACCTCAACATGTTCACCTTGATCGCACTGGGCGTTTCCGTGGCCTGGGCATACAGCGTCGCCGCCCTGCTGTTCCCGGGAATTTTTCCTGCCGCCATGCAGATGAAAGGCGGCAGGGTGGACGTCTACTTTGAAGCCGCGGCGATGATCACGACCCTGGTGCTGCTGGGGCAGGTGCTTGAATTGCGCGCCCGCTCGCGGACGAATGCGGCCATCCGGCTGCTGCTCGGCCTGGCCCCGAAAACGGCGCGCATCCAGCGCCAGGATGGGGCCGAGGAGGATATCCCGCTGGAGCATGTCCGGGCCGGCGATATCCTGCGGGTGCGGCCCGGAGAAAAAATCCCGGTGGATGGCAGGGTCATCGACGGTGCCAGCAACGTGGACGAATCCATGGTCACCGGCGAGCCCATGGCGGTGGCCAAGGAGAAGGGGGCGAAACTGATCGGCGCGACGGTCAACGGCACGGGCAGCCTGCTGATGCGGGCGGAAAAAGTCGGCGCCGATACGCTGCTGGCGCAGATCGTCAGGATGGTGGCCGAGGCGCAACGATCGCGCGCTCCCATCCAGAAGCTGGCCGACGTCGTTTCCGGCTACTTCGTGCCCGCGGTCGTGGCCGTTGCCGTGGCGGCTTTTATTGCCTGGTCCCTATGGGGACCGGAACCGCGCCTGGCTCATGCCATCGTCAATGCCGTTGCCGTGCTGATCATCGCCTGCCCCTGCGCGCTGGGATTGGCCACGCCCATCGCCATCATGGTGGGAACGGGGCGGGGAGCCATGGCCGGAGTGCTGATCAAGAACGCCGAGGCGCTGGAGATCATGGAAAAGGTCGACACGCTGGTGGTCGACAAGACCGGTACGCTGACCGAAGGCAAGCCCAGGCTGGTCGCGGTGCAGGCGGAAGCCGGGTTCGGCGAAAATGAAATCCTGCGCCTGGCAGCCAGCCTCGAGCGTGGCAGCGAGCATCCCCTGGCCGATGCGATCGTGCAGGGAGCACAGGTGCGCGGCATCGGGCTGGCCAAGGCCGAAAACTTCCGCTCCATCACGGGCAAAGGCGTCACGGGCGAAGTGGAGGGGCATTCGCTGGCGGCGGGCAACGCCG
>DCVB01000020.1:541-10105 GCA_002327965.1 Candidatus Aminicenantes bacterium UBA2199 | reverse complement strand
GGCAGGGTGGCCACCAGGGTCTTGCCTTCACCGGTCTTCATTTCGGCGATCCGTCCCTGGTGCAGTACCATGCCGCCGAGCAATTGCACGTCGAAATGCCTCATGTTCAGCGTGCGCCGGGCCGCTTCGCGCACCAGGGCGAACGTCTCGGGCAGCAGGTCCTCCAGCGTCTCACCGCCGACGGCCCGATCCTTGAACTCTCCGGTCTTGGCGCGCAACTGTTCGTCGCTCAACTGGCGCAGGGGGGGCTCGAAAGCGTTGATTCGTGCGACCAGCGGCGCCAAGCGCTTCAAATCCCTCTCGTTCTGGGTCCCGAAGATCTTGCGCACGATGAGTTTGAACATGGTGCCGGTATTATACCGAAGCCGTGCCGTTTTATCAACCGCCGGGAGGCCCGGCGTTGACATTCGGTCTTCCCGGGCATACCATTTCCCCATGTCCAGCGGGGAAAAGGAATTCAAGCGCTATGTCTTCGCTGTGTCCGATGCCACGGGCAAGACCTGCGAGACGGTGGTCCTGGCGGCACTGAGTCAGTTCAAGACCACCCAGATCGTACTGGAGACCTTTTCCAACATCCGCACGCCGGAGCAGGTCCAGGAAATCTTCCGCCGCGCGACCGAGACCAACGGCGTCATCATTTATACCATGGCCTCGCCCGAGCTGCGCCACCGCATCACCGAGCTGGGGCGACTGAATGGCGTGCCCACCGTGGATATCCTGGGCCCGGTGCTAACCCGCCTTTCCGACCTGCTGGAGATCTCGCCGCTGGCCAAGCCCGGGCTGTTCCACCAGCTGGATCGCGATTATTTCCAGCGCATCGAAGCGGTCGATTTCACCATCAAACATGACGACGGCCGGAGGCTGGAGACGATCGGCAACGCCGAGATCGTGCTGCTGGGGGTTTCGCGAACCTCCAAGACGCCGGTGAGCATCTATCTGTCCTATCGCGGCTGGAAAGTGGCCAACATTCCGATCATCCTGGATGAGGCGCCTCCCGTTGAACTGGACCTCATCGATCCGAAGCGGATCATCGCCCTGACCATTCATCCCCAGCGCCTGGAGGCGATCCGCCGCGAACGGCAGATCAAACTGCAGGGAGGAGGAGGTTCGGATTATGCCGATCTGGAGGCGATCCGCCGCGAGGTGCTATTCGCCCTGCGCCTTTACGAACGCCGGCAGTGGCCGGTTCTGGACGCCACCTACAAGTCCATCGAGGAAACGGCGACCGAGGTCATGCGCCTGACTTATGCCCGATCGGAGATGAAAAAGGGGCATATCCCGTATTGATCGCCAGCGGGAAAGTCGGGAGAACCGAGCCGGTTCCGCCTTTGACCTTGAAGGTATTCCCCGCGGATCCGGAGGATCCCGGTTGCGACCGGCTACTCCTTATCCGCAGGGAGAGCCGCGTCGAACAGGCTGGCCATAGCGCCGCCGCTTTTCATCTCTCGGGCCTGCTTCTCGTTCAACTGCTGCAGTTCGCCGCTGAGGTCTTCCTCGGGTTCCTCCATGGTCAACGAGAGGGTTTTACGCGCCGGGTCGACGGCCAGGATGCGCACGCGAACGTCGTCGCCGACGGTGAGGATCTCCTTGGGATGCTGGATGCGGCGGCCGGTTCCCAGGCGCGAGACGTGGAGCAGGCCCGTCACCCCGGGCAGGAGTTCGATGAAGGCGCCGAATGGCTTCAAGTGCACGACCCTGCCCGTAATCTCCGTGCCCACGTCCAGCTGGTCTCCGGCAGCGGCCCAGGGATCGGGCAGGAGCGCTTTGAGGCTCAGGGATATCTTGCCGGCTTCGGGATCGAGCCGGATAACGGCCACCTGAAGCTGCTGCCCAGGCTGCAGGGCATCCTTGGCGCTCTGTACCTTCTGGTAGGATATCTCCGAAACGTGCAGCAATCCCTCGGCGCCGCCGATGTCGACAAAGGCGCCGTAATCGTGCACCGAGGTGACCGTTCCCTCGCGCACCTGGTTGAGTTCCAGCTCGCTCCAAAGCCGTTGGGCCTTGTCGCGTTCCTCGGCCTGCAGCAGTTCCTTGCGGCCGATGACGATATTGCGGCCGTCCTCCTCGAACTGGGTGATCAGGAAGGAATAGGTCTGCTCCAGGTGCACTTCCGGCTTCTGGCAATAGCTGCGCTCGATCTGGGATATGGGGCAAAAGGCTTTCTGATCCATGACCTGGACGTCGAATCCCCCCTTGTTCATCGCCTTGACCCTGCCTTCGACCGGGATGCGGGCGGCATACGCTTCGCGCAGCAGGGTCAGCGAGGGAGAGTCCTTCGCCGGGCGCGAGTCGCCGCGGCCGGCCTGGCGCAGGCGAGCCGTGCAGTGAAAGATGCCATCGCGGAAAGAGGTGACCAGAACTTGCAGCGGGTCGCCCGGCTTGACGGTCAGTTCTCCCTGGCGTTCGCATTCCTCGCGGTCGATCATGCCCTCGGCGCGGATGCCGAGGTCGAGGAAAATGCTGTCCTTGCCGATGGAGATGACCTTGCTTGTGGCCACTTCGCCCACCTTGACGCGGGCTGCGGGCCGGAAAGAAGCGTTCAGCATGTCGGCGAAACTTTCTTCACCTTGCGGGGACGGTGCGGTGCGCGGGTTGTCCTTCATTGATTTTCCTTGTCTGATCTCAGATTTATGGGAATGACCAAGATTCTATGCTAATTTTATTCCAATCCGCCTGAATTGTCAAGGGAAGCGGGCAACCATCCCGAGGCGGGTTGAAAAAACGCGTCTGCGGGCAGGACCAACGTCTGATCTTCGTTGTCCGGCGGGATGGTCCGTTCTTCCGACCCAAAGCGGATCGATGAGCCGCCGGATCGCGGTCGGGGAACGCGTCTTATTTCCCGGGCGCCTCCGCCATGTCGGGAGATTGCCCGTTCCGCAGGTCCTTTCTCTTTTCGGTGAAATATTCCGGCGATAGGGGTTTGCCCTTGTGGGTATGGACTTCGCCATCCATGAAAGCGCCCTCGGCGATGGCGATCTTCTGGCAGATGATATTCCCTTCCATGCGGCCGCTGGAACGGACCTCGATCCGATCCCTGACCATGATCTTTCCCTGGACCCTGCCGGCCAGGACCATGTTTCCCGCCGATGCCTTGCCCTGCACGGATCCTTTTTCGGCGATGACCAACAGGCCGTCGATGACGATATCGCCGACGAGTTCGCCATCCAATTCGAGGTCCCCCGGTCCCGAGATGTTTCCGGTGATGCGCGTGGTTCCCCGCAAGGTGGATTTGTTCCCGGGATCGGTGAAACTCTCGCTGATTCTTGTGTTTTCCATGTTGCTGGCTCCTGTGGGCATTGTTTCTTTGATAATTGACATTTTAGATGATGAATGACCGGTTTTCGGTCATTGAGAAGAATTCATTGAAGGCGGTGAGGGTCAAGGCCAGGATCGCTTGCTGCCGCGGGTCTTCCGGATGAAAGAACAGGACATGCAGGATGTCCCGGCTCGCTTCGTCCACGCAGGCGCGCAGCGAATCGGCGGAGGGGTTGCCGAAGGCGCCCCGGTCATCGCGCAGCACGATCCTGCCGCACAGATCCAGGATATTCTTGCGGATCCCCGGGTAGCGGTCGCCGGCTTCGCCCAGGGTGGCGGTCACCGGGCCGTAAATGCGCTCCAGGTCGTAAAGGCCGTAGCAGACCTGGTGGGTGAGCGAAAGCAGGTTGGTCAGGTCGACGAGCGGGAGGACGGCGGGAAAGTCGCCGCGATCACGCAGTCTTCGCCAAAGAGCCTCCGCTGACGGGCGGTGCTTGGTCGGATCGATGCCGAATGTCCTGTACAGGCGGCGGGATAAATCGAAACCAGGAGGCGGCGTCGCGGCGTGAGAACGGCGGGCAAGTTCCAGCTGGCTGGAGATGTATGCAGGCAGGGACGGAGCCGGCCGCGGAGAGAGGCCGCGATAGACGATGATGCCGGCGCTGAGCCGGCCGGGCAACCGGTTCTGGATCGCTGAAAGTTCTGCCATGGCGGTTTGTAAATTCTAGCACAGTGTGGTAAAAAAATCTCGGCAACGGCTGGGGGATAAAAACGCCCGGTGCCGAGGAGTCGCCCATGACGAAATTCCTGCTATGGCTGATCCTGCTGGTCATCAGTTGGCCGCTGGCCATCCTGGCCCTGCTGCTCTACCCCCTGGCCTGGCTGCTGCTCCTGCCGTTTCGCCTCTTGGGCATGACCGTCAGCGCGGTCTTTGAGTTGCTGGGGGCCCTGATCCGCCTGCCGGCCAGGGTCTTGCGCGGCCCCGGCCGCTGAACCGCGTCCCGGAGCCATGATCCCCGGCGCCCCGCCGAAGTACTCCTGGCTGGCCTGGTCGCTGGCCGCGATGACCTGCTTCGGCGCGACCAATTTTCTCCTCGGCTACATCGCGGAAAAAAGCGCCGGTGATCCCGCTGCCAGCGTCAAGGCGGCCATGGTCCTGTGGCTGGGCTGCGGCCTGCTCGGCATCGCCGGCGCGGCGCATTTCATTTGCAGCGGCCGCGGCTTTTCCGGTCTGCCCCGGCCGCGGTTTCTCCTCTTCCCCGTTGCCGCCGGGGTTTTCCTGGCGTTGGCCATGCTGATGCTCAAAGCCAGCCTGGCGGCCGATCCCCTGGCCAAGGGACCGATCGTAGCCGTTGCCTCGGCCAACTCCCTGGTTGTCGCCCTGCTGGCATGGGCATTCATCCGCGAAAAGCTGGTGTCCTGGCAATGGGCGGGGATCCTGACCGTTGTCGCCGGCATCGTGCTGATCAGCCTGGACGGCGGCGGTCGCGCCCGTTTCGGTGCTTTGGGACTGGCGATCGCGGCCATGCTCCTGTTCGGGATCACCAATTTCCTGCTGAAACTGGCCGGAGTGCGGGGCGGTGACTCGCTGACGGTCGCCGTGGTCCTGTGGCTGGCCGTTGGCGCTTGCGGCTTGCTGGCCGTTGCCTGGCATGGATCGTTCGGAGCGGGGTTCCCGGCTTTAGGCAGCCCGGCGCTCACATGGCTGGCGCTGCTGGCCGGGATTTTCCTGGCCCTGGGCATGCTGGCCATCAAAAGAGGGGTTACCCTGGGACCGGCCGGACCGGCCGCGGCCGTTTCCGGATCGAACGCCATCCTGGTCAGCCTTCTCGACCTCGGTATTCTCGGCCATTGGCTCCCGCCCATGAAAATGGCCGGCATGATGACGGCGATCGCCGGCATCGCGGCGCTGGCCCTGGCCCGGCCGTTGAAAAAGTCCCAAGCACCGACGGAAGGAGCCGCGTGAGATGAAGATCATTCCGGGCCTGCTGCAGAATGAGGGTTGGCATCTGGCGGAAACCGGCTTGCCGATCCAGCTGGGCGTGAAATCGGGTGCCACTCCGTTCGGTCGCGGGCATTTGCACCGGACCATGGCCGAGTACTTCCTCTTGCTGCGGGGGGAGCTGCAGCTTCGCGTGGCGGACCGGGAACTCGCGATGAAACAGGGGGACCTGGTCGTCGTCGAACCCGGCGAAGCGCATGCCGTGATCCATGCCTCACGCGACTCGCTGCTCCTGCTGCTGATGCCGCCGCCAGTCGAGAACGACAAGATAGAGTTGGAATAAGTTGAAGGGTTGAAGAGTTAAAGGGTCAAAAGGAAAAAAAGGATCGCTGTCAGGGTTCTTCCTCTTCAACCCTTCTACCCTTCAACTCTTCTACTCATCAACAGGAAGGGTTTCCATTGCGTATCTTGAAGAGGGGCTGGCCGACACGAACCGATCTTCCCTTTTTCGCCAGTACGGCTTCCACGCAGGAGGCGGGAACGAGCAGGACGATCGTCGAGCCCATGGCGAAATGGCCCATTTCGCCATTCTGCTCGGCCGGGATATCGAGTTCATGCCAGCGGCCGGCAGGGGTCAGGCCGTGGGGTAGATAGTTCATGCCGATGTTGCCGACGAAGGTGGCGCCGACGGCGACCATGTAAACCGTTGCCCCCTGCAGGGAGAAGCGGGTCACCACCCTTTCGTTGCGGAGATAGAGGCTCCGGACGCGGTTCACCGAGAAATCGTTGACCGGGAAGAGGCGCGTGCCGCCGTGGAAGCAGCCGCTGATCCGTCCCGACAGGGGAAAGTGAAAACGGTGATAGTCGCCGGGCGACAGGTAGATCGTCGCCACGTGCCATTTTTGCGAGAGATCGATGCGCTCGGCCAGCAGCAGGCTGAGCGGATAGGTCCAGCCCTTGACCTGGGTGGCCTGGTCCCTGTCCACGACCTCCAGCTCGCTCAAACGGCCGTCGGCGGGCGAGAGCAGGCAACTGGGATCGCTGCTCAGCGGTCGCTTTTGCAGGTCGAATGGCCGGAGAAAAAAATCGGCCAGTGAACGATAATCGTCGGCTGTCCCCAGGAATTCATCCATGGCGACCCGGTAATGCGCCTGGAATCGGCGGATCATCCATCCGGCCAGCCAGCGCGGCCGCTGCAGGCGCATGATTCGGCCGTAGAGACGGCTGACCGGGATCCACGATATGGGGATCAGCAGCGCGCGGCCGACGAGTCTGGAGATGTTGTTCATGGGGTTCTTGCCTGGGAATGATTGTACAACCAGCATCTGTGGGAGTCAAATGTCAGATGGAACGCTCCCTTGCCGGGCAGGCTGGATCGTGGTATCCTTTATCTTGAATCCCCAACCCCCCGAATTGACCCGCAGGAAGATCGTCCTGTTCTGGCTGCCGCTTTTCGCCAGCTGGCTGATGATGGGGCTGGAAGGCCCGTTCATCGCCGCGATCATCGCCCGGGTCGCCGAAGCCAAGTTCAACCTGGCGGCCTATGGCGTGGCTTTCTCGCTGGGCATGCTCTTCGAGTCGCCGATCATCATGATGCTCAGCGCGGCCAACGCCCTGGTGCGGGACCGCCGGACCTACCTCAAGCTGCGCCGGTTCAACGTCGCCCTGAACATGGCCATCACCCTGGCGATGCTCATCGTCCTGCTCCCGCCTTTTTTTTTCTGGCTGACCCGGAGCCTGATCGGCTTGCCGCCGGAAGTGGCCCGGCTCACCCACCAGGCCACCTTCATCCTCCTGCCCTGGCCGGCGGCCATCGGTTTCCGCCGCTTCTATCAGGGCATTCTCATCGGCAACGGCATGCCGCGGCGGGTCGCTTCCGGCACGGTGGTGCGCCTGGCCTCCATGGCGGCGACGGCCCTGCTGCTCTATCTTTTTTCGTCCCTGCCCGGAGCCTGCGTGGGAACGGCCGCCCTGTCTGTGGGCGTGATCATGGAGGCATTGGCCAGCCGGCTCATGGCCGGGCCGCTTCTGCGACGCATTCTGGGTTCGCAAATCCCGGCGAGCGAGCCGGGAGATTTCCTGCGCTACCGGCAATTGGCATTCTTTTACTTTCCCCTGGCCATGACATCGGTGCTGGCCCTGGCCGTCCATCCCCTGATGTCGTTCTTCCTTGGCAAGAGCCGCCTGCCCATTGAGTCGCTGGCCGTGCTGCCGGTGGTCAATGCCCTGGTTTTCATTTTCCGCAGCGCCGGCCTGTCTTTCCAGGAAGCGGCCATCGCCCTGTTGGGGCACGGCAGACAGAACGATCGCCAAATCGCTCAGTTCGCCTGGCTGCTGGCTTTCGCCGCATCCGGCATCCTCCTGCTGGTCGCATTCTCTCCGGCCGCCATCGGGTGGTTCCACGGCGTTTCCGGATTGTCCATGGAACTGGCCGAACTGGCGATCCTCCCCATTCGCATCCTTGCCGTCATGCCCGCCCTGACGGTTTTGCTGTCATTCCAGCGCTCCCATTTGGTCAAAAAGGGAAAAACGCGCCCTATCACCGTGGCCACGGCCATCGAAGTGGCGGTGATCGCGGGATTTCTCCTGTTGGCCGTGGCCAAGACCGACCTGGTCGGCGTGACCGCCGCGGCGCTGGCTGCGGTCAGCGGCCGCCTGTGCGCCATCGCCTACCTGCTCCGAAGCGGCAGGGAAGAGAAGCTTTCCTGATCGGGAGGTTCCGGACGTTGTCGCCCGTGCTTTCAGCCGATCACTCCGCGTGAAATGGGTTGAAATGTCCCGGCGTTTATGAAGCGGCCAGAAGATCGTACAGGACCTTTCCGAACAGCAGCAGCAGGGTGAAGATAAAGACGGGGCGGATCACCGAGCCGCCGCGGCGGATGACCAGCTTGGCCCCCAGCAGGTTGCCGGCGATGCCGGCGAGGGCGGCCGGGAAGCCCAGGGCGAACAGGACCCTGCCGTGGGCGACGAAGGTGACCAGGGCGGCGATGTTGGAGGCCAGGTTCACCACCTTGGTATTGGCGTTGGCCGTCACGAAATCATATTTCAGGACCAGCGTATAGAAGAGGATGAGGAACGTCCCGGTCCCGGGCCCGAAGAAACCGTCGTAGAATCCGATCAGCAGGGCCGCCAGGGCGGCCAGCGTGAATTTTTTCCGCGGCGCCTGCAGGTGCGAATGGTTCTCGCGGCCGAGGCCGCGGTTGGCCAGGATGAAAACGGCCACCAGGGGCACCATCACCACCAGCAGCCAGCGCAGGAACCCGGGATGCAGCAGCAGAACAGCCCTTGTACCCAGGTGGGACCCGGCCAGGGCGAACAGCGCGCTGAGCAGGGCCACGCGGACGTCGATCATGCCGTGGCGCTGATAGCGCAGGGTGGCGAACAGCGTGCCGAAACAGGAGGAGAATTTATTGTTGCCCAGGGCGAAGTGGGGCGGCAGCCCTGCCGCCATGTAGGCGGGGAGGGAAAGGACGCCGCCGCCGCCGGCGATCGAGTCGACCAGCCCGGCCAGGAAGACCGCCGGCAGGACGATCAGGAAGGCCTGCAGGGTGAGTTCCATGCGGATGGCGGCTCAGTTCCCGGCGAACTGGTCGTGCCAGAGATGGAACTGCATCAGCGCCCACAGGCGGTGGGCATGATTCTCCTGGTTGGCCAGGTGCTCGCGGATCATCTGTTCGACGGCCGGGTAGGAAAAATACCCCATGGCGTTGATCCTCTTTTCGGACAGGGTCTCCAGCATCAGGTCCTTCAATTCGCCTTTAAGCCAGTTCTTGATCGGGATGGAAAATCCCTCTTTCTGCCGGTGGATGGTCTCGTCGTCCAGGATCCCGTCCAGGGCCTTCTTGAGAAACCATTTTCCGGTTTGGCCGCGGACTTTCCATGCCGGGGGCAGCGAGAAGGCGAATTCCACCACCCGGGTGTCGAGAAGCGGGGCGCGTGTCTCCAGCGAAGCGGCCATGCTCATGCGGTCGACCTTGACCATGATGTCATCGGCCAGGTAGGTCTTCAGGTCGAGGTAGAGGTCCTGATTGAGGCCGGGGAAAAGCCGGCTGCGCGCGAAGAACGTTTGGAAGGGCTCGCGTTCGTGCAGGTCCAGCAGGAAGCTTTTTTTCAGGAAATCCGGGGAATAGAGGCGGGACTTCTGCAGGGCGGAGAGAAACAGCATCCAGCGGAAATGGCGGTCGGCCGGGGAATGGGCGAAGCCCTCGCTGAAGCGCTTGAGACGGTTGACCAGCCCCTTTTTCAATTCCGAGGGGGGGACGCGGCGCAGGGCCTTGGCCACGAGCGACCGCAAGGGGCGTAGGGGCGGCGCATCGACGCAGCGGGCCAGTTTCTGGGCCAGGTAATGCTCGTAGCCGCCGAAGATC
>DCVB01000020.1:0-498 GCA_002327965.1 Candidatus Aminicenantes bacterium UBA2199 | reverse complement strand
GCGAGCGGATATCGGCCGACAGGACACGCTCATGATGGTCGGTCGCGAACTTCTTGGCCACGCGCCGGGAATGCGGCAGCTCGCTGTACGACTTTTCCTCGAAACCGATGGAGAACGTTCGCACCGGCAGTGCGGAGGCCCCGGCCATGAAGGCCACGACGGCGCTGGAGTCGATGCCGCCGGAGAGGAACGCCCCCAGGGGGACGTCGGAGATCATGCGCAGGCGGACCGCCTCGGCAAACAGTCCCAGGAACTCGTCGCGGGCGCGGGGAAAATCTTCGGGTCCTTCGCCCGGCTGAACGTCCCAGTACTCGCGCAGTGTCGCCCGGCCGTCCTCGTAGACCAGGACGTGGCCGGCGGGAAGCTTGCGTATGGATTGAAAGATGGAATAGGGGGCGGGAACGTACTCCAGGGTCAGGAAGAGATCGAGCGCCTCCGGGTCCACGTCGCGGGCGATGCCGGGGTATTGCAGGATGGACTTGATCTCGGAGGCGAACA
>DCVB01000094.1 GCA_002327965.1 Candidatus Aminicenantes bacterium UBA2199 | reverse complement strand
TGCAGATGCCCATGTGGTTCCGCGGCATCTACGCCGCCCAGAAATGCTGGGATACGGTCATGGCCGAATCGATGCGCCGGGCCCTGGCGCGGCCCGGGCTGCGCGGTCACAAAGGAGTGATCATCGCCGGCAGCGCCCATGTGGCATACGGCCTGGGCATTCCCTGGCGCTANNAAAAAAGAGAGCGGCGCAGAGGAGAATCCCATGGTCAGCGCCCTGGCCGGACAGCTCAAGCCGGCGGCGGTCTTCTCGCGCGGCCTGGCCGACGTGGTCTTTGCCGTGTCCGCCGAGAGCAAACCCCATTTCGCCGAGGCCGGCTTCAGCGGCCGGATGAATGCCGACGGCGTTTTTGAAGTCGACCGCGTCGTCAGGGACAGCCCGGCGGAGCGAAGCGGCCTGAAGAAAGGCGACCTTGTCCTGGCCGTCGACGGCATGCCGGTCAAGTCCCTGGAGGAGCTGCGCCTGCTGCTGGCCCGGAAGGACTGGGGCGACGAACTGGAGCTCGATGTCCGCAAGAAAATATCGCTTGCCGAGGAATGATGCCGGAAGCCGGGCGGCATGAATTTCCCCTTTTTCCCCGGGCGCCGGTTGTAATTCATTCAGTCAACGCCTAGAATGCCCCTTTCAGTCTTTTCTGGATCAAGCGATATCAAAACCAAGGAGGAAGAGAGATGAAAGCAAACAAGACGATGGCCTGGATGGTGATGGGACTGCTGGTCGCCGGGTTGGCCGCCTGCGGCGGGGGAGGCAAGTACGCCTCGGCCAAGAGCCTGATCAACCGGCAGATCGCGATCATGGAGAGCTACGCCGATGCCATGGAAAAGGCGGGCAGCGCCCCGGACGTGGCCAGGGCGCTGAACGCCTATGCCGCCGCCACCAAGGATTTGGTGCCGGCCATGAAGAAATTTCAGGAGCAGTTCCCGGAAATGAAGGAGCAGGCCGAGCCGCCGGTGGAATTGAAGCCGGAGATGGACAAGATGCAGCAGGTGATGGGGCGCATCATGTCGGCCTCGATAAAGGCGGCGCAGTACATGCAGGACCCCGTGGTCCAGGAAGCCCAGAAGAAGCTGGGCGAGGCCATGTCCTCGATGAATTAGTACTTTTCCGTGCCCGCCCGGCGCCTCCGCCCCGCTTTCCTGCCCGGCTGAAAGGCGGGATCCTCTTTACAAATTGGGCGAAAAAGACGATACTTGGGAAAAAGCGCCATGGAGGAATCCGCTTGGATGAAGTGAGGGGAAAGGGGGACAACCCGAGCGCCATGGACGTCTACCGCGAATGGGCCGAAAAGGGCGATGCCTTCGGCCAGGCGCAATTGGGACGGATGTACCTGCGCGGCGAGGGTGTGGATAAGGACTACCGGCTGGCGCTGGAGTGGTATCGGAAATCGGCCGTGCAGGGCAATGGCGACGCCCAGGCCCATTTGGGACACATGGTCGAGAAGGGCCTGGGGACCGAGCGGGATTTCCGGAAAGCCTTCGAATGGTATAGAAAGTCGATCGCCAACGGCAACGTCCATGCGCAGGTGCTGCTGGGAGACCTCTACCTGAGCGGGTCAGGCGTCGACCCCAGCCCGCGCAAGGCCCTTGCCTGCTACCTGAAGGCGGCCGAGCAGGGCCGGGATTTGGACAGCGCCGGACTGGCCCAGCTCAGGATGGGGACCATGTACCGCCAGGGGCGCGGGGTGGAGAAGGACCTGCGGAAGGGATTCGCCTGCTGCCTGAAGGCGGCCAAGCTGGGCAATCGGGAGGCGCAGCTCAACGTGGGGGCCATGTACCGGGACGGAGTCGGGGTCGAGCGCGACCAGAAGAAAGCGCTGGAATGGCTCCAGAAGTCGTCCAGGAGCAACAAGTCCCCGGCGGACAGCGCCATGGGCGATATCTATCGCGACGGCCTGCTCGTCGAGAAGAACATCCCGGAGGCGATCCAATGGTATGCCAAGGCGGCTGCCCGGGGAGACAAGTACGCCAAGACGGAGCTGCTGAAGCTTCAGGAAAGGGAAGGCGATTCACAGGCCCAGGCGAAAGCTCGTGAGACCCAACGCATTAAAGCCGACACCGTGCCCGCACGGATCAGGAAGCAGCCGACCCGCCTCCCCGTCGACGCCAAGCCTGCGGCTGCGGAAAAATCCTCCAGGAAGCCGGAGCAGGGGAAGCCCGCTCGCCCGGGCCCGGCGGCGCGGGAAACTTCCGCCCCGCGACCGCGCTTCGTTCTGTTCGCCGCGCTCGCCCTTGTCGGCGGGTTGCTCATTGCCGTTGCCGCGTACATCGGGAGCGGCCCCGGGAAGGTTCCGCCCGTCCCGGCGCTGAAGACCTTGGCGGCCAGCGCCCCGCAGCGGCCCGGGCTGCCGACGCCCCCGACGGAGACGCTGGCGCCGCTGCCCGAGTCTCCTGATCATGCCGCAACGGTCAGGGCCCCGCGCCGGCCGAGCGACAGAAGCCCCATGCCCGTCCCGGTGGCAAGTCCCGTCACCGCGAGGGCCGAGCCGGTCGTGCCCCGGCTGCGGCGTGAATTCCGGCCCCTGGACGAGGGGGAGATCACGGCCATGCTGAGGGCCAAGAACCTGTTCGATGCCGAGAGGAATCCCAATGGGGACTTCCGCCACCAGTATGAGCCGATCGACGCCGCCGGCTTGAGCCTGATCCACGATCGCGCCACGGGCCTGGTCTGGACACGGCAGCCGAACCCGGTCAGGATGAACCTGGAAAAATCACGGCAATGGATCGAATCCCTGAACCGGATCGGCTATGGAAACATCCGCAGCTGGCGCTTGCCGACGGTCGAGGAAGCCGCCTCCCTTCTGCAAAAGAGCGCGAGCGGCAAAAAGAACTTTCTGGACGACGTTTTCGGGAAGGACGTTTGGGCGATCTGGACCGGGGACCGCCTTAAGGAATCCGAATCCTGGATCGTTGACTTTCAGGCCGGCATGATACAAAAGGCGAAAAGCAGGTCGCGGCTGATGACGTTGATGGTCAGTTCCGATCCCGGTCCGGCCGGCGAAACGAGTCCTGTCCGGGAGAAGCCCGCGACCGATGACGCCGCAGAGGCGGATGATGGGGTCAAGGAGAACGCTGGACGGGCAAAGGGCTCCGGTTCCGCAAGCCCTTCATGGCCGCGGAATTGAATTTTTGGAAAAAAAATGTTAGAATGCAAACTAATAGCCGCAGCCCAGCGAGAGAATCCCGGCGCGATGAATTTTGCGGCTTGAGGCCTTCCACCGCTTCTGGTCAAAGCCCGGTAGATGCATGGATTACCATGGAGAAAATGGAGGCACGATGGCGCTCGATAAAAAACTGCTCGACCTGGTGACGCGCAAGGAGAAGGCCCGCCTGGCCGGTGGCGAGAAACGGATCGCCAGCCAGCACGACAAGGGCAAGTACACCGCGCGCGAACGCATCGAAAAGATCCTGGACGACGGCAGCTTCGAGGAATTTGACATGTTCGTCACCCACCGCTGCCATGACTTCGACATGCAGAAGAACCAGCCCCTGACCGATGGCGTCATCACCGGCTACGGCACCATCCAGGGCCGGCTGGTCTTTGTCTTTTCCCAGGATTTCACCATCTTCGGCGGCTCGCTTTCCAAGGCCTACGCCGAGAAGATCGTCAAGGTCATGGAGATGGCGGCCAAGGTCGGCGCCCCGCTCATCGGCATCAACGATTCGGGCGGCGCCCGCATCCAGGAAGGGGTCGACTCGCTGGCCGGCTATGCCGACATCTTTCTGCGCAACGTCCTCTATTCCGGCGTGGTGCCGCAGATCTCCCTGATCCTCGGCCCCTGCGCCGGCGGCGCCGTCTACTCGCCGGCGATCACCGACTTCGTCATGATGGTGGAGAAGACCTCCTACATGTTCCTCACCGGGCCCAAGGTGGTCAAGCAGGTCACCCAGGAAGAGGTGACCACCGAGCAGCTCGGCGGCAGCAGTGTGCACGCCAGCAAGAGCGGCGTGGCCCACCTCGTCTACGCCAGCGAGGACGCCTGCTTCGATGGGCTGCGCAAACTGTTCTCTTATCTGCCGCAGAACAACGCCGCCAGCCCGCCGCGGCTGGAGTGCGGCGATCCCCTGGACCGCCTGGACAGCAAGCTGAACGACATCATCCCCGACCATCCCAACAAGCCCTACGACATGAAGGATATCGTCACCCAGGTGGTCGACGGCCACGATTTCTTCGAGATCCAGCCCCTGTTCGCCGGCAACATCCTCACCGGCTTCGCCCGCCTGAACGGCAGGACGATCGGCATCGTGGCCAACCAGCCCAAGGTCATGGCCGGGGTGCTGGACAACGCCGCCTCGATCAAGGCGGCGCGTTTCGTGCGCTTCTGCGACGCCTTCAACATCCCGCTGGTCGTCTTCGAGGACGTGCCGGGCTTCATGCCCGGCACCTCCCAGGAATACAACGGCATCATCCGCAACGGCGCCAAGCTGCTCTATGCCTTCGCCGAGGCCACGGTGCCCAAGATAACGGTCATCGTGCGCAAGGCCTACGGCGGCGCCTATTGCGTCATGAACTCCAAGCACATCCGCGGGGACGTCAACCTGGCCTGGCCCAGCGCCGAGATCGCCGTCATGGGGCCCGACGGCGCCGTCGAGATCATCTACAGCGAGGAACTGAAGAAAACCGAGCCCGGAGAGCTGGCCGGGAAGAAGAACGAATTGAAAGAGCTGTACCGCGACCTGTTCGCCAACCCCTACAGCGCCGCCCGCAAGGGGTACATCGACGACGTCATCGAGCCGGCCGGCACGCGCCTGCGCCTGGCCAAGGCCCTGGAGATGCTGGATGCCAAGCGGGACGGCAACCCGGTCAAGAAGCACGGGAACATCCCGCTGTAAGGGGAGGAAGCGGTGACCCTCAGCGACGCACTCATCGTTTCCCTGGCCGGGATCTCCGTGGTCTTTTTCGGCCTGCTGGTCACCAGCCTGATGATCTCGGCCATCTCCCTGGTTCCGGCATGGATCCAGCGGCGCAAACAGGCCGTCGACGCGGCGGCTCCGCCGCCTGCCGCCGCTTCGGCTCCGCTTCGCGAGGCAGCGCCCCCGGCCGTCATCCCGCCTCCCGCTCCCGCCGTCCTGGCCGTGATCGGCGCCCTGCTGGACGTCGAGATGCGCCTGCATGGCGTCGACCGCTCCGATCGCTTCACGTTCCGCAACGACCCCGATGCTCACGAATGGCGGGGCGACGCGGGCAAGCGCTCCGCTCAGCCCATCAAAGGAGTACGATAATGCGCGAATACGTCATGGCCGTCGGCGACAGGGAATACCGCGCCGGCATCAAGGAACTCAACGCGGAATACGCCCTGGTGCAGATCGATGACCAGGAATACAAGGTGGTCTTGAAGCACCTGGGCAGCGGCCAGAGCGTCTTCACGGGGTTGGCGCGAGGAGCGGCGTCCCAGACCGCTGTCATGGCCCCGTCCGCCGTCCCGGCCAAGGGGGGGGGCGATGCGACCCCGGTCATGGCGCCGCCGCCGCAGGCCGGGTCCGCCCAGGAAGGATCGAGCACCATCCCGGCGCCGCTGCCGGGCTTGATCCTGGAGGTCATGGTCAGGGAGGGCGATGCCGTCAAGGCCGGCCAGGCGCTCCTGGTCATGGAGGCCATGAAGATGGAGAACCAGATCCAGGCGCCGTTCGACGGCACGGTTAGAAAGGTCTTCGTGCAGAAGGGGGCCAACATCAGCGAGGGCGACAAGCTGATCGAGATCTCCCGGCCGTTCATGACCACGCTCTGATCCGTGATGACTGCGGTCGAGAATAAAATGAAAAAATGGATCGTGTGGCTGTGCCTGCTGGCCGCCCCTCTTCTCGTCTTTGGCGCTTCCGCGGCCGCGGTGAGTCCCTTCGACCTTCCCGTCATCAAGGTGTGGAAGGGAGGGGAGAGCGGTATCACGGTCGGCTCCCGGGGCGTGCTGCTCAACAGCCTGGGCGAGGAGATCGGCCGCTGCGAGGTGATGGAGACCGAGCTGGCCTCCTCCCTGGCCAAGGCCATCCTGGCTCCGGGGCGGCAGATGCTGGAACTGGCCGAGGTGCGGCTGCTGCAGCCGGTGCTGGCGGGAATCCCGTTCCGGGTCGAAGCGGCGGGAACGTACGTCTACCTGGACCGGGGCCGGAGCGACAGGGTGCGCCTGAACCAGAAGGGGCGGCTCGATGACGCCAATGGCGAGCTGGTCGGTTTTTTCCGGATCGTCGCCGTGGAAGCGGGGCGCAGCGTGGCCGTGGTCATGGCGCTGGCGGCGGGAATGGGTTCGGAGCATGCCATCACCGCCAGGTTCCAGGGCTATGTCGAGCAAATCCTCGGCTCCAGCGGCATCGCGAGATTCTCCTACAAGAACCTGATCATGATCC
>DCVB01000034.1 GCA_002327965.1 Candidatus Aminicenantes bacterium UBA2199 | reverse complement strand
TGAAGGTTTTTTCGTCCAATTCCCTGCAGGCGGCGCACCATTCGGCCCAGGCGTCGACCAGCAGGGGCTTGTTTTCTGCTCGGGCTTTTTCCCTGCCCGCATCCAGGTCCTTCAGCCAGGGCAGGCGTTCGCCCTGCGCGGCCCGCTCCGGCGGAGCGGCCAAAAAGAAGCGCGCGGCCAATCCCTGATGGAAGAAGACGGCCCCGAGAAGAAAGATCAGCACCGTGGCCGTGCGTTGCAGCACGGGGCCGATGCCGTCCCCGGACTGCGGGCGGAACAGGCCCAGGGCGACGGCCAGGGTGACCAGGTAGACGCCCCACAGGACCAGGTTCAACCATGGCGGCAGGATATTGCCCAGAAAAAATATGCCGCCGGCGATCAGCAGGGCGGCGAAGAAGTACTTGACGGCGCTCATCCAGCCGCCGCCGCGGGGCAGGGCGGCGATGGCGCCGGAGAAAGTGCCCGCCATGATGAAGATGACGCTCATGCCCAGGGAAAAGACGAAAGTCAGCCAGAAGCCGAGGAAGACGTTGCCCGACTGGCTGATCCAGGAAAGCAGGGCGATCAGCACCGGGCCGACGCAGGGGGCGGCGATGACGGCGGAAACGCCGCCGACGATCACGGCGCCGAGAAGTTCGCTCTTGTGCCCCCTGGCCGCCCTGGCCGAGATCCAGGCGGGGACGGGGATGGAGAAGAGCCCGGCCAGGCTAAGGCCCATGACGATGAAGATGGCGGCGATGGCCGCGACCACGACGGGATTCTGAAAGGAAATGCCGATCAGCGAGCCGGTCTTGGCGGCGATCAATCCCAGCAGCGAATAGACCAGCGAGAGCCCCAGGACGAAGAACAGGGAGAGGACGAAGCCCTTCAGCCGGCGCCCCTGGCTGCGGCTGCCCACGAAGCCCATGACGATGGGGATGACCGGGTAGACGCAGGGGGTCAGGCTGGCCAGGAAACCGGCGGCGAAGACCAGCAGGAAAAGAAGCGGCGTGCCGCGGCCCAGCTGGCCGCGGATGAGGTTCTCCAGCCGCCTTGCCAGCGGCTCCCGTTCCGCCCCCGTGGCCGCTCCTGCTTTCGGTGCCGGGGCGGCGAAATCGGTGCCGATCTCGACCTGGAGGCGCCCCAGGTCGGGCGGATAGCAGAGTTCAAGAGGCTGTTCCTGGCAGATCTGGTAGGAGACCTCGAAGTCCAGCTTGACTGGCGCAGCGATCGGCTTCAGCTTGCGCAGCAGGGCGCGGACGCGGACGTCCCCCTTGAAGACCGTTTCCTCGCCGTAGGCGACCCCGGCCGGGAAGATGGTTTTCTCCAGGGCCAGGAACTCGTTTTCGGCGACCGTCAGGGCGAAAAAGCCGTATTTCAGATCGGTGATGTGGAAACCGTCGGGTACTTGCAGAAGGACTTCGACGATCCCTTCGGCCGCCAGGACGCGGGCGCTGAGGCGGGGGCTTCCCTCCTGGCCGAAAGCGGAATGCGGCGAAAACGCAAAAATGGACAGAATGGCAGCCCACAGGACGGCGACGGGTGTTTTTCTCATGCGAGGCATATGGTAGCAAAATTGGCAGGTTCGGTCAACAGATCAGTCTCAGTGACAGTGTCGGCAGGAAATGAAGGCAATCGGTTTATGGTGGACGGTTTGCGGTAAACGGCTGGAAAAGAAATTGTAAGACTTAAATCCCAAATCACAAGCACCAAATTCCAAACAAATCCCAAATTCCAAATTCCAATTTCCAAAACGAAAGCCCCTTTGCATAGAATTCTCTTTGTTTTGGTCANNTGTTTGGGATTTGGAATTTGGGATTTGGAATTTGAGTCCGACAAATTCCTTGACATTCACCTTATGCCCTGCGCCCTGAACCTTACGCCGATTGCCTTTCTTCATTCCTCGCTCTTCCCTTGAGTTGCTCCCTTCTTTGTGATAATATACGCTCCGGACGCACCTGTAGCTCAATGGATAGAGCTTTTGACTACGGATCAAAGGGTTGGGGGTTCGAATCCCTCCAGGTGCGTTTGCCTTTTTAGCCCAGCCACATCCCCTCTTTTTCTATCTTATTTCCGTTTGTTTCCATTTCCCGGACAAATGACCTTGCTTGAGATTTCTTGCGAAATATTTTATCTTAATACTGTCATTGGTAATCCCCGGCGCCCCCGGGGGGAGCGCAAGCGGGAAAGGAGGGAAGCGATGAAAAAGAATCAACGTTTGTTCCTGGCGCTCGGCCTGATGATCGTCTTCGTCCTGGCCGTGCATGGCCAGGTGGCGAAACAGGTCGACAAAACCAAGCTCATCAAACCGCCGGTCCCCATGCGGGTGATCCAGCCCTGCGAAGGCCCCGACCTGGTGGCCGGCCGGCCGACCATCGTCAAGCAGATCATCGGCGGCAAGGGCTACCTGAACCTCAGCGCCAAGGTCGTGAACCAGGGGACGAAGGACTTCATCTCCGACCCCAGGCAGGCCGAGGCTCAGCTGTATGTGAAGAAACTGTGGATGAGCGGCCCTGCTTCCTACGTCTACATCCAGAAGGTCCCCATCGCCCGCTTGAACAAGGGCCAGGCGATCAACCTCAGCGGCCGCTTTGAATTGCCTTATTTCAAAAAGTGGGACTGCGCAGACGTCGTGGCCGGGTACTGTTGCCAGGAGGTCCAGGTGCTGGTGGCGATTTCCTGGGATCCCGATATCCGCAATGACGACAATCTGGACAACGACGACTGCCGGGCCTGGAACGACCGCTGCCCGGACGTGCCGGCCCACCATGTCTGGTACCAGGTGGAGTGTCCCTGGTAGCGAACGCCTGAACCGCTGAGCAAGAAATTTCCCGGGGACGGACCGACCCGTTCCTTGTTCCGTTCCCGGGAGCCGGACCTTATCCCCAGCCGGATTCTATTCCGGGCTGGTTTCGTGCTACAATCCTGTTTCTACGGTCGTGTTTAGGGCAGGCCGTGTGACAGGATGAAGAAAGACGCCTTTTATTTCATGAAGAAGGCCATGTTCCAGGCCGTCGCCGCCGAAAAGCGCGGCGAGGTTCCTGTAGGCGCGGTGGTGGTGCGCGACGGCCGCGTCATCGGCCGGGGCGGCAATGCCCCGATCGGCGACCGCGATCCCAGCGCCCACGCCGAGATCAAGGCGCTGCGGCGGGCCGGCAGGAAGGCGGGCGAGTACCGCCTGAACGGCTGCGAGCTGTACGTGACGCTCGAGCCCTGCCTGATGTGCTACTCGGCCATGGTGCAGGCGAGGATAGCCAAGCTGGTTTACGGCGCCGCCGACCCCAAGGGCGGCATCTTTTCCACCGGGGCTTTTGACGGCGTCAAGCATGTATTCAACCACCGAATAGCGGTCGAGTCCGGCGTGCTCGCTGAGCCCGCATCGAGGTTGCTGTCCGGTTTTTTCAACGCCCGAAGGGGTGCCGGAAGAAAAGTGACGAGTGACAAGTGACGAGTGACGAGGAAGGCAAGAAAAATCGCGATGAACCTTCGTGACGCATAATCCCCTAGACGGGGACCTTCAGGGCGCGTGACGAGCGAAGAGAAAAAGCATGATGGCGAAACGCAAACCTCTCAGCCCAGTTTTGATTTCACTGCGCTTTCATGTTACAATTGCATTTCCACGGCAGTGAAGAAAGATACCGCTTTATTCATGAACAAGGCTTGTTTCCAGGCGCGGAGAGGTGCCGGAGCGGTTGAACGGGACGGTCTCGAAAATCGTTATGGGGAGTGATCCCCATCCAGGGTTCGAATCCCTGCCTCTCCGCCATTTTCAACTAGAACAAATCTGCTCTTTATAGAACATCTCTGTCCTTTTGAAAATGGCGGAGAGGCAGGGATCTGCGAGCGAAGCGAGCTCATCCCACCCTCTCCGCCATTCGTAAATCATCGTTTTCCCATTTTCACATGCCATACTTCTGTTGATGCGAATGGTAGGGAGGCAGGGATCTGCGAGCGCAGCGAGCTCATCCCTACCCATCCGTTTAGTGAATCTTTCATTAGAGTGAGAATCCTTTTTGTGCTATTTTTTCGACAAAGAATCCTGGATTTTTTGGGCGGTTTTTGTCAACGATAACCCACCCAAGGCGGTGCAGCGAAGCTCGCGGGGCAAGCTTCTGCCGGCCTGGTCAAACGCCTGCAGAACCTCGTCTAAAGGGATCAGATGCTGGTAGCCGGCGAGTGCCATATTGGCACACGCCAGGGCATTGGCCGCGGCCATGACGTTTTTGCCCAGGCATGGAGCCTCCACGCGGTTGGCGATCGGGTCGCAGGTCATGCCAAACGAGTTTTGCAGAGCCAGCGATGCCGCTGCCAGCGCCTGGTGCAAATTTCCTCCGGCCAGGTGAACCAGGCCCGCCGCGGCCATTCCCGAAGCCGATCCGCATTCGGCCTGGCAGCCTGCCTCCTCGGCAGCAAAGGTCGATTGGCCGGCGATGAACACGCCGATCAATCCCGCGATCAGCATGGCCTTGATGATTTCTCCCTCCGTCGCCGCCAGCGACCGGCCGGCCCCGATGATTGCCCCCGGCAAGGTGCCGCAGGCTCCAGCCGTTGGCGCCGCCACGATCACTCCTAGCGAGCTCTTCATTTCCATTACCGCTGACACATAGAGAATGATGCGGTTCAAAACCGGGTCATCCAGCAGTTTTCCCTGGATCATTTTTTCTTGAAATGACAAAGACTGGGCCGGCAGTATCCTGTCTGCATACTCGGTTCCCTGCAAGCCGCTGTCGATGGAATCCGCCATGATGCGTACGGTCATGGCCATTCTTTCAAAAACCTCCGCAGCCAAAATGTTCCCACGCGCCATTTCATAGGTCAGGGCCAATTCCCAAAGTGGCAGATTTTGGTCCTTGTTGAAACGGATCATTTCCCCGCAGTTGCGAAAAGGGACCTGGATGTCCCGGCGTGATAATACCGGCAAAACCGGTTCGATGACAACGACACGGGCCACCGAAGGATGACTTTTAATTTTGTCCATGGCCATGGCAGCGATGGGTTTTGTGGTTGAGATATGAATGAAGGGCTGGCGGCAGTTTTTCAGCGATATCTTTTCCGCTTCCAGCGAGGCGGCCAATTCCCCAAGCACGTGTTCTCCTGCGGCCGTCACGAAGACCAGCGTTTCCCAAAAATCGCCCTGCATGCTGACAACGGCTCCGTCCATGTCGACAATCTCGATCATGCCGCCGCCAAGAGACAAGGCTGTCACCTGGTGGGTGAAGCTGTCGTTCTTGAGCGTGATCCGATAGGTGTTGGGGTGTTCGGCCCCATAGGCAACATGGCTGACCCGGATTTTGATCCCGGCTTTCTTGATCTCCTCCTTGTACTTCAATATCCTTTCATCGTCGGTTTCATAGCCCAGAAATCCACTGTACAATCCCATGTCCGTACCTTGACTTTCATGGGTTGTCACCAGCGAGCCTGTGGGGTCATACTCGATGAGCACTTCATGGATGACACCATCCAGCAGGTTTCTCAGCATGCGGCCAATGCGCAGTGAACCGGCGCAATGGGAGCTGGATGGACCGCGCATGACCGGCCCGATAACGTCATTGAAGATGCTCGGACATTTATTTTTCATGCTTGCAGTATGCCATACCACCAAGCCGTAACCAACTGGCGACACGATTTGTGTAACGCACAGGAATTACAGATTGATCTCAAGGCCGCAGCCTTTTTCCCTGGCTTTGTTGTAGATAAAATCAGCCACCACGACGTCAAGGAGGGCCATGCCCACCGACTTGAAAAAAGTCACGTTGTGTTCATTGGCCACAGCAACGATCCCTCCGCTAATGACTCGGTTGAATGGCATAATCTGCTTTTCCGCAATCCAGCCCCTTGCTAGAGGCGTGATGACGTCACCCGTTTCCTGCAGCGCATGTTCTGTGTCGAGGAATAGATATTTGAGGTTTCGAAACAGGGCTTCCGGATATTCTCGCATCTCCGGCTTGTAGGAACCGATTCCAACGAAATGCCTGTTTTGGAACAGGGTGCGGTCGTTCGGGAAAAGGGGCCTTTCGCTATTGGTTGCGGTAATGACCACTTCGGATTGCCGCAGGACAGCCCGTGCCGATTCTCCGCATGTGATTGCGACGCCGGGCAGTTCGGCGGCTAATTTTTCGCCATGCGCATGGAGCGCTTTCTCATTGTGATCGTATAGATGGACATCGGTGAATGGGCGCACGCTGCAGGCGAACAGGATTTGGTTGTAACCCTGCACGCCGGCTCCGACGACGCCGAGGTTGGAGGCGGCAGTCGCGGCCAAATAGCGGATGCTCAGGGCGCCGGCGGCCGCCGTGCGCAAGGCGGTGATCTTTGCCCCGTTCAGCATGGCCAGGGGCTCTCCCGTGCCGCCATCGTTTAAAACGACGATGCCAAATAAAGGCGGCAGTTCCTTTTGCAGATTTTCAGGGACAATGGAAACCAGTTTGGTGCCGAAGCAAGAGTCGGTAAAGCAGGGCATGGCGAGCAGCGTTTTGCCTTTGCATTCTGCCTGGGTTCGAACCGGCATCTGAAAATCACCGGAAGCTTGGATGCGAAATGCCGCCTCCGCCGCGGCGATCAATTCACGGCGGTCGGCAAGCCGGGCGATTTCTTCGCTGTTTAAAAACAGCATGCTCTGCCTGCTGGCGAACCGGTGGAAAAATCAAGCTGGCCATGAAGGTTTTTTAGTGGAAATTCAAGGCGTGCATCAAACAAAAAAGGCGGATTCGCGGGGGAGATCACTTCGCTGCTCTGGGTCCCGGAGGCATATCCCGGTTTAAAAAATTGGTGAGTGTTTTGTAGAGGTGGAGCGTTGTTCCCTTTCCTTCATAGATGCCGTGTGAACGGTTGGGGTAGGCCATCATGGTGAACGGTTTGTTGTTGGCAATGAGCTCGTTGACCAGCCGTTCGAAGTTCTGGTAGTGAACGTTGTCATCGCCGGTGCCGTGGACGATGAGCAGGTTCCCCTTGAGGTCCTTGGCGAAGTTGACGGGTGAACCGTCCCTGTAGCCTTCCTCGTTGTCCTTGGGTAGCCCCATGAATCGTTCCTGGTAGATCGTGTCATAGAGACGCTGATCGCTGACAAAGGCCACGGCCATGCCGGTTTTATAGAGATCGGGATACTTGAACATGGCGTTGAGGGTCATCTGGCCGCCGCCGCTCCAGCCCCAGATTCCGACGCGCGAGGCATCCAGATAGGGTTTTTGAGCCATGAGGGCCTTGACCGCCGCAGCATGGTCGGCCGGGGCCATGATGCCCACTTTGCGGTAGATGCACTTGCGCCATTCGCGGCCGCGCGGAGCCGGCGTGCCGCGCGGGTCGATGCTCATGACGATGTAACCCTGCTGGGCCAGCATGAGATGCCAGAGATAGGTCTTTCCTCCCCAGCGGTCGAGGACGGTCTGGCCGGCCGGTTCGCCGTATATATAGATAAAAAGAGGATAGGCCTTTGTGGGATCGAAATCGGGGGGCTTGATGCTCCAGCCGTCGAGAAGGATGCCGTTGCCGATGTCCACCTGGAAAAATTCCGTTGGCTTGCGTTCGAGGGCGCGGATCCTCTCCCTGAGCACTTGGTTGGGCGCAAGCACCCTGGCGGAAGTATGCTGCGGGAGCAGCACCAGATCGGTAACCTCAGGCGAATCGAAGGTCGAATAAACATGAATCGCCCATGCACCGTTGGGAGATACCTGGTACGAGTGGCTACCGGGCTGGTTCAACGGTGTGAGTCTTTCGGCTTTTCCTTGGCCGTCCAGCCGGGTCCGAAAAAGATAGCGCTGGGTGGGGTTGTCGGGAGAAGCCATGTAATACAACCAGCCGCCTTGGGCATCGATCATTTTCACGCTGATTACGTCGAAAGCGCCGGGCGTCACGAGCCGGGCGCGGCCATCGGCCCGGGAAACAATGTAGACATGCCGCCAGCCGTCACGCTCGCTCAGCCAGGTGAAAGCAGCCCCGTTTTCCAGCCAGCGGAAGTCGTCCACGACCTCGACCCAGGCATCATCACGGTCGACATATGCCGACCGGACATTTCCCGTCAACGCGTTGCCGAACAGGACTTGGTTGTTGTTCTGCAGACGGTTGAGGCGTTCGAGGACGACCTCCTTGGAGTCGGCGGTCCAGAACATGCGGGCTATGTAGTTGTCGCGCGGATCGCCCGCGACCTTAAGCCAGGCCACGGGGCCGCCCAAGGCGCTGACGATGCCGACCCGGCAGGCAGAATTCATCTCGCCGACCTTGGGGTATTTGATGGGAATCACCTGGGGATAGAGAGAGCCCGTGTTGTTGATCAGGAAGTAGTCCCTGATCCCCGAAACGTCAAATTGCCAGAAGGAGATGAACCTGCCGTCAGGACTCCAGCGGAAACCGTCGCGAATGTCCAGTTCCTCTCCATAGACCCAATCGCCGGTGCCGTTGATCATGGTCTCGCAGCCGTCAAAGGTCAGGCGCACGATTTTTCCGCTGGCGATGTCTTCGCTATAGAGGTCATTTTCTTGGACATAAGCCGCTTGCTGTCCCGAAGGGGATATTTTGGCGAACTGCAGGCTCGAGGCTGCAAATCCTGCCCCGAGCTGGGTGAGCTTGCCAGTGGCCAGATTCAGGATCCAGAAATCACCCTTGGTATTCCGCCTCCACACTCGCTGACTGTTCGTGAAGACAACCAGAAGCTTACCATCCGCCGACCAATCATAGTCCTCGATGGTCAGGGGGGGGGCGACGCCCTTGGGTATTAGCTTTTGAGCGGGAACAAGAATTTTTCTTTTGCCTGAGGCCGCGCGATAAAGGACGATGTCTTTCGCCCCCTTGACGCTCCCTGAACTTTCTAATGTCGTGTAGGACACACCGTCCTTCATCCAGCGGGCAGGACCGAAATGTTCCGGAGTGAATTCCTGACTTTCGAAAATCCTTTCCAGGCTCAAATGCGGGTCTAGAGCTTTCTTTTGGGTCGGTATGGAGGCATTGGCAAAACAGGAAACGGCCGCCAGAGCCATTATGAGCACCTTGAACCTTGTTTTCATAGCTTGTCTCCTTGAAATGGACCAGGAAAGGCGCAACTGAGATTTCTCATGATCCGATCATATCACAATTTCCTCCTGCATATCTTCTGGCGAACGCTTGATTTTATCAGTGGAAAAGAGAGCTTGGTACTCCTGAACGAAGTGAAGGCGCCGCAGGCGAGCAAGCCCCCGCGGACCGCCAGTCAACTTAGCAGGGCGGCTGGGTTAGTGATAGCCGCTTTCATGACTGCCGACACTCGGCGGCAACGCTGATGCTGGCAATAGGCGCAGATGTCCGGACCGTTCAGGAGATCCTCGGCCACAGTTCATTGTCGATGACCGAACTCTATACCCATGTGACGAGCGATGCCAAGCGGCTGGCCGTGCAGCGGATCGACCTGCCGATCCTGACATCAGGGCAGGCCATTGAGATCGAGAAAATCGACTCGCATTGAGGGGGGGGATTGTGCGGGTAAAATCTCAAGAAATTAGGCTTTCGCAATTCACCCAAAAAGCCTGGAAACGCTTTACTGATGATGGTTCTGGGGTGTTTCAATGAAATCAACCAGGGTCTCGAAAATCGTTATGGGGAGTGATCCCCATCCAGGGTTCGCATCCCACCTCCTCCGCCATTTGCAATAATCATTTAGCTATATTCATGAACAATTCCTCTGTCTATGCAAATGGCGGAGGAGGTGGGAACTGCGACCCTTGGGAACTCATCCCTGCCCCTTCTGTACCAAACCTTAATTGCCATGAGTCGGCAGAAGTTCCGTAACAAAATGTTTAAAAATAAGAAAAAATCACTCTGGTTTTGTATTCACATATGCTGACATGGGAATTTTCGTCCTGGATGGCCAGGACGATCTCCAGATCAAAAGGCCGCTCCGGCAGCATGTACCATGGACAGACGAAATGATTGTCGCCGGAATTTTGCGTCAGCTGGAATGAGATCTTCTGCCCAGCCGGGATGATGAACCGGTTTCCGGAGTCCACTGCCGCGTCGGTGACAATATAGGGGGCGTAGGATGTGAAATTCCGGTCGTTGATTTCCAGGATTTCCCTGCCATCCACTTCGAATACGAACTTCCACGAGGTGATCGTGCCGGCGATTTCATTCTTGCTGATGACGCCGGCATACAGTTGAAAAAGCGCGGTTCCGTCCGGCGGCCAGCCGGTCTGGGCCCACCCGCCCGTGATGGCGAAAACGCCCCTGGCGAGGGCGTCGTCGTTTTCCTTGCAGGAGGACAATGACAACAACGCGAACATTCCGATGACGACCAATATTCGTTTCATCGCAATTCTTCGCGAAGAATATAAATCAACGCAGCTGGTTTTTCAAGTGAGCGGGTTTCATTTCCGTGAAATGTCCAATTACGAGAAGCGTTGAACGGAGAGATATCGCTTATCCTGATTGTAAAAACACTGCCTTTCAAGCCTCCTGAAGAACTCAGACGAACGCATCTGTTCTTACTTGAAAATGGCAGAGAGGCAGGGAACCGCGAACTCACCCCTGCCCTTCTGGACGCACTCGTGGTGTCAGGGCACGGCATGCCGTCTCCCTACGCTGGGGTGTCTTTTTTAATCCTGCACGTCGAGAACTTGAAAATGACGTACAACGGGCAAAAACCGATCGCCGACGTGACCAGGAAGATGGCCGCGACCGCTCCCAGAACGATCGCCAGCGTGCCGGTCAGCATCTTTGTAACCACCAGCGCCGCGATCACCAGCGCCGCGATCGTCCGCAGCCCCCGGTCCCAGGTCCCCATGTTATTTTTCATGTTCGACTCCTTACAGGTGGATTATAGGGCAGGTACCGGCGCAAATCAATCGGCGGGCATCAAGCCGGTTTCTTGAAATTTATCAGGATATAGACGAATCCAGCGAACACCAGTACGGCCAGGACAAGGAACACGGCCAGATCACGCCGCCGCATGCCAAGCCCGGCATTCTCCTGAACGTCGAACATCGAACGCCGAACGTCGAACCTCAGGCAGCGCATCTCGTTTGCAATTGGATTCCTTTCAGGGTACAATACCGCCATGAACCTGCGACCGAGCCCCCGGCAGCTTCGCAACCGCCGAAGGCTCCTCCTGCTCATTCCCGCGATCTTTCTCGTGGTTCTGCTGGCCTGGAAATTTTTCCCCGACCGCCGTGCTGCGGAGAAAGTCCCGCCCGCTTTCCGCGACCTGACCCTCTCCGAGGCGCAGGAGGTGCAGGTGCAGATCGTTCCCGGCGACTGCTGTGCCGTGGTGCTGGAGCGCGGCGGCATGGCGGCGGGCGAAGCGGCGCGCCTGGTCGCCGACGTCAGGCCGGCCTACGACCTGGCGCGCATCCGCAGCGGCCAGACCATGACCCTCTTCTTCGAGAGCGGCCTGCTGCGCAACCTGGTTTACCCCATCGACCGCGACCATTTCCTGGAGGCCGTGCGCGACGCCGGCGGCAGGTTCCGCGGCCGCGTCGCCGCCGTGCCCTACGAGGTGCGCCGCGAGACGGTGCGCATCCGCATCGAGAATTCCCTGTACGAGGCCACGCTGGCCAGCGGCGAGATGATGGAGCTGTTCGAGCCCCTGTCGCGCATGTTCGAGTACGACGTCGATTTCAACCGCGACGTCCAGCCCGGCGACACGGTCGCGGCGCTGCTGGAAAAGAAGTACCTCGACGGCAGGCTGGCCGCCTACGGCGACATCCTGGCCGCCGAAATGGTCAACAAGGGCAAGCGCATCCAGGTGGTGCGCTACCCGGCTCCCGGCGGCGGCAGCGGTTTTTTTCATCCCGACGGCCGCTCGACCCGGCGCATGTTCCTGCGCTGCCCCCTGCCCTTCGTGCGCGTCACCTCGCGCTACGGCATGCGCCGCCATCCCATCCTGGGGTACTCGCGGCAGCACAACGGCACCGATTTCGCCGCCCCGTACGGCACGCCGGTGCGCGCCACCGCTTCCGGGGTGGTGGCCCGCCGCGGCCGCGACCCGGGGCGCGGCAACTACGTCATCCTCCGCCATGCCAACGGCTATGCCAGCCACTACTACCACCTGCAGCGCTTTGCCGGCGGCCTGCGTACGGGCCAGCGCGTCGACCAGGGGCAGGTGATCGGCACCGTGGGCAGCACCGGGTTGTCGACCGGCCCCCACCTGCACTACGGGATGCAGCA
>DCVB01000108.1 GCA_002327965.1 Candidatus Aminicenantes bacterium UBA2199 | reverse complement strand
GTTAGTGGTAGTCGAAGATCGGAGTCATTCTTGTTCTTTCTCATCACGCATCACGCATAACGCATAACGCATAACGAAAGATAGTTCCTTCGCTGCTTCCATCTGAGATCTGTCATCCACCGAGCCCGTTCTTTTCTTCAACATCGAACCTCGAACTTCGAACCTCGAACTCATTTTGCCTCTCTGCCCTGGATCCCGTTTCTCTCAGCCGAAGTACCTTCCCTTGCAGATCAGGCGCGTGACGATCTCCACCTGGATCCCCCCCTGCCAGCGCAGGACGATGGGGGCGTCCCCGCCGCCGTTGCCCGGGACCGGAGCCAGCGGCTCGATCTGCAGCTGGTCCCCGGCCATGCCCAGGCGGCGCAGCACGGCGAACACCGCGGCGCTGCCGGTCGATGAGGCCCGGGTGGGCCCTACCCCGCGCTCGTAAAAAAACACGCGGCACGAGGGACCGCGGGGCTGCACGAATTCCACGTTGACCCGCCCGGGGAACATGAGGTGTCCTTCCAGTTTTTTCCCTAACGCCTCCAGGCGGGCAACGCCGGGCATCGTGCGCCGCAGGACCACGGCATGGGGATTGCCGACGGAGACCGGGAAAAAATCGGTTCCCGCGGCGCGGTAGCTGTCCTGGCCCTTGCTCAGGAAAGGAAAGAACGCCCGGTGGGCGAAATCGGGCCTGCCGATCTCCACATCGAAGCGGAACCGGGGGCCGCGCCGCTCCAGTAGCCGCACACGGCGGCTGCCGATGCCCGTGCTCAGGGCCAGGGACGAGCCAATGGGGCGGCGCCGCAGCAGCACGGCGGCCAGGGCGGCCATGCCGTTGCCTGACAGCTCGGCCCGGCCGCCGTCGCGGTTGTAGATCTCGAAGCGCGCCGCCAGGCCCCCGGGACCGGCTTTTCCTGAAGCAACCGCCCGGGCCGGCCCATGGAAGACCACGCCGTCGGCGCCGACCCCATCGTGCGGGTCGCAGATGCGCCGGGCCAGTTCCCCCGGGTCCGTCCCAAGGGGGATTCCCTCCCGCTCGACAACCAGGAAATCGTTGCCGAAGGAACTGGCCTTGAAAAAGATCATTCGGGCAGGGCGAAGCGCCGGTACCCCTCGTTGCCGTCGCGATTGATCAGCAGCAGCACGATCGAGCCGGGGCGGCGGCCGGCCAGGAGGCGCTTGAATTCCTCGATGCTGCCCACCTCGGTGCGGTTGACGGCCAGGATGACGTCGCCGGGCCGGATGCCCCACTGGGCGGCATGGCCGTTGCGCTGGACGTTCTCCACCACCAGCCCGCGGGAGGTCTTCAGGTCGTACTGGCGGGCCAGCGCCGGGGTGTTCCCGACCAGCGTCATGCCCAGGTTCAGGTCACGGCTCTCCTCGACAGCCTGCTCGCGGGCGGCGCCCGGGGCCTCGCTGACCTTGACCTTGAGCGTCAGCTTCTCCTTGCCGCGGAAAACGGTCACGGTCATCTCGTCGCCGGGAGTCGAGTCGGCGATCTCCAGCTGCAGGTCGGCGGCCGACTTGACATTGCGGCCGTTGATGGCCACGATCAGGTCGTAGCGCTTGAGCCCCGCCTTCTGGGCCGGGGAGCCGTCTTCCACGCCGTTGACCAGGACGCCGGCGCTCTGCAGGTCAAGGTCCTTGGCGTCGCTGGCGCTGATGTCGCCGATGGTGATGCCGAACCAGCCGCGCACCACCTTGCCCTTGCTCTTGAGGTCGGCCACCACTTTCTTGGCCATGTTGGTGGGAATGGCGAAGCCGATGCCGATACTGCCCTGGCTGGGGGTGAGGATGGTCGAATTGATGCCGATGGCCTCGCCCTTCATGTTGATCAGCGGGCCGCCCGAGTTGCCCATGTTGATGGCGGCGTCGGTCTGCAGGAAGTCCTCGTAGGTGGCCATGCCGAGCTGACGCCCCTTGGCCGAGATGATCCCCGACGTCACGGTCAGGTCCTGGTTGAAGGGGTTGCCGATGGCCAGCACCCACTCGCCCACCTCGACGCTGTTGGAATCGCCCAGGGGGATGAAGGGGACTTTTTCGGCGCTGACCTTCAGCAGCGCCAGGTCGGTCTTGGGATCGGTGCCGATGATCTTGGCGGTGTATTCCTTCTGGTCGATGTCGAAGATCTTGACCTTGACGGCGTCCTGGACCACGTGGTTGTTGGTCAGGATGTAGCCGTCGGCGGAGATGAAGAAGCCCGAGCCGGCGCCGGAACGCCGTTCCTGCCGCCGCGGCGCGTTGAAGAACTGGTCGAAGAAGTCGTCGCCGAACATCGAGCGCCTCTCCACCATCGCTTCCGAGACCACCTTGACCACCGCCGGCTTGACCTTGCGCACAATGGCGACGAAACTGTCGGGGACGGTCGCTGGCGGGACTACGGATTCGGCGTGGGCCACTTCGGGGGCGATGACCGGCTGGTTATGGACGCCTTTCTGCAGGAAGCCGAAGCTCAGGGCGAAAAAGACCGCCCCGGCCAGGAAGCTGGCGCCGGCGATCAAGCCTGTCTTTTTCATGGGTTCCTCCTTGTATTTCCTTGGGTTTCATTTTCAAGACGCTCGAAGCGGAAACAAGGTTGCATCATTTGCCCAAACTCTGGATGAAGCGGACGATGCCCAGGTAGAGGCCGGCGGCCACGGCCTGGCGGTACTCCGGGGTGGCCAGGCGCCGGGCCTCGGCCGCATGGCTGAGAAAGGAGACCTCGACCAGCGACGACGGCATCTGCGCCCCCAGCAGCACGTAAAAGGGGGCCTTCTTCACGCCCAGGTCTTCGATGGCATCGTATTTTGCCTTGAGGTTGGCCACCATGCTGGCCTGGAGGCACTCAGTGAAGGTCCGCGATTCGGAGATCTTGCTGTTGCGCAGGATCTGGTCGAGGATGGAGCGCATGTCGGCCATGGACTTTGTGCTCATGGCGTTCTCCTGGGCGGCCACTTCCATGGCCCGGGGGTCGGTGGTCATATTGAGGAAATACGACTCCACCCCGCGCGCGCTCAGGCGCGGCGCCGAGTTGGTGTGGATGGAGATGAAGAGATCACCCTGGTTGGAGTTGGCGATCGCCGCCCGCTCCTCCAGGGGGACGTATTCGTCACGCGGGCGGGTGAGGATGACCTCCAGTTCCCTGTGCTCGTTAAGGATGGCGTTCAGCCGTTTGCCGATGTCCAGGGTGATGTCTTTTTCCTTGAGGCCCAGGGCGCGGTTGATCGTTCCCGGGTCCTTGCCGCCGTGGCCGGGGTCGATGACGATGCGGTGCACGCCGAGTCCCAGCTGCCGGGCGATGGAGGGGCAGCCGGCGCTGGCAGGGACCTCCGCAGGATCCCGAGCGGGCTCCTTGGGTGCTTCCTTGCCTGGTGCCGCCCCGGCGCCGGCCGCCAACTGCCGGGCGTGGCTGACGAACTCGTCCTGGCGGTAGATGTCGAAGACGATGCGGAAGGGCGAGGTCAGGTAGAAGCGGTTGTACTTGCCGATGCGGTCGAAGTCGAAGACCACGCGGATGGTCTGGGCCTGGAACTTGCCGATGCGGATGCGCTGCAGGTTGCCGGCGGCGATGCGGATCTCGTTCATCTTCTCCCGGGGGTAGTTCAGGGCGAAGCGGCAGTTCTTCAGGTCGAAGAAGAGGCGGCCGCCTTCGCCGCCCTTGAGCACTTTCTCGCCGATGCGGATCTCCCGGCTCAGGTCGAGGACCACGCGCGTGTACTCGGGATAGGAATAATAGCGGATGTTCTCCAGCCTGGCCTGGGCCAGAACCGGCACGGCCACCAGCAGGAACACGATTGCCAATGCACGTTTGCTCACAAGGACAATTTACAGGAATTTGGCCGAAAAATCAATAAGTGACGGGGCGGACCAAGGCGGGAGGTTAGAGGTGAGAGGTTAGAGGTGAGAGGTCAGAGGGCGGAAGACAGAGAACAGAAGTCAGAGGACAGAAGAAGAAAGGAGATGACATTCCAAGTACAAGCCTAATGCAAGTAAGATCAAGCACTTCACGTAGAAAGGCCACCGGAAGGGGCTTGGTTTTGGAAATTGGAATTTGAAATAGGAAAAGGGGGAAACTTTCCCCCTCTCCCCCCTTACATTGTGACCCTATGTTACGAACTTGCCAATAATATGCAATCATACTGCCGGTTTGACAATCAGGGAATTCCCTAGTGCCAGGTTCCAAATACCCTAGTGCCGGAAAGTACTTCGTGACGCGTAACGCGTAACGCGTGACGCGGCAGAGATGCAATACAATGCGCATTGCGAACTTCGTGACACGAAACGCGTAACGCTCTCTGCAAGTGGCTTTCGTTTAAGACCTGTCAGGTCTCCTGCTAACACTATCACTAACACCACATCTGTCCAAAATAGCTTTTA
>DCVB01000122.1:17030-36528 GCA_002327965.1 Candidatus Aminicenantes bacterium UBA2199 | reverse complement strand
CTAATTGCAATCAAATTCCAAGTTCCAAATTCCAATATCCAGAACAAAGACCCTTCCATTGTTTTTTCTCCGTTTGGGATATTGGATATTGGAGTTTATTTGTGAATTGGTGCTGAGTGCTTGGAATTTCGTTCTTACCGTACACCGTCTACCGTCTACCGTACACCGAGTCCTGTATTCAGGTCGTTTTAATTTCTAATATCTCGGCGATTCCCGCCTGGATCTCCCGCAGTACCGCCTCCCAGGAATAGTACTGCCGCACGTACTCCAGCCCCTTCTCGCCCATGAGCGCGCGCAGCGCCGGGCGGCGGTGGATGCGCCGGAAGCCGGACAGGAATTCCTGCTGATCGCCGAAGGCCAGGCCGGCCCCGGACATGTTCACGTGCTCCATCAGGGCCGGGCAATCGCGGTTGACCAGCACCGGCGTGCGCACGGAGAAAGACTCCAGGGTGGTGATCGAGAGGCTCTCGAGCGGCGAGGGCTGCAGGGAAAGGACGGCCCCCTTGAAGGCGGCCAGCTTTTCCGCTTCGGCAACGAAGCCGAGATACTTCAGGCCCTGGATTCCCGGCAGGTCCATCATCTTTTTGCCGATCAGGACCAGGTCGACGTAAGCCTCCCGCTTCAGGGCGCGATAATGGTCGAAAACGGCTTCCAGCCCCTTGCCCCTCTCGATGCGGCCGGCATAGAGGAGATAGGGCGCGACCAGCAGGAAGCGGCGGCGAAAGGGCTTCTCGTCGACAGCGGGGAGAATGTCCAGCCCGGTACGCACCAGGCACATCGACCCCGGCGGGTCGAACAGGCGCCGCGCCAGGTCCATTTCGGCCCCGGTCAGGAAGAACAGTGCCCGCGGGCGGCGGAACACATCACCCATGGCCGCCAGGGTGATGGGCGGCTCGTCATGGGCGGTGGGGAAGAGGATGGCCGGCTTGGTCACCGCCCGCAGCCCGGCAATGGTGGGATAATAAAGATAGGTAAAAAAAAGGAACAGGTCGATCTCCTTCTCGGCCGCGACCAGCCCCTGGACCAGGTCGGGACACAGCGGCCCCTGCTCGGCGATCCAGCGTTCCTCGTCGCGATCCGCGGCGGCCTGGGCGAAGAATTCATCGGAAAAAAGGTTGAAGGCGGCGATGTCGCGCTCGCGGCTCACCGGGAAGCGGCGGATGGCGACGCCGCGCAGGAACGATTCGCCGGCCGGATACTCGTTGCGCCAGGTCAGGTAATCGCGGGCGCAGGTGGTGAAGACGGTCACGCGGAATCCCTGGCGCAGCAGCCGCTCGGCCACGTTGCGCGCCAGGGCCTCGGCGCCGCCGATCACCTCGTTGCCGTAGCGCTGGACCACGATGCCGATCCGGATCATGTTTTCTCCGATCTCGATTTCGCTTCTTGCCCTGCGGCACCCATGGCCATGGGCTACATATCCCGCAGCCAGGCTAGCAGGCGTTGCGGATCGGCCTGGAGGCGATAGCGCTGGATACGGGCATCGGCCTTCTCCTGCAGTTGCCGGTACAGGGGCCCGTTCCGGAGGACTTGGTCGACCAAGCCGGCCACCAGCGCCGAATTTTTTTCGTTGAACAGCATGCCGGCCCCGTCCAGGGTCTCGGCCACGGCTCCGGCATTGAACGCCAGTACCGGCAGACGGAAGAAGCAGCTCTCCAGGAGCGGCAGGCAAAAGCCTTCGTGCTCGCTCATGGAAAGGAAAACGTCGGCGTGCCGGTACACGGCAAGAAACTCGTCCGCAGGCAAATGGCCGGTGAAAAAGACATCCTCGGCGGTCAGGTAGAAACGCGCGGCCAGGTCCTGGACGGCCAGAAAATATTTGGGCAGGGCCCGGGTGTTGCCGACAACGATCAGGCGCACGGCCGGCGAAATGTATTTTTTGTAGAAAAAAACGACTTTGATCAGGTCCTCGATCCTCTTGTTCGGCATGATGCGGCCGGTGAACAGGATATTCTTCCTGTCATTCTGGAGCAATTTCAGGTAGGCACTGCTGGTTTCGGCCTCATACTCGCCCAAATCGACCAGTAGGGGAAATACCCGCACGTTGGCAAAACCGAGCTCGCGCAATTCGTTGGCATTGTAGGTGGAGTCGCCGAGGCACAGGTCAAATGTGTTGTTCAGGCGCCGCAAATGCTCCCGGCCGGCGTGGGTGAAACCGGTCAGAAAATCCGAAAACCCGGCGAAAAAACGGGCCGGGGTGATGTTGTGGTAGATCATCACCTTCTTGCCCGGCAATTCCAGGAAATAATCGGTCAACTGCGACGCGACGGCGAAATGCAGGATCTTGATGGCGCCGGGATCGAGTCGGTAGTCTTGGAAGCGGACAGCCTGGTCACTGACCCCGGCATCGCTGGTCATGGCCACCAGCCGGCTTTCGACGCCGCTGGCGAGCAAAAAGCGGTGCAACGCCAGGGCGGAATTCCCGATCGCATCGCCATAGTGAAATGCCGGGAGGAACTGCTCGACTGTCATGGCTCTTTTGTAGCAGAAAAAACCGGTGCGGTCAACAGAGCTCCGGGGTGTGCCGGCTTGCATTAAGCCCGCCATTGAAGTACAAATTAAGTGCATCCGGGAGGTCCCCATCGCCACCTTCGTCATCGTGATCATCGTCCTGCTGTTCATCCTGCTTTCCCGAACGCGAACCCATCCGGCATTCCTCTTTGCCGCGGCCCTGTTCGTATTCTTCCTGGCCGGATGGATATCGGCGGCGGACATTCTGAAGCAGTTCGTCAATCCCGCCCTGGTGACCCTGGTCCTGGTCCTGCAGGCCGCGGCGGTGATCGAGAAGACACCGCTCAGCGACTGGATGAGCCGCATGGTCCTGGTCGGTCATTCGCTGCAACGGACCCTGGCTCGCTTATGCCTGGTCGTTTTCCCCATGTCGGCTTTCCTGAACAATACCGCCGTCGCGGCGTCCTTTCTTGGGCCGCTGAAGAACAACCGCCATTTTCCGCCGGCCAAGCTGCTGATCCCCCTCTCTTTCGCCGCCATCATCGGCGGCACCACGACGCTGATCGGCACTTCCACCAACCTGATCATCAACGGCCTGGCGCTCGAGGCCGGGATGAAGGGATTGGCCCTTTTCCAGTTCGTCTGGATCGGCCTGCCTCTCTGCCTGGCGGGGTTTCTGTACATGACGTTCGTTTCCCACCGGCTGCTGCCGGCCAATGAGTCGGCGCCGGTTCTCAGCCAGGCCAACTATTTCCTGGAAGCGCGCGTATTGGAGGGTTCGGCGCACATCGGCAGGAGTGTCGCCGCCAACCAATTCCGCAACCTGCAGAGTCTTTTCCTGGCCGAGATCATCCGCGCCGGGCATTTGCTCTCCCCGGTAAGCCCCGAGGAAATCATTCAAGCGGGGGACATCCTGGTCTTCGTCGGCGACGTGCATCAGGTGCGGGATATCGACCGCTTCGACCGCCTGGCCGTTTTCACCGAGGAGAACATCGGACTGCTCAAGAAGAACCTGCTGGAGGTGGTCCTCGCGCACACGTCCGTGCTGCTCGGAAAAAAGGTAAAAACCGCCGATTTCCGTGCCCGTTTCGACGCCGCGGTGGTGGCGGTGCGCCGGGGCAGCAGGAAACTCTCGGGAAAGATCGGCTCGATCCGCCTGGAAGCCGGCGATACGCTGCTCTTGGCCGTCGGTCCCGATTTCGCCAAGCGGGAAAACCCCCACCACGACTTCATCCTGATCAACAAGATCGATATGAAAGAGCGCCTGGCCGGGAAGCACAGCGCCCTGGCGGCGGCGCTGTTCATCACGGCGATCCTGGCCGGTGCCCTGGAGCTGCTGCCGCTGCTCAATTCGCTGGCCATCCTGTTGGTCCTCTACATCCTGCTGGGCTACTTCCGTTTCGAGGACCTGCGCAACAACGCCAACCTGGACATCATCCTCCTCGTGGGTTCGGCGCTGGGCATTTCCAAGGTCATGTTCAGCAGCGGCGCCTCCGCGCTCATCGCCCAGGGAGTCCTGCACTTCTTCCATGGCCAGGGAGCGTGGGCCGGCATGACCGGCATCTACCTCCTGACCCTGCTGCTCACGCAAATGGTCACCAACAATGCCGCGGCGGCATTGGCCTTTCCCCTGGCCTATTCCGCGGCCCTTTCCCTGCAGGTCTCTCCCCTGCCCTTCATCATGGCCGTGGCCTACGGAGCCAGCGCGGCTTTTCTTACCCCCCACGGCTACCAGACGAACCTGATGGTCTACGGGCCGGGGAGCTACCGCTTCCTGGATTACATGAAATCCGGCCTGCCGCTGCTGCTGATCTACAGCCTGGTCACGCTGGCGCTGTTGCCCGTCTTCTTCCCGTTCTGACCCCCGCCAGCCGCTGGAGAGAAGCATGCCACGCCGGTCGTTCTGCGGACAGGAGGGAATAGAGGGATAAAAAAAAGGCTCCTCTCACAAATTTGTGCAGTGTTTGACTGATTAGGCGTACGATCTGGTAGGACTAAAGCACCAAGTTCCAAGCACCAAATTTCAAATAAGCTCCAAATTCCAATGACCCAATCCCCTGGCGGGGACTTTGACCCAAACGAAGAAAAGATACTTGCAAGGGCTTTCGTTTAGGACACAACGTCCCCGTCAGGGGATTGGAATTTGGAACTTGGAATTTATTTGGGATTTGGTGCTTGGTGCTTGGAATTTTATCCCAACCCTCGATCCTCTGGCCTTATACTCGACTGTGCTCACCCAAACATGTGCACAAATTTACGTGAGGAACAAAAAAAGACCGGGCCGGCACGAGGCCGGCCCGGTCATGAAACGGCGATCGAACGGTTCCGACTAGAAGCCGCGCAGTCCTCCCATCAGGCCGGCCATGCCGCCCAGGGCGATGCGGCTGACGATGAAGCCCACCAGCCAGTAGATCACGATCAGGGCGACGATGGACAGGATAAAGTACGGCAGCAGCTTGTCCTTGGCCGGTTCCTTGATCTTCTGCAGGCCCATGTACATCAGGTACAGCGAGTAGATGCTGGCCAGGATCACCAGGACCGACAGGGCCGGGATGATGCCCAGAACGCCCGCCACCCAGGCCGGGGTATATGAAAAAACGGCGATCTTGACCGCGGCCGTGAGGTCCTTGGTGCAGCCGAAGGTCGGCGCCAGCGCGTCGATGATGAAAGCCAGCACGAATATGCCGGCCAGCGAGAGGACATACGAGAGGATCGCCCAGACCAGGGCGGTGCCCACCGGCCAGCGGAAAGTGCCGAGGCCGCCGAACGACATGCCGATGACGACATAGCCGATGAAGCCGGCCACGGCGGGTATGGCGGCCAGGATCAGGGCGTATTTCATGAACATGTCGGAAATGGTCAGGCTTTCGCCCTTGATCACGTCCCATTCCTTGGCCGGGGACAGAATGATGTTTTTCGCTCGTTCGATCAGGTTCATCTTTTTCCTCCTATGATTTCAACAGAACCATCAATATCCTAAATGAAAGGAAAAGTCAACAAAGAGCGGCAGACGATCGCAGGCAAAGCGGACCATACTCACGGGTGACCGGTGACCCGGATCGGCAATGGACCTGCCGCAGCGGCGCGACCTCCGGCATGGAGCAGCGCCGGGACGCGATTTCCCGCACCCGTCACTTGTCACTGGATTTACTTGACCCGGGCCGGCTAAACCCATATAATGATTCATACAGAGGAGAAAACCATGTTCGGAAGCTTGGGAATCTGGGAAATTTTGCTGATAGTGGTCGTCATCGCCCTGCTCTTCGGCGGCAGGAAGCTCCCCGAGCTGGGCAAGGGCCTGGGCCAGGGGATCAAGAACTTCAAGAACGCCGTCAAGGGCGAAGGAAAGGACGAAGACAAAACCAGGGATGAGAAGGGTAATTGAGGACCTGGTCGAGAAGCGCAAGGCCAGGCAGGAGGAGCTGAAGTCCAGTTTGCGCGGCCTGGCGGCGCTCATGCATGGGCGGGGCTGGCTCGGCAAAGGCGAAAAAAAGGCGCAGGCCGGCGTTGCCCGCTTCGAAGAAGCGCTGGCGGCCTTTGTCACCGCCCAGGACAAGGAATGGGACGCCTACGCCAGCAACCATGCCACCATGGTCTTCAAGTCGCTGCAGTGGAAGATCGAGAAGCTCGAGGCCGAGTATTCCCTGCTCAGGACGCTGCTCGTCCATTTTGCCCAGCTGGAAAACAAGTTGAGCCGATTGCTGGAATCCATCGCCGAGAAGCCGTCCCCCGAAGCCGTCGCCGAGCTGCGCCAGGTGCGGGAACAGTTGTCGCCCGTCCAGTACGCCGACTTCGAGAAGCGCTTCCGCGGCCGTCCCGAGGAGATCGCCCGCCGCCTGGCCGGGTACCTGCCGTTGTTCGCCGCCAACGGCGAAGTCCTGGACATCGGCTGCGGCCGCGGTGAATTCATGGCCCTGTTGCGCGACGGAGGCCGCCGCCCCGTGGGGCTTGACCTTTCCGACTCGATGCTGGAGGAAGCGCGTGCGCGCGATCTCCCCTGCGTCAAGGCCGACGCCCTGGAATTCCTGAAAAACCGCGCCGCCGCATCGCTCGACGGCGTCTTTTCCTCCCAGGTCATCGAGCACTTCGAACCGGACTACCTGCGCCGCGTCGTTTGCGAGTGCTTCCGGGTCCTGAGGCCGGGCGCGGTCCTGCTGCTGGAGACCATCAACCCCCTGAGTTTGTTCGCCGTCAGCCGCATCTATTTCCTTGATCCGACCCACCAGCGCCCGCTGCATCCGGAATACATGCGCTATCTGCTGGAAAGCTCGGGTTTCAGCGCCGTGGAGATCCTGTTCGGCCCAGAGCCGGAAGCCGAAAAGCTCCTCGAGGCCGACCCCGCCGCGAATCAGGCCCTGCCGTTCAACGAGAACGTCGACCGTCTCAATCGCCTGCTGTTCGCCCCCAGCGAATACGCGGTCAAGGGGCAAAAACCCCGCCAGGGCGAGGCCGGCCGGCCGTGAAGAATATCCGCAACTTCTCCATCATCGCCCATATCGACCACGGCAAGACGACCCTCTCCGACCGCCTGCTGGAGACGACCCATGCCATCGCCAAGCGCGACATGCAGGAGCAGGTGCTCGACTCCATGGACCTGGAGCGCGAGCGCGGCATCACCATCAAGTCCCATTTCGTGCGCCTGACCTGGCACGACGCCCGGGGCGAGGAGTACCTGCTCAACCTGATCGACACCCCCGGGCACATCGATTTCACCTATGAAGTATCGCGCTCCCTGGCCGCCTGCGAGGGGGCGCTGCTGGTCATCGACTCCACCCAGGGCGTCGAGGCCCAGACCGTGGCCAACACCTACCTGGCCATGGAGAACGACCTGACCCTGATCCCGGTGATGAACAAGATCGACCTGCCCAACAACGAGCTGGACAAGTCGCTGGAGCAGATGGAGGGCATCCTGGGCATCCCGCGCCAGGAGGCGCTGATGGTCTCGGCCAAGACCGGCACCGGCATCGACCAGATCATCCCGGCCATCATCGGGCGCATCCCGCCCCCGGCGGGAGACCCGGCCAAACCGTTGAAAGCGCTGATCTTCGATTCCTGGTTCGATTCCTACCGCGGCGTGATCATCCTGGTCAAGATCATCGACGGCGTCATGAAGAAGGGCGACCGGATCAAGTTCCTCTCCAACAACACCGAGTACGAGATCAACGAAGTGGGCGTCCACACCCCGAAGCCACTGCCGCTGGACTCGCTGGAGGCCGGCGAGGTCGGCTATATCATTGCCAGCATCAAGAAGATCTCCGAGGTGAAGATCGGCGACACGGTCACCCTGGCCCGCGAGACCTCGGTGGCCGCGCTGCCCGGGTTCAAGGAGCCCCTGCCCATGGTCTTCGCCGGCTTCTACCCGTCGGAGGGCACCAGCCACGAGGAGCTGCGCGAGGCCATCGAGAAGCTCACCCTGAACGACTCCTCCCTGACCTACGAACCGGAAACGTCGCCGGCCCTGGGCATCGGCTTCCGCTGCGGCTTCCTGGGGCTGCTGCACAAGGAGATCGTCCAGGAACGGCTGGAGCGGGAATATTCCCTGTCGATCGTCACCACCGCCCCCTCGGTGCGCTACCGCATCACCTCCAGCAAGGACGAGACCTACGAGATCGAATCGCCGGCGCAGCTGCCCAACCCGCAGTACTACAAGATGATCGAGGAGCCGTTCATCGAGGCCATCATCATCACCCCCGACGAGTTCCTGGGCAACGTGCTGAAGCTGCTGCAGAACCGCCGCGGCGTTCACAGGAAGATGGAATACATCGGCCCGCAGCGCGTGATCCTGACCTACGACCTGCCGCTGGCCGAAGTGCTGTACGATTTTTTCAACAAGCTGAAGTCGATCTCGCAGGGCTACGCCTCGTTCGATTACACGCTGAAGGATTATCGCGAGTCGCCGCTGGTCAAGCTGGACATCCTGATCAACCAGGACCCGGTCGACGCGCTGGCGGTCATCGTCCACAAGGACAAGGCCTACACGGTCGGCAACCTGCTGACCAGCAAGATGAAGGCGGTGATCCCGCACCAGCTCTTCGAGGTGGTCATCCAGGCGGCGATCAACAAGCGCGTCATCGCCAAGACCGTGGTCAAGGCCCTGCGCAAGAACGTCCTGGCCAAGTGCTACGGCGGCGACATTTCGCGCAAGATGAAGCTGCTGGAGAAGCAGAAGAAAGGCAAGAAGCGCATGAAGCGCATCGGCAAGGTCGACCTGCCCCAGGAAGCCTTCCTGGCCGCGCTGGAACTCGAGGAGTGAGACAATGAAAACAATCCGTTCACTGGGATGGCTGCCGGCCTGCCTGCTGCTCGTTACGGCCTGCTCGCGGGAGGCGGCCCGCGACCTGCCGCCGGCGATGGTTTGGGACAAGGACCAGCAGGTGATCTCGCCGGCCCAGGGCACGATGAACGTCTGGGAGGGGTTCCGCGCCGACGAGGACGCCTTCACGGCCGAGCGGGAAGATGCGCAATTCATCCTCTGGCGGGCGCGGAGCGAGCGCCTGCCGCTGACGATCGAGTATTCCCTCCAGGGTGGACGCGCCGAATTCTCCGTCAACGTCCGGCAGAAGAAGTGGTTGACGCCGGCCTCCGGCTTCAAGAGCGTGACGCTCGAATTCCGTGTCAACCGCGGAATGAATTTCCTGCACTTCGCCAAGAAAAGAAAGGACAAGCTGCGGGTCCGCTCCATCACGGCCGGCACCCCGGCCGGAGAGGCCCTGCCCCATCTGCGGGCGGGAGAACGTTTCACCTTGTTTCACATGCCCGGTTCCGGCCGGCTGGAGCTTCGCGGCCGGGGATGGGTCGAAATCGTTGAGCAGCACGGCGGCGGCGACGGGCTGCAGGCGAAGGTCACTCGGCGGAAGAGCGGCCGGCTTTCGGGGAAACTGTCTCATGCCATCGAGTTCCCGGCTCCCGGGACGCTCAGCGTGTCCGCCCGCAGGGGCGACTTCACCATCCATTCCTATCGCTTTGCCGAACGCCCCGTCCCCGAGGCGAAGGCGCCGCCGGCCGTCCTGAAGGACACCCCCAATATCTACATCATCCTCAGCGACGCCTGCCAGGCCTCCCACCTCGGGACCTACGGCTACCACCGCCCCACCTCGCCGAACATCGACGCCTTCGCCCGGGACGCGGTGGTTTACGAAAACGCCTACACCAACGCCGTCTTCACCCGATCCAGCGTGGCCACCCTGCTGACCGGACTCTACCCCGACAGCCACAAAACCCGCGTGCTGCAGGCCGCCCTGCCGAGCCAGCTGCTGACCATGCCCGAGTACCTGAAGATCAAGGGCTACCGGTCCAGCATCCTCACGTCCACCTTCGGCATCTCCCCCCACTTCGGGTTCACCCAGGGGGTCGACGACTATTTCCGCGTGGGCGAGAAGCGCGACGCGAGGAACACCTCCATCTTCGAACAGTTCCGTGAATGGCTTCTCCAGGCGCCCTCCCCTCATTTCTCCTACATGCACTATCTCCACCCCCATTTTCCCAAGGTCCCGCCGGATGATTTTCCCGTCTCCTTCCTGCCGGGAGGAGAGAAAGCCACCCAGGAGCGCATGGCGCAGCTGGTGAAGAAACGGGCGAATACCGGCGTCGCCCCCGACGCCGAAGAGCTCCAGGAGATCACCGACATCTACGATTCCAGCATCGCTTGGGTGGACAGCGAGTTCGGCAAAATCATGACGCTGATCAAGGAAAGGGGATTGTACGACGACAGCATGATCGTGTTCCTCGCCGATCACGGCGAGGCCCTGGGGGAACACCAGGTACTGGGCCACGGCGGCAACGTGTACGATGAGACATCGCGCGTACCGCTGATCATCAAATACCCGCGCGCCATGGAGCGCCGGGGGCGCGTGCACCGGCTGTCCGAGCTGGCCGACATCTTCCCGACCATCGTCTCCCTGTTCGGGCAGACGCTGCCGCTGGACGGGCGCATTCTGCCGCTTCCCGGGGAAGAACTGGATGACCACATGGCCGTATCGCGCACATTCAACCGTTGCCCCGTCTACGGCCTGCGCTGGCGGAACTGGTACGCCGTCATCGACCTCGGCAACAGCGAAATGGAGCTGTTTTCGCTGGCGAACGGCGCCGATCCGCTGAAAGAGGTCGGACAACGCTACTCCCGCGTCGCCTCATACCTGACGGCCCGTTTCCTGGCCTGGCTCGCCCGCTTCCGCGACAGCGGCGGCGAGGCGACAACCATTTCCCTCAAGAGCCTGCCGGCCAGCGAGATCGAGGAGATGAAAACGCTGGGCTACCTCTAAGCCGCAAACCGGAGGAGAGAGGGGGCGGCCGAGGTCAGTTCTCGGTGCTGCTGATGTAATGGGCGCCGCGCGAGACGCGGTTGCGCAGGGCGGCCTCGACGATCAGCAGCGCCGCCTGCACGCTGTCGCGCAGGGTAATGATGCGGTTGCCGATCTCGCTGGCCTTGTAGAACTTCTCGATGCGGTGCTTCAGGTACTCCAGGTCGGCCTTGGCCCGCTCCATGCGCTTGACGGTGCGGATGATGCCGTTGTAGTTCCACATGATCGTCTTGATGGTCACCAAATCCTGCCAGACCAGTGCCGGATCGAGCTTCTCCTGGGGATAGGGGTACTTCCAGGCCGGGACCTCGGCGATGACGTAGGGGTTCTTGTCGTCGCGAATGACGGCGGCGATGTCCTCGGCCGCCTTGACCCCCCAGACCAGTCCTTCCAGCAGCGAGACCGAGGCCAGGCGGTTGGCGCCGTGCACGCCGGTGGCCGACACCTCGCCGATGGCGTATAGGTTGCGGATGCTGCTGCGGCCGTTCAGGTCGCAGAGGACACCGCCGCAGGCGTAATGGGCGGCGGGCACCACCGGGATCGGCTTTTCCCCGATATCGATGCCGTAGTCCAGGCAGGTCTGGAATATGGTCGGGAAACGCTCACGGATGTTGATCCGGGCGAACGAGGCCAGATCGAGCAGAACGTAGTCGCTGCCGCGCCGGATCATCTCTTCGTAGATGGCCCGCGACACCTCGTCGCGCGGGGCCAGGTCCTTCAGCGGCGAATACTTCTCCATGAAGTACTCGCCCTTGAGGTTCATCAGCCGCGCCCCTTCGCCGCGCACGGCCTCGGAAATGAGGAAGCTGTTGGCCTCGCGATGGTAGAGCGACGTGGGATGGAACTGGACGTATTCCAGGTTGGCCAGGCGCGCGCCGGCGCGGTGGGCCATGGCGATGCCGTTGCCGATGGCCTCCTCGGGATTGGTCGAGTGCAGGTAGAGGCTGCTCAGGCCGCCGCTGGCCAGCACCACTTTTTTGGCGAAGACGCGGGCGACCTTCTTGCTCTTCTGGTCCAGGATGTAGGCGCCGATGATCCTGGGCTCCTGGTAGGTGCGCAAGGGGTTAATGGAGTGGTGGGGGTAGCTCAGCAGGTCGATGACCGTGTGCTGGAAGAGCCTGGTCAGCTTCGGCAGTTTTTGCAGATAGCCGTCGAACTTTTCCTGGATGACGCGCCCGGTCATGTCCTTGACGTTGAGCACGCGCCGCGAGGAGTGCCCCCCTTCCTTGGCCAGGTCATACGCTGTCCCCTTCCTGGAGAACGGCACCTGGATCTTGTTGATCAGGATCTCCTGCACCAGGCGTCGCGACTCGGCGACCGCCTGTTCGACGGCCGGGCGGAAGTTGAAATCGTCGCCGGCCTTGAAGATGTCGCCGGCGAACAGCGCGGCATCCTCCCCCTCGGGGAGGAAGGCGATGCCGCCCTGGGCGTAGTAGGTGTTGTTGCGCGTCGGGTCCTTGCCCTTGGAGACCAGCAGCACGTCGATCCCCAGCTCGGCCAGGCGCAGGGCCGCCGCCGAGCCGGCGATGCCGTTGCCGATGACCAGCACGTCGGTTTCCAGGTAGTCCTTCATGTCGACCTCACGATCTTCAGGCTCAGGTCCAGGGAGCGGAACGAGTGGGTCAGGGCGCCGACGGAGATGAAGTCGACGCCGACGGCCGCTTTCTCGGCGACGTTCTCCAGCGTGACGTTGCCCGAGATCTCGAGCCGGGCCCGGCCGCGGTTGCAGGCGACCGCCTGGCGGGCCATGTCCAGGGAGAAATTGTCCAGCATCACCAGCTCCACGCCCAGGTCGAGCGCCTCCCGCAGCTCGGCGATATTCTTGACCTCCACCTCGATCGTTTTGCCGGGGTGGGCGGCGCGCACGCGCGCGACCGCCGGGGCGATGCCCCCGGCCATGGCGATATGGTTGTCCTTGACCATGGCCATGTCCTCGAGGTTCATGCGGTGGTTGCGGCCGCCGCCGTGGCGCACGGCGTTCTTTTCCAGGTAGCGCATGCCGGGCGTGGTCTTGCGCGTGTCCAGCAGCACGGTGCGATGGGGCTTGAGTTTTTCTACGAACGCCTGCGTCAGGGTGGCGACGCCGCTCAAGCGCTGCAGGAAGTTCAGCGCCGCTCTCTCACCCCTGAGGATCGAGCTCTCGCGGCCGCTGACCTCCAGGACCAGGTCGCCGGCCCCGACCTCGCAGCCGTCGCCGAGAAAGACGTCGACCGCCAGTTCCGGATCGACCTCGCGCAGGGTCATGACGAAAGCCTCGATGCCGGAGATGACGCCGCTTTCCTTGGCGCGCAGTTCGGCGCGCGCCGGACCGTCCAGGCCGGAGAGGGAATTGGTGGTGACGTCTTCCCGGACGCGGTCCTCATCCAGCGCCAGGCGGACGATCCTCAGCAGGCATTCTCGCTCCAGGTCCATAAGGCGATTATAGGAGCATGGGACGAAATAGTAAAGAAAGTTCGACGTTCGATGTTCGAGGTTCGAAGTTTAAGAAAATGGCATTCCTTCGAACCCTTTGCTGCTATTTCGGGTTTCTTCAACGTCGAACATCGAACTTCGAACAACGAACCTGCCGCTGATCCCTAGAACCGCCAGAGATAGGACGCCTTGAAGAAAAAGCTCCTCTTGGTCTGGAGATAGTCGCTGGCGGGGAAGTACTCGCGGTCCTCGTTGCTCCACTTCACCTTCTCGTAGGCCGAGCCGTAGCCGGCATAGATGACGGTGCCGGGGATGTAGGTGAAGGAGGCCAGCAGGTCGGCGTTGATCCTCTTCCAGTAGTTGTTGTATTCCAGGATGGCGCGGAAGAACAGGTGGCGGTTCACCTGGAAGGTGGTGCGGCTGCGCCATATCGTGTAGTCGTAGACCTTCTCCCTGTCGCTGGCGCGGAAAATGTCATAATACGAGAGGCCCAGGGAGGCGCTCAGCTTGTCAAAGGGCTGGAACAGCAGGTACAGGTCGGCCGTATTTCCATAACCCTGGAACGGAGCCGCCTCGTCATAGAAAACGCGGTCGGAACGGCGGTAGCTGCCCTCGAGGTAAAGCTGCTTGAGGACCTGCGTATTGCCGCGCACCCGCCAGCCGCTCAAATTGAAACGCTGGCCGGCGAAAACCTCGTTGCCCAGGATGGCATCGAAGCGCACCTGCGACTGCCGCGCCATGTTCAGGCGCAGCACCAGGTGGTTGTAGGTCTCGAACAGGTCGCTGGGCTTGTCCTTCAGGTGGTAGCTCCACCAGAACGTGTCGATCCTCTGGAATAGTTTCGACTTGGGATAGGCGGTGTACATGACGAACAGGGGGAGCTGGGTGATGCCGGTGCGGGTGACGTAGCCGGTGTCGATGCGGAAATCCTCGCTCAGGTCAAAGAAACCCAGGTCGACGTTCCAATGGCGGTTGCTGAAGTTGTAGCGCAGCCCCAGGTAGTGCCCCGGCTCGTCCCGCCCGGAGCGGCCGTCGCGGCTGGCGGAGCCCAGCGCGCTGTACTCCAGGAAGCTGGTCTGGTTCAGGCGCCAGCGGCCGTCGACGCCGCCGACGCGGTTGCGGTCGCCGGCGAAGCCGCGCTGGGTGAAGAAGCCGCCGACATAGTTGTCCTGGCTCATCTGCCGCTTGTAGCGCAGGATGGTGAAAGCCGCCGCGCGCCCGGCGCGTTCGCCGTCGCCCTCCTCGGCGGCCATGTCGCCGGGGAACTCGTCCAGGGCGAAGATACCGGACAGCACGTTCCGGGTGCCGATCTTGCCGGTCAGCTTCAGCCCCAGCAGCGGGTCGACGATGGTCCGGGTGTAGGCGACCGCGCCCACGGTGTTCTGCTCCATGGCGGTGGCGAAATTGAAGTTTTCCATCCCCTCCAGGAAGAAGGGGCGCTTCTCCGCGTAGTAGATCGAATAGCGCAGGTTGACGTCCATTCGCCCGGCGTCGGCCTCCACCTGGCTGAAATCTGGATTGTAGGCCGCGTCCAGGGTCAGGTTGGAGGAAAGGCCCAGCTTTCCGGTCAAACTGAAATCGGCCTGCCCTCCCAGGGATTTCAAGGCGCCGCCGCCGTGTACGCTGCTCTGGTTATAGGTGACGGCGGGGATGAACTCCAGCGGGCGCTCGAACTGGATGTCGCTCAGCTCGATCCGCTGGGCCTGGGCCATGATGGCGCCGCCCTCGGGGTCCAGTCCGGGGAAGCTGGTCTGCTCCGACTTGCGGCCGATGTAGCGCGCGAACAGCAGCTTCATGGTGATGTTCTTGCGGAACGGGTAGCGCAGGCTTTTGAAGGGCACCGCAATCTCGGCAGTGTAGCCGCCGTTGTGGATCAGCCCCCGGCTCTGCCACACGGTGTCGAAGCTGGAGTCGCCGTTGCCGTCGGCGTTGATCATGCCGTCCTGCTGAACGCCCAGCGGGTTGACCGTGAACAGGTAGCCGCCCTGGCTGTCGCCGAAGGTGTCCAGCACCACGCCGATCCAGTCGTCCATGTCGATGCCGTCGCGCTTGGCCATCGCCGCCTTGATCTTGGCCGGCTCGCTGTCGCGGCAATCGAAGGCGAAATAGATGTGCTTGCGGTCGTAGGCCACCCGGACCAGGGTCGCTTCCGAGGTCGGCTTGCCGAAATCGGGCTTGAAGGTGATAAACTCGTCAAAGCGCGTGGCCTGCTGCCAGACGGGGTCATCGAGCCTGCCGTCGATGACCGGCGGCGTCTCGGTACGGTGGATGGCGATGCAATCCGCTGCCGGGCGCCCGGTTTCGCCGGACTTGGCCGCCGGCAACGCCAAAACGCCCAGCAGGAAGATTCCCGGTCCCCATGTCCAATTCATTCGCTTTCTCTTGCTCACGCCGATCCTCCACCAAGGCCGCCTCACCTCGCGGCCAGGGGGCTTGCCTTGCTCTCAAACCTATCAACGAAAGCGGCGGGGAAAAAGTTGCGGGAAATCTCAAATAAGCCCATACCGGGCTTATGCATTCAAAGATCTGAATTTTTGCCGATGGACAATCGTACCTTGAAACGCCGCGAATGCTCCCTGGTGCAGGGGGATTCGGGAATTCGCATTTTGCCTTGCGCGCAAAGCGTGCGCCTCGTCACGGGTTACGCGTCACGAAATGTCTTTTAGAACAGTCTCTTCTGCGGCGGCGGCAGTTTTTTGCCGAAATAGCGGAAGGCCTTTTCGGTGGCCAGGCGGCCGCGCGGGGTGATCTGCAGGAACCCCTCCTGCATCAGGTAGGGCTCGTAGATATCCTCGATGGTGTTGCGCTCCTCCTGCACCGAGGTGGCCAGCGTCGTGATGCCGACCGGCCCGCCGGCGAACTTGTCGATGACGGCCAGCAGGATCTTGCGGTCCACCTCGTCGAAGCCGGCCTCGTCGACCTCCAGCGCCACGAACGCGTTCTCGGCGGCGGCCAGGTCGACGCCGCTCTTGCCCTGCGCCTGGGCGAAATCACGCAGCCGGCGCAGCAGGCGGTTGGNNCGATGCGCGGCGTGCCGCGCGAGCGTGAGGCCACGGCACGGGCGGCATCCTCGTCGATGCGCAGTCCCAGGATGGCGGCGCTGCGGCGGATGATCGCCAGCAACTCGTCGGGCGGGTAGAAGTCGAGGTGGCAGGTGATGCNNCGAAGCGGTTGCGCAGCGGATTGGAAAGCAGGCCGGCCCGGGTCGTGGCGCCGACCAGGGTGAAGGGCTTGATGTGCAGCGAAAGGGTCTTGGCGCCCGGGCCCTGGCCGATGACCACGTCGATCTGGAAATCCTCCATGGCCTTGTAGAGGATCTCCTCCAGGGCGGTGCGCAGGCGGTGGATCTCGTCGATGAACAGGACCTCGTGCTCATCCATGTCGGTCAGGATGGCGATCAGGTCGCCTTTTTTTTCCAGTACCGGCCCCGACGTGCACTTGATGCCCACGCCCATCTCGGCGGCCACGATGTTGGCCAGGGTGGTCTTGCCCAATCCGGGCGGCCCGTCCAGCAGGACGTGATCGAGAGGCTCGTTGCGCTGGCGCGCCCCCTTGATATAGGTCTTCAGGTTGGCCACCTTCTGTTTCTGTCCGGTGAACTCGCGCAGCCGGGACGGGCGCAGGGTCTGCTCGGGGGCCGTGTCCTCGCTGCGCTCGACCGGATTGGTGACGTTCTCCATTTTCATGGCTTGGCCTTTTTCAGGGCCAGCTTGAAGAGCGACTCGAAATCGTCGCGCCCGGGATGATCCTTCAGCACCCGGGCCACCGCTTCCCGGGCGGCCTTGGGCGGATAGCCGAGGTTGACCAGGCCGGACAGCAGGTCGTTGCCCAGCAGCGAAAGCGCATCCGCTTCCGCCGGCTCGGTTTCCAGCTTGCCGGTCAGCTCCAGGACGATGCGCTGGGCGGTCTTCCTGCCGATGCCGGGAACGGCGCTGATGCGCGCCACGTCGGCGGCGGCGATGACCGCCCGCCATTCCGCCGGAGCGATGGCCGAAACGCAGGCCAGGGCCGTTTTGCCGCCGACGCCCGTGACCGCCAGCAGCTTTTCGAACCAGGCCTTCTCTTCGGGATCGAGGAAACCGTAAAGGACGATGTCCTCGTCCTTGACCTTCAGCACGGCATGCAGCAGCACGTCTTTTCCCCCCGCCAGCCGCGCATGGCTGGAAACGGGGACCAGCAGCTGCAGGATCACGCCGCCGCCGGTCTCGACGGCAACGCGCCCGGGACTGAGCTGGAAGATCTTTCCCCGCACGGCGGCGATCATGGGCGGCTCACCCCGTGGCAGTAGGCGACGGCGAGGGCGTCGCTCTCGTCGGGGCCCCGATGGGGGCCGGGGATGCCCAGGACCATGGCGGCCATCTTGGCCACCTGCTCCTTGTCGGCATTGCCGTAACCGGTCAGGGCCTGCTTGACCTGGCGCGGCGCGTAGAGGCCGAGCGGCAGGCGGCGCTGCAACAGGGCGGCCATGGCCACCCCGCGCACGGTGGCCAGCAGCGCCATGGAACGGATGTTCTTGCCCAGGAAGCCCTCTTCCATCGCCGCCTGCTCCAGCGGGTAGGCGGCGAGCACCCGGTCCAGCTGCGCCAGCAGCTGGCGCATGCGCTCGGTGAAATCCGGGTCCTGAAGGCGGATGGTCTCGGAGTGGACGTAGGAGAAGCGCCGCTTTTCCTTGCTCACGATGCCGATGCCGAAGCGCAGCGAACCGGGATCCAGGCCCAGGATCAGCATCATTCCTTGCCGAGCTTCTCGATCTCCTCGTCGGCGATGTCGAAGTTGGCCCAGACGTTCTGGATATCGTCCAGTTCCTCGAGCTTGTCGTAGAGCTTGAGCATCTGCTCGGCCTGCTTGCCCTCCAGCTTGATGGTGGTGGAGGGAACCTTGGCGATCTCGGCCGATTCGACGGGGATGTTCTTCGCTTTCAGGGCCTCGTGCACCGCGTCGAAATCCTCGGTGGCGGTGGTGATCTCGTAGGCGGTCTCCTCTTTGACCATGTCCTCGGCGCCGCTCTCGACGACGATCTCCATCAGCTCGTCCTCGCCGCTGGCCGCCAGCGGCACCCGGATCACCCCCTTGCGGGAAAACATCCAGGAGACGCAGCCCGACTCGCCCAGGTTGCCGTTGTACTTGCTGAAGACGTGGCGCACCTCGGAGACGGTGCGGTTCTTGTTGTCGGTCATGGCATCGGCGATGATGGCGACGCCGCCGGGCCCGTAGCCCTCGTAGGTCAGCTCCTCGTAGTTGACGCCCTCCAGCTCGCCGGTGCCGCGCTGGATGGCCTTCTTGATGTTGTCGCTGGGCATGTTGGCGGCACGCGCCCCGTCGATGGCGTGGCGCAGCCGCGAGTTGGAATTGGGGTCACCGCCGCCGGAGCGGGCGGCGATGGTCAGCTCGCGGATGAAGCGGGTGAACATCTTGCCGCGTTTGGCGTCGGTGGCCGCTTTTTTATGCTTGATCGAGCTCCATTTTGAATGTCCTGACATGCTTATCTCCTTATGATGATCGATTTTCCCTCTCGGGCCAGAAAGGTCCGCCGGAATTCCCGGCGCGCCAGCGCCAGCATCTCGTCCAGCCTGGCGTCGGAATACCCGGGGTCGTAATGGAACAGGTACAGGCGCTTGACCCGGCAGGCCGCGGCATTGCGCGCGGCCATGGCCACGGAGCTGTGGCCGAATCCCCGCCGCGGCCCCTTGGGCGATTCGCCGCTGCCGAAATAGTCCGTCTCGAAATACTGGGCGTCGTGGACCAGCAGGTCGGCGCCGGCGGCCATTTCGCGAATGGGGCCGCTGAAGCCGTCGGGGCTTTCGACATCGGTGGCGTAGACCAGCCGCCCGCCGGCGAAGCCGACGCAGTAGATGAGCACCCCCAGGAGCGGGTGCGAATCGTGCCGGGCATAAGCCACCTCGAGGCCAAAGCCCAGGTCGACGACAGTGGCCCCGTTACGGGCGGCCAGAGGCTCGAAGCTCAGCCGGGCCCTGATCCCCTGCAGCGTGATCGGCGAATAGGGAGGCAGAAAAAGCGCTTCCAGGGCCCGCCGCGAGTCATGGCCCCGGTGCTCGGGATAGTGCAGGACGATCTCCGCCCGCGGGTCGAACATCGGGGCGAAGAAAGGCAGTCCCATGATATGGTCGCTGTGCAGGTGGGTGAGGAAGATGTGGATGGGGCGCCGGGTCCCGCGCCGGGCGTTCAGGAAACGCCCGGCCTGGATGATGCCGGTGCCGGCATCCAGGATGACGGAGCGGCCGGCTGCCTGCAGCAGCAGCGAGGAGGTGTTGCCGCCGTAGCGCCGGGTCCCGTCGCCCGGTACCGGGTAGCTGCCGCGCACGCCGAAAAAGGTCAGG
>DCVB01000122.1:13088-17015 GCA_002327965.1 Candidatus Aminicenantes bacterium UBA2199 | reverse complement strand
CTCGAGCGCCGCTCCCTGACCCGCTTGAACTTTTCCGGGTCGAGGGCCAGCTTTTCCTGTCCGGCCCAGTCGAGGCGCCGGCGGGCCAGCGCCATGTCGCGGTCCCATTCCATGGCGCCGGGGAGTCCCTTGGCGATGTCGGCGACGTGGGCGGCGATGCGCGACGCCATGATGCCCTCGCGCACGTCCCCTTCGTCGGGCAGGCCGAGATGCTCGGCCGGGGTGACATAGCAGAGGAAATCGGCGCCGGCGGCGCCGGCCAGGGCGCTGCCGATGGCGGCGGTGACATGGTCGTAGCCGGGGGCGATATCGGTGACCACCGGCCCCAGCACGTAGAAGGGGGCCCCGGCGCACACCTCCTTCTGCAGGCGCATGTTCATCTCCACCTGCGGCAGGGGCAGGTGCCCGGGTCCCTCGACCATGACCTGCACGCCGGCGCGGCGCGCGCGCAGCACCAGTTCGCCCAGCGTCAGCAGTTCCTCCAGCTGGGCCCAATCGCTGCCGTCGGCCAGGGCGCCCGGCCGCAGCCCGTCGCCCAGGGAGAGGGTGACGTCGAACTCGCGGGCGACGGCCAGCAGCTCGTCGTAGCGTTCAAAGAAGGGATTCTCCTTGCGGTTGTGCAGCATCCAGGCGGTGAGCATGGAGCCGCCGCGGGAGACGATCCCGGCCAGGCGCGGCTTTTTCCTGAGCTTGTCGATGGCCCTGAGGGTCAAGCCGGCGTGGACGGTCATGAAGTCGACGCCGTCCTCGGCCTGGCGGCGGACGTAATCGAACATGCGCTCAGGGGCCAGCGAGACGAAGGGCGTCCCCTGGCGCGGGGCGTCGACCATCATCTCGTAGACCGGGACGTTGCCGAAAGGGATGGTGGCCCGGGCCAGCAGGGCGCGGCGGATGGCCGTGACGTCGCCGCCGGTGCTCAGGTCCATGACCGCGTCGCAGCCGCAATCCAGGACGGCCTGCAGCTTGCGCTGCTCGTCCTCCAGCCCGGAGAAATCGATTGAGGTGCCGATGTTGGCGTTGACCTTGGTCTTCAGTCCCTTGCCGATGCCGACGGGACGCAGGTTCCGGTGGTTGCGGTTGGCGGGGATGACGACGGCGCCGCAGGCGATGGCCGCAACCAGCGCGGCGTCTTCCAGGTGTTCGCTGGCGGCCACCGTCTTCATCTCAACGGTGATCTCGCCGGCGCGGGCGTGTTCGAGCTGCGTCATCTTTCCTCGCGGTCCAGTTTATCTTATTTTTTCGCCTAAATCAAGAGAAAGCGGCCCGTGGCGCCCGGGCGCTTTGTGCTATAATCCGGGCAAGAATCGCCATGGTCACCCCCATACTGAAATACGAGGCATCGGCCGGGTCGGGCAAGACCTACCGCCTGGCCCTGGAGTACCTCGGCCGCCTGCTGCTGGCGTTCGCCGGCCGGAAGGACGGAGCGGAAGACCCGCGGCGCCGGCGGGAAAGGCTGGGGTCGATCCTGGCCATCACCTTCACCGTCAAGGCGGCCCAGGAGATGAAAGAGCGCATCGTGCAGATGCTGAAGCGCTTTGCCCTCAGCGCGAATGGCCCGAAACTGGACGAAAAGGACAAGGAGTTTCTTGACGGGCTGTCCCGGGAGACCGGCCTGGCTTCAGGCACGATCATCGAGCTTTCCGTCAGCCTGATCGAAATGGTCCTGGCCAGTTACGATGATTTCAATGTGACCACCATCGACTCGCTGATGAGCGCCATGGTCAAGGCCGTCTCGCCCGACCTAGACCTGCCCGCCGACTACGAGATCGCCGTGGACGCGGGCGACGAGATGACGTCCCGCGGCCGGGCGATGCTCGCCAAACTGGCCGATGACGACTGGGAGCGGCTTGAGCATTTCCTGGTGGAACTCAGAAGCATGGACCCCAGGGTCGCATGGAAAACCGACGACGCGATCGTTGAGAAGGTCACGGCCCTGTTCCGCCGGACGCTGCAGCAGGAGGGCCGGGCGGCGCTGGCGGACGACCTGCGGCTGCAGATGGCGGCCAGCTGGAGGAATTTTTCGGAGCGGTTGCGGTTGTTGTTCCCGATCCTGCAGGAGAGGGAACCCGGCGGGAAAAAAAGAAGATATGTCAGCGGGACCTATCTGAAAGAGCCGCTGTTGGACCGTATCGGCATGACCCTGAAAGGCAGCGACGATCTTTCCGGGCTGCAGGGATTCCTGCAGAGCACTTTTTTCCGCAAGCAGGACCCGCAGGAATTACTGATCAGGGAAACACCGGATCTTCAGCGGCAACGCTTCGCCGCCGCCTACGGACCGGCACAGCGGGCCCTGCAGGACGCGGTCATCGCCTTCAGCGCCTTCAAGACACTCCCCTACCACGAGCTCCTGGGGAACTTCCGCAGCGAGTGGACCCAAGGCAAGAAGACCCTTTTCGTGGAGGAGTTCAGCCAGGCCCTGGCCGGGCTCTTCGACCGCTGGCGCGAGGAGGCATTCCCTTACCTGTACCTGAAACTGTCGGACCGGTTCAGCAGCTTCCTTTTCGACGAATTCCAGGATACGTCGACCCTGCAGTTCAGGGCCCTGGCCCCGCTCATTGACGAGGTGTTGTCGCGGAAGGAGAGCGGTTCGCTCTTCATTGTCGGCGATCGCAAGCAGGCCATCTACCGCTGGCGCGGCGGCAACAGCGAGCTGATGGAGGAAGAACGGCTCCGGCAGGAAATCCCGGCCATCGCCAACCTGAGCCGGAACGGTTTCTCCTCTTCCCTGGGAACGAACTGGCGCAGCCGCCGGGCGATCGTCGGCTTCAATAACGATTTCTGGGCCCCGGAGAACATTTCCCGGATCGCGGCCGGAAACGATCTCCAGCAAGCCCTGCGCAATAATTTCTGGGGTTCGAAGCAGGAACTTCCCGCCGGCGGGAAGAGCGCGGGCGGCTTCGTGGAGTTGTCCCTGCACGTCGAGGCGGAAGAGGGAAGCGGGGAAGAATCGGGGGAAGACGACCGCGGCGCCTTGAGCGAATCCCACCTGGACGAGGTCGAAAGCATTATCCGCCGGCTCCATGACAAATACAATTTCAAGTATTCGGACATGGCCGTCCTGGTGCGCAAGAATGACCAGGTCCGCGCCGTGATACGACGCCTGGGCCGCAAAAAGATCGACAGCATTTCCGACCGGTCGCTGATGCTGGGAAGCCACCCCAGGATAGCGGAGATCATCGCCTTCCTGCGTTTCCTCGACTATCCCCCNNCGGTTTTTTCCGAGGAGATGTTCATCGGCTGCCAGGGGCCCTACTACAAGCTGTTCCAGGACAGGTTCCCGGAAGCATGGAAAGGTTTGATCGAGCCCTTCTTCCAGTCGGTCGGTTTCCTGCCCCCCTACGACCTGTTTTCCGACATGACCCAGGTGTTCGGTATCTATGAAAATTTCAAGGACGCCACGCCGTTCTTCCTGGCCCTGGGCGACGCCCTGCACGGCGCCGAGCGCGGCGGCGGCAGCTCCATCGCCGGCTTCCTCCGCCAGTGGAAGAAAATGGTCGAGGACGAGACGACGCCGTCGGTGACCATCCCCGAGAATGCCCCCGGCGTCCACGTCCTGACCATGCACCAGTCCAAGGGGCTCGAGTTCCCTGCCGTCATCGTCCCCGTCAACGACCGCGGCGCCAGGGGAGACGACAACCTCCACTGGGACCCCGACGGACTGTTCTATGTCACCGGCGATATCGCCCGGGCCCATCCCGACCTGAAGGAAAGGTACGAAAGGGAGAACATCCGCAGCAGCATCGACCTGCTGAACCTCCTCTACGTGGCGTTCACGCGGGCCAAGGAGGCGCTGTTCGTCCCGGTAGCGGTCAGTAGGAGGGGCAAGGCGCCGGAGCCGGCCGCCGACGGACTGGTCAGGAAGATCGTGCGGGCCAGCGACGCCGTCGGCCGCCACCCGCTGATGAATTGGTTCCCTGACGGCCCGCA
>DCVB01000122.1:10554-13003 GCA_002327965.1 Candidatus Aminicenantes bacterium UBA2199 | reverse complement strand
CGACGCGACCGCGGAGGCGCGGAGCGCGGCGAGCGGATCCACGAACTCCTCTCCCGCCTCGGCCGAGCCGCTGTTCCCGGGGAACTGGATACCCAGGTTCGGCGGCTGGCGGCGCAAGCCGGCTGGCCGGCGAGCGACATGGAAGCCGTTGCCGATTTCCTGTGCCGCGATGAAGTCTTCGCTCTCCTCAACCGCGGCAGTGAAGTCCACCTGGAAAAGGACATCGTCTGCCATTCGCAAGCCGTCCCGGAATTCCGGCGCCTCGACCGCCTGCAGGTCGGCGCGGACGAGGTCCTGGTCATCGACTTCAAGACCGGACCCGAAAAAAGCGAGGCCCACAAATCCCAGATGGCCGGATACCTTGACGCGGTCGGCCCGCTTTTCCCGGGCCGGAAATGCCGCGGCTACCTCCTTTATGTCGACCGCGCCGAGGTCGAGGAAGTCCCATGCTCGAGCTGATCGGCCTCCAGGAAGACCTGGTCGAGCGGACCGGGGCGCGCGTGCTGGAACACCGCGAGGGCAACGACCTCTCCTCCACGGCGGTCGTCTTCCCCAGCCGGCGCTTCGGCTTTTTCCTGCGCCAGGAACTGGCTGCGGGGATGGAGGGCAATTTCTTTCCCCCGGCCCTGTTCCCCATCGAGGCGTTTTTCGAGTCGCTCTTCAAGTTGAACTTTCCCGGCCATGGGATCCTGGACGAGCTGGAAGCAGCCCACGCCGTCTACGAAAGCGCCGTTGCCGTGTTCAGCGACGGAATGTACGGAAGTCGCAGAATCACCGATTTCGCCTCCTTCCTCACCTGGGCGGAAAAGATCCTGGCCGCCCTGGAGGAGATCCTGACCGAGGGCGAGCGCATCGACGGAATCGATTTCGCGCAATACAGGGAATTCGCCGGCCTGGGCGACTACCATCGTTCCTACAAGGAATTCATCCTGAAGATCCCCGACTTGCTGGCCGATCTGGCGAGCCGCCTGGAAGGCCGCAGGCAGGCGACCCGGGGGATGGCCACCCGCAAAGTGGCGGACAGGGCTGCAAAAGGCGAGCTGGAAATCCCCGGAGCACGGCACTGGATCTTCAGCGGTTTCAACGCCATGAACGCCTGCGAAAAAAAATTGTTTTCGTTCTTTCAGAAAAAGCGCGGGGCAACCCTCATCCTGCGCACGGACCCCATGGCGATGAATGATGTTTTTTCACCGTTCCAGCTGCAGGCGGAAACCATCCGCGGCCTGGGAATGACCCGGCCCAACGGGCTTTCCCGTTCCAGCGCCTGGGACGACCTGGCCGACAAGGTGACCATCCACCCCTGCGACGGCGTGGAAGGCGAGATGCTCCATGCCTTCCGCATCCTGGAGGGGATCTGCCGCGGCCGCGATGAGGCCTCCCTGAAAAAGGTCGCCGTCTTTCTCCCTTCAGCGCCCAGCCTGATCCCCTTCGTCCAGGGAGTGGTCTCGCGCTTCGACCAGGATGCGCAAAGGGTGCCTTTCAACATCACGCTGGGCTACCCGCTGGAGCGGACGCCCATGATGCAGCTGGTCGACTCCCTGCTGACGGTCTTGGAGAATACCCTGGACGGCACGCTCCCCTCCGGGGATTACCTGCAGCTTATTCGCCATCCCTACGTCAAGATATCGGGCGGCGGCGGTGACCTGGAACCCCTGAAACGGGGGATCCATTTGCTGGAGAACATCATCAACAACGGGAACCTGACGCGCGTTTCAGTTGCCGGACTGGAAGCGAAGCTCAGCGCCGAGATGAAACGACCGGTGCATGGCATCGCTTCGGGACTCGCCGCCGAGATCGCGGCCCAGGTCGGCGGTCTGCACCGGCGCTTCATTCCCCGGGGCCTCGCGGGAATGCATTCTCTCCTTGCCTTCCTGCAGCAGGCACTGGAGAGCGTGGGCAGCGAGAACAACCGCGGCGCCCACCTGTTCCTCAACGAATATGCCGCCGCCGCGCTGGACGCCCTGGAGGAGCTGAAAGATTTCGCCTCGACGAACGACAGTGTCTTCCAAGCCGCCGACCCCGCCGCCATGGTCGCCATGGTGCGCTCCCATTTTCGCGGCCGCACGATCCGCTTTGAAGGTTCGCCGCTGCAGGGGGTGCAGGTGATGGGCCCCCTCGAGTTCCGCGGCCTGTCGTTCGCTGAGATCGTCATCCTCGACGCGCTGGAAGGAGTGCTGCCCGGGACCGTCAAGTACGATCCCATCCTCCCCGCCGATATCCGCGCCATCTTCGGGATCCGCGACCACGGCGACCGGGAAGGGATCTATGCCTTGAACTTTTTCGCCATGCTCGGGGCCGCCCGGCGCGTCCATGTCCTCTATCCCCGCAAAAGCGAGGACGGCAAGGAGTGCGAGCGCAGCCGTTTCATCGAGCGCATCGTCTACGCGGTCGAGAAAAAAAACGGGAAAGCGCCACTGGCCGCTTCCCTGTCACTTCCCTTTGAGATCCG
>DCVB01000122.1:2442-10459 GCA_002327965.1 Candidatus Aminicenantes bacterium UBA2199 | reverse complement strand
GAGGTCGCCAGCGAAACCGAGGGCGGCCTGATCGGCACCATCGCCCACGAAGCGCTGGATGTTCTGTTTGATAAATACCCGGACGCACGGGCCATGGCCAGGACCGGGGCCCGGAGGGAAATCCTGGATACCGACCTGGAAAATTTCCTGGCGGATGCCTTTCGCAAACATAACTTCGATCCGGGAAAGGGCCTTGAACGAGTGCGCGCCTGGACCCTGCTGGAGCAGCTGCGCCTGTTCATTCGCGAGGATGGGCAGCGGATCGAGCAGAACGGCATCCGGGTCGAAAAACGGGAAAAAAAATTGGTCGCGGACATCGAGATCCCCTGGCTGGGGCATTCGATCGGCATCCAGGGCCGGCTGGACCGCCTGGAACGGGAAGGGAACCTGCTGCGGATCCTCGACTATAAAACCGGGTCACCCTTCCCGCCCAGGGTCCGCGTGGACGACGTTTTGGACCTGAAGGATCTTTTCCGGCGGGATGAAAGAAGCTATTTCGCCGCCCTGGCGGCTTTTCGTAAAAAATACCCGGGGATGCAGCTGCAAATCTACCTCATGCTCCTGGCTCGGGAGCAGAAAAAGGGCTGGGACGAACTCGATGCCGCATACGTATTCCTTCGGGAAAAGAGCGGGAGCATGATCCACGGCATTTTCATGACCGGCGGCCGCCCCTCCAGGCCGTTCACCGCTGGCGAGAAAAGGGCGGCCATGGAGGCATTCGTCAGCGACCTGGGCGAGATCGTCCGCGATATCCATTCCCGGGAGTATTTCCTGCCCAACCCGGGCGATGAGCGCCATTGCTCATTCTGCCCCTTCCGCCTGCCCTGCGGCAACTTATGAGCCGGATGAACTCAGTGAAAAGTGAACAGTGAAAGGTGAAGCGGGAAGATCCGGAGGCATCCGGCCGAGTCGTTGCGGTTAGTTTTCCCTTTCCGCTTTTCCCAATTCTCCATGTGCATTTTTTCCCAAAAAAAAAGGACGGGCCCTTGCGGGCCCGTCCCCTGTTTTTGAACTATATTCTAGTTCTTGGCTTTACAGCCGGAAGCTCGCGCTTACCAGCGGTTGCCGCCGCCGAAGCGGTCGCGGTTGCCGCCGCCTTCGGTCTTCGGCTTGGCCTCGTTGACCTTCATGGGACGGCCTTTCAGCTCTTTGCCATTGAGGGCCTGGATGGCCTTCAGGGCCTCTTCCTTCTCCGGCATCTCAACGAAGCCGAAGCCCCTGGGCTTGTTCGTGAACTTGTCCTTGATGATGGTCGCTGACGCCACCTGGCCAAATTCCTCAAACGACTTGCGCAACTCTTCTTCCTGGATCTCCCAGGGCAGGTTACCGACGTAGATGTTCATTCAATCCTCCGATTTGAGTTTTTGATTTGTGAACATTCAGCTTAAAAATTCCATCCGGTAGTCCGAACCCTGGGATCATGGAAATCTCGTCTTCAGCGTTGACGTGGGGATTTGTCCAAATCTTGCGGGGATCTTCGGCAAACCAACGAATTTTCAATGTCTTGAAGCATTCACCAACTCAATCAAGCGCATTATATATCAAGTCGCCGGCAAATGCAATAGAAAAAATATTTTTTTCGCCGGAGCTAGCGGATGCCGTACACGGGGTGAAGCTGCAGCCCCAGCCTGACATCAAGGACGCCGGCGGCGGCGCACTCGCGATAGAGATCGAAGCTGCGGCGGTAGCGCCGGCGGTCATGGCGCTCAGGCTGCAGGATGATCGGCGCGGCGCAGCGGCCGCGCATTCTTTTCACGACCCGCAGGTCCAGGGCCGGCGTGGCCAACAACTTGATCTCCCCTGCCTTTTCCCACAGTCGCGGGTCGACGCGGTAGGACGAGGCGTCCTTGGGCGAGACCGTCCACCAGTCGAGGGGCAGGTCCTGGAATTGCAGGCCGTTGGTCTCGACGGCCGTGAACCACCTGCGGCGGCGGCAGGCGGCCACGAGTTTCCCCAGGTCCTGATCGAGCGGTTCGCCGCCGGTGAGAACCAGGCGCGAACGCGGGTAGGCGGCCATCAGCCGGGACACGGCGCTGACGATCTGCGTCACGCTGCGCTCGCTGCCGCGCACCCACGCCTTGCGGGTGTCGCAGTAGGGGCAGCGCAGCGAGCAGCCGGCCAGGCGCACGAAGATGGAGGAAACGCCGCTGTTCAGCCCCTCGCCCTGGGCCGACCAGAAGATCTCATTGATCTTCAGCATAGGCGGCCCCGGCGTCCTCCGACTCCCAGACGATGACCTTGACGACGGGGTACTTTTCCCTGATGAGCCGGTAGAAATGGCGCGCCAGGTTCTCGGCCGACGGCGAAAAATCATAAGCCTCGTTGAGCACCCGGTGATCGGGCACCAGGCCGCGCAGGTACTCCTTGATCGGGCCGAAGTCGATGGAAATGCCCGACTTGTCGAGTTCGGTCGTGCGCAGGCGGACCTCCAGCTCGAAGGTATGGCCATGCATCTTCTCGCACTTGCCCTTGTAGTTCTCCAGAAAGTGGGCCGCGGAGAATTTCTGCCGGATCACCAGTTCCCAGCTCATGCTTTTCCCTCCTGGCGCAGCCGCCGCAGCAGCGGATCTTCCATCCCCAGTTCAGCGAAGGCCCGCGAGCGGATGTCGCAGGACGGGCAGCGCAGGCAGGGGACCTCGCTGCCGCGGTAGCAGGAGACCGAATGGGAATAATCGGCGCCGATGTTCAGGCCCAGGGCGATGATCTCCCTCTTGTTCAAGCACCCCAACGGGGTGTGGATGCGGAAGCGGCCGCCCCCCTTTTTGGCCGAGGTACCCTCGTTGACCGCCGCCGCCATCTTGCGGGCGAAGGCCGGGGTCGTATCGGGATAGTCGGGCGTGTCGACGGAGTTGAAGCCCGTCACCAGGCGGCGGCAGCCGTGCGATTCGCCGTAGGCGGCGGCGATGGCCAGGAAGATGCCGTTGCGGAACGGGACGTAGGTCGAGGGCGGGCCGGGCTCGCGCCGGGACTCGGCCAGGGAGGCGGCGATGGGGCGTCCGTCCGCCAGCAGCGCCGAGGAAAGAAGGCCGCGCAGCGGCAGCTCGACGACGTCGCAGTCGATCCCCAGCCGGGCGGCGGTCTTCCGGGCCAGCGCCACCTCGATGCCGTGAGTCTGGCCGTAATCGAAGATGATCGCCCGCAGCGGCGCGAACCGTTCCCGCGCCCAGTAGAGGGCCGTGGTCGAGTCGATGCCGCCGGAATAGAGGACGATCGCGCCCGGTTTCATGGGTTTATTCTACCGCAAATCCGGGGATTAGCAAAACCGGGGGAGACGGAGGGAACCCACAGGTGCAAGAAGGAGGGAACGCAAATTTGCGTTCCCGAAGGAACAATCAGTAGGGAACGCAAATTTGCGTTCCCTACGATAAAAAACATCTCGTGCCTTGTCCCCTGATACTTGCTCTTTATTGGAAACGCTTATAAAATAGATTATTCAGGGGGGGGCGTATGAGTAAATGTTCAATATGTGATCACGAAGCAAATGAAAGAGTAAGGATTCCATCTTTCCAAAAATTCAGAATCTCATGCGAAAGATGTGGAACCTATATAATCTCTGAAGAAGCAGAATCTTTTTTGATGAATAATTCAGAAATAGGAGGTCAAAAATATATTCTTTCCGGATATACCAGAAACGCAACATTAACTAAGAAATCGGCAGAAATCTCCACGTCAAACATCAATGATATCATCGGGTCCGCCAAAATCCCGTCAGATCCCCTCGAAGCCATCGACACATTAGTTCTTTATTTGTATCACGAATCAACAAAAAAGACTCCTGATTCATTCATTCCATTGACTCAGAATGATTATCCTTTAATATATTCAAAGAACTTGAATGAATTCAATTTTTATATTAGGAAAGCTATTGAACTTGGATATATTGAAAACGACACTTACGATGCCAGCAGTGAATATAGGTTGACAATTCCACGTGGCTGGATACACATATCTGAGTTAAATAAGGTTACCAGAGCATCAAACCAAGTTTTCATTGCAATGTGGTTCGATGAAAAAGTAAATGAAATATGGGAAAACGCATTCAAACCTGCCATAAAGCATGTCGGATTTAATCCAATTCGTATTGATAAAACTGAGCATAATGAAAAGATTGATGATAAAATCATCGCGGACATAAGTAAAAGCGCGTTACTTATTGCTGATTTAACCGGCCAGCGTCAAGGAGTGTATTTCGAAGCTGGTTTCGCAGTCGGAATAGGAATTCCGGTTATATGGACATGTAGAGATGATCACAAAAAAAAGATTCATTTTGACACCAGGCAATATAATTGCATTTTTTGGAAGAATCCCGAAGAACTAAAAGAAAAATTGATTAATCGGATCGAAGCCACAATTCTAATCAAAAAACCATGAACCGTGCAATTGAGGCCCTTCAATTCGGCAATACAATTATTTTTAATTTATTCTGGAATATCTTGTATGCATTTATCATCTCGCTCCCACATAGCCCAATTAGATGAAACCACCTATTCGTCAGCGTAAACCCAATCGTATGCCTAATTATGATTATTCCACTCGTGGATGCTATTTCGTGACAATTTGCATAAAGAACTGTGAAACGAAATCTTTAGGGAACATAATTGAAGAAAAATCCGAATTGTCACCAGGGGGTGAAATCGCGAAAAAATGTTGGCTGGCAATTCCTGATCATTTTCCACTTGTCAGATTAGACGAATTCGTCATTATGCCCGACCATATTCATGGAATTGTGGTCATTCAGCAAGCGGTAGGGAACGCAAATTTGCGTTCCCTGCAAAGTCTCAGCATCAATCGCTCAAAAATGTTGTTGTCAACGGTCATTCAGAACTTTAAGGCCGCCGTAACAAGAGAAGTCAACAAGTCCGGATCATATCAATCGGTTGTGTGGCAAAAATCTTTTTATGATCATATCATTCATAGCCATGCAGAACTAGTACGTATCCGAGAATATGTCAAAGAGAATCCTAAAGAATGGCCGAAAGATGAAATGGAATTCGATAGCCTCACAAAGAAAAGACAATGATAAAGGGAACGCATACATGCGTTCCGTAGCTATCAATCGATTTTAGGGAACGCAAATTTGCGTTCCCTACGATTCAGCCTGCGGCGCTGGGACTTTCAGGGCGAAGACGACGGCCCCGGCCAGGGTGAGGACGCCGCCCATGGCGATCGTCGCCTTCACGCCGATGGCGCTGGCCAATGAACCGACCAGCAGGCTGCCGACCGGCATGGCCCCCATCGAGGCCATGATGTATATGCTCATCACCCGCGCCCGCTTGTCGTCGCTGACCATTTGCTGGATGAAGGTGTTGGCCGAGGCCATCTGCACCATCATGCCCAGGCCGGCAAACAGCATCAGCGGCATGGCCAGCCAGAAAGTCCGGACATGCGACACCGCCACGAGGCCCAGGCCGAAGAGCAGCGTGCCGCCGACCAGGATCCTCTCGATACCCTCCGTCGTCGGGCGCGAGGCCAGGACCAGGGCGCCCAGCAGGGCGCCGCAGCCGACGGCTCCGAGCAGGAAGCCCAGGCTGTGCGGCCCGCCTTTCAGGACCCGGCTCACATAAACCGGCATCAGAGTGACGTAGGAGGCGCCGATCATGCTGACCCAGGCGATGAGGGAGATGACCCGGCGGATGGGACGCTCACCGAAGGTGTAGGCGAATCCCTCGCGCAGCTGGAGCCAGAAACCGATGACCTTCCTTTGCTTCTGCCTGGGGGCGAACCTCATGGCCAGAAGGGCGAAGATCACCGCCAGGTAGCTGAGGCCGTTGAGCAAAAAACAGACACCCTCCCCGGCCAGGCCGACCAGGATGCCGGCGATGGGCGGCCCGACCAGGCGGGCGCCGTTGAACATGGCCGAGTTGAGGGCGATGGCGTTGCCCAGGTCCTCTTTCCTCTCCACCACCTGTACGACCATGGAGTGGCGGGCCGGCGCGTCGAGGGCGTTGGCGACTCCCAGGAAAAGGGCAAGCGGCAGCAGCTGCCAGGGAGCGATGATCTTGCTCAGCATCAGGAAGGCCAGGACAAGGGCCTGGGACATGGCCAGGACCTGTGCCGCCAGCATGATACGCATGCGGTCCCAGCGGTCGGCGAGGACTCCGGCCAGGGGCGACAGGAAGATGATGGGGATCTGGGCGAAAAAAGCCACCAGGCCCAGAAAAAATGCCGAACCGGTCAGACGGTAGACCAGCCAGCCCATGGCCACCTGCTGCATCCAGGAACCGGTCAGCGAGATGCCCTGGCCGCCGAAATAGAGGCGGTAATTTCGGTAGCGGAAGGCGCGCAGGGTCGATTTCAGCCCGGCGAAACGCACGCTCGTCCCGGTCGCGCCGACCATGAATCAACCGGCCTGCAGGTGCTCGAGCAGGATCTTGAGTCCGATGGCCACCAGGATCAGGCCACCCAGCAGTTCGGCCCGGCCCGCGAGCCGGGCGCTGAAGCGCCGGCCGGCAATGGCGGCCAGCAGCGAGAGGAGGAAGGTCACCAGGCCGATGATCAGCGCCGGCAGGGCGATGCCGACGCGCAGCGCCGACAAGCTCAAGCCCACGGCCAGCGCGTCGATGCTGGTGGCCAGCGCCAGGCCCAGCATGGTCATCAGTCCCAGGCACGCCGGCTGCTTGCGGCGCTCGCCGTCGCGTCGCGACTCGACGATCATCCGGCCGCCGATGAAGGCCAGCAGGATGAAAGCGACCCAATGGTCAACGTCGGCGATCAGCGACTTGAAGCCCAGGCCGGCCAGCCAGCCGGCCAGCGGCATCAGCGCCTGGAAAACGCCGAAGAGGAGGGAAAGGGAGAGCGCCTGGCGCCAGTCCACCCTGGGCGCGTAGCAGCTGCTGGCCAGGGAGACGGCGACGGCGTCGAGCGAAAGGCCCAAAGCGACGAGCAGGATGGTCGTCAGGTCCATTGCGGGGCGGTGGGTGCGATCGGCTGCAGGTGGCTCATTCCGGAAACCTACTGTAGCAAAGGCCCGACCGGCTGTCAATCAGCGCGGCAGGATCTCCAGCAGGATGCGCTTCGACAGCGAGCGGTAGGAGGCGCGCAGCATGATGCGGCCGGCGTGGCGGATCAGGTAGAGGTCGTAGCTGAAGTTCCTAAACAAAAAATCGTAGTTCGTCTGCGCCTGGAAATGCCAGTTCTTGACCAGCGAGACGGCGCAATCCAGGTAGGAGCTGGTGAAACGGCCGGTCTTGGTGTCGTAGGAAATGGAGGCCCAGCCCTTGAGGCGCTGACCGTTGTCCTTCAGCCGCAGTACCGCCGACCAATCCTGCGAGGTGGTGCCCTGGATGAGCCAGTCCTCGCTGCGGCGCCGGGCATTGAAGTTGTAAAGGAAGTCGAGTTCGGCCCGGGCGCCCAGTTGCCGGGAATACTTGAGCACGCAGCCCAGTGAAGTGAAGCGGCCCTCCCGGTCCTGCTCCAATAGCTGCTCGGTCGAGAGCGCCATGGTCAGGGTCGATCCCGGCCCCAGCCCGATCGGCTCGCTGCGCAGGTTGAGCGCCACGTTGGCCCGGCTCTGGTCGTCGCGCTGGCCGCTGACCTTCAGCTGGTTGACCATGAAATTGGAGGCGAAGTCCAGCCGCAGCAGGCCGCCGTACAAACGGAACGGCGTCGCATTCAGGGTGAAGCGCGGGGTGCCCTGGCTCAGGTTCTGGAGCAGGTCGCGGTGGAACGAGTAGTCCGCGGCCATCTGGAACAGGCGGTGGGTGTAGGACAGCTGGACACTGGACTGGCTCTGGCGGTTGAACACGTCCTCTCCGAAGAGCAGGCGCGAGAACGAATGCTTCAGCGCCAGGTTCATGTTCTTCACCGCCTGGTTGTGCAGTGAGACATCGCCCTGGTATTGGCCCTCCCGCTCGTAACCCAGGTTCAGTGTCATGTCCCCCAGCTGCCGATCCTGCAGGGCGGAACGAAAACGCAGCCAGAGCTCCTCGCGCCGGGCCGGCGTGCGGCTGTACTCGACGGCCACCTCGCTGCGCCCCCAGGGCGCCCACTGGGACGTCAAGGCGATCTGGCCGCGCAG
>DCVB01000122.1:0-2363 GCA_002327965.1 Candidatus Aminicenantes bacterium UBA2199 | reverse complement strand
AGGCGGTCGACCCAAAAGCCCTGCAGCGTCGCCGTGTCCATGCCGCGGTCGAGATTGAATCTTTTGAACGACAGCGACTGGGTCCCCTCGAGGAACACCGTGGACTGGTAGCCGAAGACGCGGTAGCGGGTGGTGATGACGATGCGCGAGTTCAGGAAATACACCAGGGACCGGCGCAGCTCCCCCAGGCCGCGGGGCGTGAAGCGTTTGCTGCCGGGGGTGACGGTGGCGCCGGGCGGCCGATGCCGGCCGGGCAGGGTCCAGGAACGAACATTCTCCCGGTACGAGATCAGCTTCACGCTCAGCGATTCCAGGTCGATCTCCAGCAGATCGGCAGGGAATTCGCGGTTGCCGGCCTTGACACGGCAGTTGCGCCCGGCCACGGCGACGCGGCCGGCCACGTCGACCTCCACCGTCCCGGCGTGGATGGTCCATTCGCTGCAGGCAAGCTGGATGCGCCCCTGGCCGTAGATGTGATTGTGGTCATAGCTGTAGATCAGGTAGTCGCCCTTGATCTCCAGCAGGCTGCGGGCCGGCAGGGCGAGGGCGAAAGCGGCCAGCAGCAGCGCCGGCGGGATCCGGCTCATGGGAAGCGCAACTTGAAGATCTTTCCCGTCCCGTCGCCGCACCAGAAGATGCCGCCGGCGAAGGCCAGGCCGGAAGCGTGGCGCGAGGGTGGCTGGTATTGGCTCACCAGGGCGCCGCTGATGGTCAGGCGGAAAAGCTTCATTTGCATGGCGTCGATGGTCCAGAGCTGGAGGCCGTCGAGGCAGACGCCGTCGATGGCGAATCCCGGCTGCGGGACCGAGTTCTCGATGGCGCCGTTCTCCGGGTCCACGACCAGGATGGAGTTGGTCAGGCGGTCGCAGACGTAGAGGCGCCCGTTGGCATAGTCCAGGGGACCCAAACGGCCGCGCGGCAGGTTCAGGGCGCGGATCTGCGCGCCGTTGATGATGTTCACCTGCAGCAGCCGGGGTTCGTCCCTGACGCTCAGCCACAGGTCATCGCCATCAAAGGCGATGCCCGCCGCCGGCTGAGGCACGGTCAGCTCGCGGACCAGCGCCCCCGAATTGTAGTTGAGGGCGACGACCCGGGACTGCGCGTCAACGGCCCACAGGGCGTCGCCGCTGAAGGTGAGGTCCAGCGGCGCGACCGCCGCCTGGATGGTGGAGAGGATCTCGTAGGCGCGCAGCTCGGCGTCGGGGTCGAGGGGATGGTCGAAGAGCCGGTCGCTGCAACCGCCCAGCAGCAGCAGGCTAAAAGCGGCAAGTAACGCCGGCGCCGTACGCTTGATGCTCATGGCGATAGAAGGGCTGGAAGGCCAGCGATCGTTCGCGACCGTATTTTTTCCTGGTGAAAACGAGGATATCGGCCAGGTTCAGCGCCCAGACCCCGGCGGCGGCGAGAATGGCGGTGTTGCGCCGCCGGTCAAGGCGCATGGTCTCCCGGCGCCAGGCCTGGGCATCGGCGGCCGTGGCGGCCTGGCGATAGTTCCCATAGGCATCGTTGCCTCTGGTGAAATAAACGACGACCAGCGCCAGGCAGGCGGTCTCGGCGAAGCCGAAGAGCGCGGCTTTCGCGTACTGCTTCTCGTAGAGCTGCCCGAGGCCGGGAAAGAGCAGCGATTTCTCCAGCGCCTTGCGCAGCCGGGGATCCTGGGCCGGCTTCTCTTCCTCGGCGCGCAGGACCGGCGGCGCGGCCAGGAGCGCCAGCAGCAGGAAGAGCGCCCCCGCTCTACGCAATCTTGCCCTCGCACAGGTTCTCATTGACCACGCGTTCGACGCGCACGTGCAGTTTCCTCTTTTTATAGCCGCGCACCGGCGGCACGCGCACCGACAGGAAGTTGCGCGTGACCACCAGGGCGTAGTTGGGGTTCTCCTCGATGAGAATGCCGGAAAAGGTCCGGCCGCGGCAGCCCTCGCGGTAGGCCAGCTTCATGAGCCGGCCCAGTTCCTTCAGCTCGGCGGCGCGGGCGCGCGCCAGCGCCGGCGGCAGGGGCTCCAGGGCGGCCGCCTTGGTCCCGGGCCGCGGCGAAAAGGGGAAGACGTGCAGGTAATTCAGCGGCGCCTCGCGCAGGAAGGCCAGCGTCTCGCGGAATTCCTTCTCCGTCTCGCCGGGAAATCCGACGATGAAGTCGGCGCCCAGGTTGGCGCCGGGGAAGCATGCGCGGAATTGCGACAGGATCGTGCGGTACTCGGCGCTGCGGCTGCCGCGGTTCATGCGGCGGATGACGGCGTCGCTGCCGCTCTGGAACGAAAAATGGAAGCTGTCGGCGACCTTGGGCATGGCGCTCAGCTCCTTGACGAACGGGTAACGGATATAGCGCGGGTCCAGCGAACTCAGGCGGATGATCTCCACCCCGC
>DCVB01000098.1 GCA_002327965.1 Candidatus Aminicenantes bacterium UBA2199 | reverse complement strand
GGGCAAATGCAACTCATGACTGCTGCCGGAGTGGATGATGGCCATCTCGACCACGTTCCTGAGCTCGCGGATGTTTCCCGGCCAGTCATGGTCCAGCAGTTTCTTCAAGTCGCTCTCCTGCAGGGCCAGGAGGCGCTGGGGGGCCATCTCGCGGATAAAGGCCTGCACCAGGAGGGGGATGTCCTCCTTGCGTTCACGCAGGGGGGGCAGATGGATGCGGATGACGTTCAGGCGGTAGTAGAGATCTTCGCGGAATTCCCTGTCCTTGATCTTCTGCTCGAGGGGAGTGTTGGTCGCGGCGATGATACGCACCTGCAGCGGGTGCGAGATGACGCCGCCGATGCGGCGGACCTGCATTTCATCCAGCACGCCCAGCAGCTTGGCCTGAAGGTGAAATCCCATCTCGCCGATCTCATCGAGGAGAAGCGAGCCGTTTTCGGCGATCTCCATCAGCCCCTTCTTCGTGGCATGAGCCCCGGAGAACGCCCCCTTCTCGTGGCCGAACAACTCGCTCTCGATCAGGGCTTCCGGCAGGGCCGAGCAGTTGACGGCCATGAACGGCCCACGCCGCTTGCTTTCGTGGTGGATCAGGCGGGCCACCAGGCTCTTGCCGCTGCCGGTCTCCCCGGTGATCAGTACGGGCGACGTGCTTCGTGCCGCGGTGGCGATCAGCCCGGAGATCGGGGCGAGGCTGCCCGCAGCACCGATCCACGTCCCAACGAACCGCTCCCTGTTGCTCTGGTAATGAATGCTCTCCTCGACTCTTTCCAGCTCGTTCATGCGCAGGCATTTCTCGATGGCGATCCGCAGCTCCTTCAGGTCGAAAGGCTTGGTCAGATAGGAGAAGGCCCCGCTCTCGATCGCCATCAAGGCGTTCTTGAAGCTGGGAAAGGCGGTGATGAATATGATCTTGACGTTCTCCAGGAATGCGATGATGCGCGGGCAAAGGGCGGATCCTTCGCCATCCGGGAGCTTCTGGTCAAGCAGAACGACGTCAAAATGGTTGCGCGAGCAGAGATCCAGCCCCTCGCTGCAGCTGTGGGCGCTCTTGACCCTGAACGCATCGCCGGTGAGAAATTCGCTGACCATGCTGCATAGCAGGAGATCATCATCGATGATCAGGATCGAGCGCTTCTGGGATTCAGTTTCCATGGCCTTCGCTCAGCGGCAGGGTGATGCGCACCTCGGTGCCCTGGGGTCGGCGGCCGCCGATCTCGATGCGGCCGTTCATTCGTGCCAGCAGCTTCCTCGCCAGGGTCAATCCCAGGCCGGCGCCTTGAGGCTTGCTGGAATAGAACGGCATGAAGGCCTCCTCGATCTTGTCATCGGGGATGCCCCCGCCGTTGTCGGCGATGGCGATGCGGCAGTGTCCCTCGCAGCGGGCGACGGTGACGGCCAGGACGGGATCGGGGCGTCCGCCCAGGGCATCGATGGCATTGCCGACGACTTGAAGCAGCGCCTGATGGAGGGCGCGAGGGTCGCAGGAGACCCAGACCGGTTCATCGAGGAAAGAGGACGCGAGCATGATCTCCTTCTCGTCGATCTCGGTGTGCAGCATCTGCAGCAGATCTCTCACCAGGGGTTGAACATCGACGGACCGGATACTCAGGCGTTCAAACATGTTGAAGGAACGAAGAGCATTCAGCAGCTCCTCCAGGCGGCGGAACTCGGCGAGGATGCTTTTCAGGTATTCCAGGCGGGTTGCGGCATCGTAGGCGTCGTGGTTGCTGATCAATACCTCCATGGTCATCTTGATGGAATTGATCGGATTGCCGAGCTCGTGGGCCAGGTTGAAGAACGCGTAGTCGAGGACCTTCATCAACCGCAGGGTCTCGTCGGCAGGTTCGCTCCGCAGCGCCTGGCCAGGATCGTTCTGTTTGTTCATCGGGGCTCCAGGGCCGGGGAGCCGGGCTCACTCATCTCCGTTCCGGCCCGTTCTCGATCAGCGGGTCCACAAGAACTCACCGATTATAATTGCCCTTTTCGGCTTTTTCAACACATCTCGGGAGAATTGCATATTTTGCGGCGATTTCCTATAATCAGCAAATGAGCCGCTCCATCCTTGGCGATTGGCGATCCCTGCTGGCGGCCCCGGCCGGCGGCGACCCGGAAAAGGCCCTCGCTTCCCGGCAGATCTTTCTCATCGTGCGGACTTTCCTCGTCTCCGTTGTCTTTCTCCAGCTCGTGCTGATCGTTCTGCACCCGAAGGTCACCTCTCGCTGGCTGGCGCTCCTGCTGGGCTCATTGGCAGCCAGCCTGGTCCTGCTGCTCCTGAACCGGCGCGGCCATGTCGGCGTGGCGTCCCAGCTGCTGGTCGTGAGCCTGTGGCTGCTGATCAGCCTCTTCGCCTGGACGCACACCGGCCTGGGCACGCGGGCAGCCTGGGGCTATTTCCTCGTCGTCTTCATCGCCGGCATGCTGCTGGGCAAGTGGCAGGGAGTCGTCACGGCCGCGGTCTGCAGTGCCTCGACCCTGCTGATCGCCCTGGCCGCGCCGCTTCGTTCCTCCGATCCCTATCGCTTCTGGCTGATCAACAGCCTCTTCCTGATCGTGGTGCTGCTGCTGCAGGACCTGGCCAGCCGCTCCATCCGCGAGTCGTTGGCCCAGGCGCGGAGGGAACTGAGCGAGCGGCGCAAATCGGAAGAGGCGCTGCGTGCCCGGAATCAGTTCGTCTCGTCGTTGCTGCGCGCCCTGCCGCTGGCGGTCTTCTTCAAGGACAAGCAGGGCCGCTACACCGGCTGCAACGACGTCTTTTCGGAGATCATGGGTGTCACCTCGGAGGAGATCAGCGGCAAGACGGTCCATGAGCTCTGGCCATCCCAGCTGGCGGAGACCTACCACCGCAAGGACCTGGAGTTGATGCGCTGCCGGAAGCACCAGGAGTACGAGTTCCAAGTGAGGGACCGCTTCGGCGAGTTGCGCCCCGTGATCTTCGCCAAGGACGTCATCCTGGACGCCAGTGGCGAGGTGGCGGGGCTGGTGGGGGCGTTCCTGGATATCAGCGAGCGCAAGCGGGCTGAAACGGCCCTGATCGAGAGCGAGCGTCGCTATCGGGCCCTGTTCGAATCGGCCAGCGATGCGATCTTCCTCAACCGGGGCGATGAATTCATCGACTGCAACGCCCGCACGCTGGAGCTTTTCGGCTGCAGCCGCGAGGAGTTCGCCGCTTCTTCTCCTGACCGCTTTTCCCCCGAGAGGCAACCCGACGGCAGGAATTCCCGCGAGAAGGCGATGGAGAGGATCAGGGCCGCCCTGGACGGCCGGCCACAGAGGTTCGATTGGGTCCACCGGCGCTGCGACGGCACCACGTTCCCCGCCGATGTGACGCTGAACCGCGTGGAGTTGAGCACGGGCGTACACACGCTGGCCGTCGTCCGCGACATGTCCGATCGCCGCCTGCTGGAAGAGCAGTTGCTCCAGGCGCAGAAGATGGAAGCCGTCGGCATTCTCGCCGGCGGAGTGGCCCATGACTTCAACAACATACTCTCGGCTATCGTCGGCTACACGTCGCTGATGCAAATAAAGGTCAAGGGCGACCGCAAGCTGG
>DCVB01000087.1 GCA_002327965.1 Candidatus Aminicenantes bacterium UBA2199 | reverse complement strand
CGGTGACCATGCAGAACTCGCCCGAGAGCGGATAGCGGAAGCTGTCCAGGAAGTCGATGAAGGGATGGCTTCCCAGCAGAGTCTCCAGGGAGCGCAGCAGCGGCGTGACCAGCAGCCGCGTCACGCGGCCGTGCATGCGATCGGTCACGCGGCTGTAGTAGCCCTTGCAGAAGACGAAGTCCAGGGCGGGGCTGACCACCGGGTAGTAGAGGCGCGCCAGCATCTCGCGGCTGTAGGTGACAATGTCGCAGTCGTGCAAGGCGATGGCCTGGCTGCGGTTGCGGGCGATGATGTAGCCGTAGGCCAGCCAGGCGGAGCGCCCCTTGCCGCGGTGCCCCACCGACAGGTCGTTGCGCGCCAGGGTGTCGTAGATCTCGGCGATGCGCCGGCCGTCGTTGTGAATGACCTTTACTTCGCAGGCGAGCGGCTCCATGAAACGGCGGACGCGGGCGAAGTCCTTTTCCGAGCCCTTGTCCAGGACCAGGACGACCTCGTTCAGGTATTTCACCTTGCTCAGTTCGGCGATGATGCCCGGCATGGCCGGCCCCTCGAACTCGGAATACAGGGCCGGCAGGACCAGCGCCATCGAGCGTAACCGCGAGTACTCCAGCAGCTCGCGCTCCAGCTTCTCCAGCATGGGCCGACCCAGCCGGTGCAGCGTGGTGATGATGCCGTTCTGGAAAAAATCGGACATGGTTCCTCCCTACAGGTGCTCGATATCCTTCTGCGGGCCGGCGCTTGCCGCGCCCTCCTTCTCGATCACCTTGCGCGCCGCGTCGATGCCGCCCACGCCAAAGGCGATGGCCAGCGCCAGGACGATGCCGCCGAAGAGGATCGAGAAGGCGGCGATGACGATGCCCGGCGCCAGCTGCAGCTGCTCCAGGGCCATGGCCAGGACCAGCACCGTCAGCAGCAGCCGGACCGCCTCGGCCAGCAGCCGGGCGTAGCGCGTGCCGCTGTTGACCGCCGCCAGCAGCACGGCCCGGCCGATGAAGGCGGCGATGACGAAGCCGAAGACCAGGATGATCAGGGCGGAGAAGATCCGCGGCAGGTAGAGGATGAAGCGCGCCGCCAGATCGTCGAAGACCCGGAAGCGCAGGGCGCTCAGCCCGGCGACGGTCATGCCGGTCAGCAGCAGCCAGAAGACCAGCGCGGCGACGGCCTCGGACGGGCGGCGCCACAGGTCGGCCTTGCGCATCACCGCGGTGAGGCCCATGCGGTCGCTCCAGGCATCGAACCTGACGGCTTTCAGGAAGCGGCGCAGCAGGGCGCGGAACAGTCGCGCCAGCAGGAAGCCGGCCAGGATGATCAGCAGCATGGCCAGGATGTTCGGCGCGAACTCCCGGAACTTGAGAAACAGGTCCTCGATCGGTTCCCATAATAATCGCAAAAACTCGTTCATCTTCCACCTCCCGGGCCGGGCCCGGCATGAAGGAAAGGGCCAGGGTGCTTATGGGGATATTGTACGGGTTCGCGGCGGCGATTGCAATGAAAAATATTTTTTGGGGGGGGAGTGAACTACGGCCTTCAGACCGGCCGGTTCTGTTCGTCGAGATCGGTCTGGATCTTGCGCTCCAGGATCTTGTCGAAACTGAAATCCTGGATGCCCAGGTAATAGAAGGCCGACTCGATGAAGGCCGTCTCCGGGATCAGGCCGATCATCTCCACCTTGCGCACATTCACCCCGAAGCGCCGCGCCTCGGAGCGCAGCATCTCCAGGACGCGGTACATGGGCATGGCCCGGTAGTTGGCGATGGTCACCGTGATCTGCGCCGCCTTGTGCTCGCTGTCCAGGCCGGCATAGGCGTTGACATGGGCCAGTCCGCCGTGGGCGTGCTGGATGAGCCGGCTGATGTCCTCGGCGATCGCCTCCTCGGGAGTATCGAGGACGGCCTTGAAGCTGATCATGGGGTAGCGGGCGCCGATGATCGTGGCGCCGGCGGCGGGCTGGAAGGCCGAGGGGCCGAAATCGGGCTTCCAGCGCGGGTCCTTCAGCTTGTTCTCCAGCCCCTCGTATTCTCCTTCACGGATGTTCTCGACGTAGCGGCGCATGGGGCTGCGCGCCGATTCGCCGTAAAGGAAGACGGGGATATTGAACTCCTCGGCCACCCTGCGGGCGAAGGCCTCCGACATGGCCACCGTTTCCTCGATGGTCGCTTCCTTCAGCGGCACGAAGGGAAAAACGTCCACGGCGCCGAGGCGGGGGTATTCGCCCAGGTGCTGGCGCATGTCGACATGGGCCAGGGTGTCGCGGTAGATCAGCATTCCGGCCTCGAACAAGGCCTCCTGGGGACCGGTGAACGAGAAGACGGTGCGATTGCGCACGCTGTCGCGGGAGACGTCGAGCAGGGTGAGTGCGGTCACGGTCTTAATTTTTTCCACCAGGGAATCGATGAATTTCTGGTCCTTGCCCTCGCAGACGTTGGGCACGCAGGAAATGATCTTGTTCATGGCTTCTCCTTCAGATTAAAAGATTCCCAGCAGGATGCCGGCGGCGATGGCCGAGCCGATGACGCCGGCCACGTTGGGACCCATGGCATGCATCAGCAGGTGGTTGTCGGGGTCGTATTCGCGGCCGACCATCTCGGCTACACGGGCAGAATCGGGAACGGCCGAAACCCCGGCCGCCCCGATCAACGGATTGATCTTGTTGCCTTGCTTGAGAAAAAGATTCATCAGCTTGGCGAAGAGCACGCCGCTGCAGGTGGCCACGGCGAATGCGGCGCAGCCGAGGACGAAGATCAGGATGGAGCGGGTGTTGAGGAAGACCTGGGCGGTTGTGGAGGCGCCGACGACCAGGCCCAGCAGCATGGTGCTGATGTCGATCAGCGCCGAGGAGGCGGTCTTGGCCAGGCGGCCGGTCACTCCCGACTCCTTCAGCAGGTTGCCGAAGAAGAGCATGCCCAGCAGGGGGATGGCGCCGGGGGCGATAAAGGTGGTGACGATGAAGGCGGCGATGGGGAAGACGATCTTCTCGGTCTGGGTCGCCTTGCGGCTGGGCTTCATGCGGATGCGCCGTTCCTTGTCGCTGGTCAGCAGTTTCATGATCGGCGGCTGGATGATCGGCACCAGCCCCATGTAGGAATAGGCGGCGATGGCGATGGGGCCGATCAGCGCCGGCGCCAGCTTGGAGGTGAGAAATATGGCCGTGGGACCGTCGGCGCCGCCAATGATGCCGATGGAAGCCGCCTGGGCCGGCGTGAATTTGAGCAGCAGCGCCCCGAGGAAGGTGGCGAAAATGCCGACCTGGGCGGCGGCCCCGAGCAGGATCGATTTGGGGTTGGAGAGCAGGGTGGAAAAATCGGTCATGGCGCCGATGCCCAGGAAGATCAGCGGCGGGAACATCCCCGAGGTGACGAACTGGTAGATGATGCCCAGGACCGAATTGCTGGTCGTGTTGAAGACGTATTCCCGGGTCAGCGGATCAATCATGTAGACCGACAGGCTGTTGAAGAGCTGCACCGGCAGGGGGATATTGCCGACGATGATGCCGAAGCCGATGGGCACCAGCAGCAGCGGCTCGTAGTCCTTGCGGATGGCGATATAGATGAAGAGCAACCCGACGAGGATCATGATCAGGTTCTTGTAGGA
>DCVB01000107.1 GCA_002327965.1 Candidatus Aminicenantes bacterium UBA2199 | reverse complement strand
GCCGACTCCAAGTTCGAGTTCGGGCACGATGAGCAGGGAAGGATCGTCGTGATCGACGAGATCTTCACCCCGGATTCCTCGCGCTTCTGGAAGCTGGCGGACTACCGGCCGGGTCAGGAGCCCCCGCCCCTGGACAAACAGTACGTGCGCAACCACCTGCTGGCCTCTTCCTGGGACAGGACGTCGCCCCCACCGGTGCTGCCTGATGAAGTGATCGCCGCCACGGCCGAAAAATACTGGGAAATCTTCCGTATCCTGACCGGCCGCCAGCCATGAACGGGGAACTGAACATCCTGGACCTGCTGTTCATTGTCGTCCTGTTGTTTTCCTTCATTTTCGGCCTGATCCGCGGCCTGGTGCGCGAATTGCTTTCGCTGCTTTTTCTGGTCGCCGCCCTGGTGCTGGCCTTTGTCCACTATCACGATGCCGGCCTGCTGCTCCACGGCCTGATCCATAACCGCGGCCTGGCCGATTTTACCGGTTTCTTGCTGGTGCTGGCCCTGGTCGCCGCCGCCGGCGCCCTGTTCACCATGCTGGTGAGCAAGATCCTGGTCGTCGGCCCGCTCAAGGGGATCGACCGTCTCCTGGGGGCCGCGTTCGGTCTGTTGCGCGGCATCCTCCTCTGCGGGCTCGTCATCTATGGCTTCCTGGCTTTTCCGCTCGACCCGCGGCCGCTTCAACACTCGCAGCTGGCTCCCGCACTGACCCGAGTGCTCGTTGCCGGCATCCAAGTGCTGCCCCCCGCCCTGAGGGACAAGCTGAACGTCATCCGGATCCATGACAGCAAAAAAAATAATAGAACTCACCGAACAGTTTGAAGCCCTGACCATCAAGAACCAGATGAAGATCCTGGCGGGGAAGGCGGTGAATTCCCGTTACCTCTTCTACAAGGAGATCACTGAAGAATTCGAGAAAACCCTGCTGCAGGCGCTGCTGGAAAAGTACGATTACAACCTGCTCAAGATGTCGACCAGCGTCAAGCTGCACCGGAATACCATCGCCAAAAAAATGAAAAAAATGAAGATCAGGGAGAAGAAGGCGAAAGCAAGGTGACCCGTCGCCACTCGGCGATCCGGCCGTGCGCATCCCTTGATGGTATTCCCCGCGAACATTGCCAAGCCGCCGGCCCTGTGTTATAAGGAATCGTTAAAAAATCGACCTGGAGGTGCCGCGTGCTCCTGCATCAGGAATTCATCAAGAACGCCAAGAAATTCGGGGCCAAGCCGGCCATCATCGACCGCTTCCTGGAAAAAAACGTCAGTTACGGCAAGGCGCTGATCGCTTCGCTGATCCTGGCCGGCAAATTCAGGAAATACCACGACGGATTCATTGGCATCATGGTCCCCACCTCGGCGGGCTGCATGCTCACGGTGCTGGGAGTGCTCCTGGCCGGGAAGGTGCCGGTGATGATCAACTATTCCACCGGCGCCGCCGGCAACGCCGAGTACGCCCAGAAAAAATGCGGTTTCAAGACCATTATCGCCTCGCGGGCACTGCTGGAGAAGATCGGCTGCCGCCTGGTGCCCGGCATGGTTTTCATCGAGGACATCATGGCCGGAGTGGGAGCGGTTGACAAGGTGGGGGCGCTGGTCAAGTCGAAGCTGCCGCTGCCGCTGCTGCTCAAGTCGGTGCACCAGGGCGAGCCCGACGACAACCTGGTCATCCTCTTCACCTCGGGCAGCGAAAAGGACCCCAAGGCGGTGCAATTGACCCACCGCAACATCGGCTCCAATGTCCTGGACATCGGCCGGGTGCTGACCGTGACCAGCGCCGACGTCATGCTGGCCAATCTGCCGCTGTTTCACGTCTTTGGCCACAATGTCGATTTCTGGCTGCCGCTGCTCTACGGCATGACCATCGTCGCTTACGCCAATCCCCTGGAATACAAAAAGATCTGTTCAATCGTCCGCGAGGAAAAAGTGACGCTGATGGTGGGCACGCCCAGCTTCTTCGCCGGCTACTTGCGCCAATCCGATCCCGGCGACTTCGCCTCGCTGCGCGTCGCCGTCGCCGGCGCCGACAAGACGCCCGATTCGCTGCGCGCCGGGTTCCTGCAGAAGCATGGCCTCGAGCTCTGCGAGGGGTACGGCACCACCGAGACCAGCCCGGTGGTCGCCACCAATCTTCCCGGGGCCAACAAGCCGGGGAGCGTGGGCAAGGTACTGCCCGGCGTGCGGGTCAAGATCGTGGACATCAATTCCGGCGAGGCGCTGCCCCCGGGCAGCGAGGGCAAGATCCTGGTCAAGGGCGACCTGGTGATGAAGGGCTATTTCGACGACCTGGAGGAAACCTCGCTGCGCATCAAGGACGGCTGGTACGAAACGGGCGACATGGGCGTGCTCGACGAGGAGGGCTTCCTGTGGCATCGCGGCCGCCTGAAGCGCTTCGTCAAGATCGGCGGCGAGATGGTCTCGCTGGTCCGGGTCGAGAGCGTCATGCTGGGGCTGCTGCCCGAGGGCGTGGATTGCTGCGTGGTGGAGGTACCCGACTCGCTCAAGGGTGCCCGGATCGTCGCCGCCGTCACCGGTGAGGTCAGCGAGCGCAAGCTGCTCAAGGCCATGGCCGCTGAGCTGCCCGCGATCTCGCTGCCAAAACAGTTCGTCGTGCTGGACGAGTTCCCCAAAATGGGAAGCGGCAAGATCGATTTCCGCACCATCACCGAGATGGTGCGCCAGAGGCTGCAGTACTGAATGCGACTCTTCCTTCCGGGAACAGCGGGAAAAACCTGACGGGAAAAACGCAGCGCAATCGTGGGCGCGGGCTGCAAACAGAAATAAAAATCTATCAGGTCGGTTACAGGCCAGCTACTACGGTCGGCTCAGAAAAAAAGGAACGTGAAGGCGGCGATGGCCAGGACGTAGTAGGCGAAGCGGTGGAAATGGTCCTGCACCACGATCCTCCTCAGCAGCATGAGGGCCAGGAATCCCGCCAGGGCCGCCACCGCCACCGCCAGTGCCAGCTGCGGCCAATGGCCTCCCTCCCAGGGGATATGGCCGGCTTCCAGCAGCAGTGCCCCCAGCACCGCCGGGATGGAGAGCAGGAAGGAGAAGCGAAACGAGAACCCGAAACCCAGGCCGAGGATCAGGGCAACGGCGATGGTCATGCCCGAGCGCGAGACGCCGGGAATGATGGCGATGCCCTGGGCCACGCCGATGAGCACGGCGGCGGGAAGATCGGGCATTTTATTCTTCAGGCGCAAATGTTTTGCGGCCAGGAGCACGGCGGCGGTGAAGAGAAAGGCGAAGCCGAGGCAGGATGTGCCGCTGAAGAGCGATTCGAAGAAATCCCGGAACAGGAAGCCGATGAGCGCCGTCGGCAGGGTGGCGGCGGCCAGGAGCAGCAGCAGGCGGGCGTTCTCCCTTTTCCAGCAGCGCAGCGCCAGCTCCCTGAGGTCCTTGAAGAAAAAGGCGACGACCGCCAGCAGCGTGCCGACATGGAAGAAAATGTCGTAGACCAGCGGCAGGGTGGTGAACCCCAGCAGCTTCTGGAAAAGCAGCAGGTGGCCGCTGGAGCTGACCGGGAAGAACTCGGTGAATCCCTGGACGACGGCCAGCAGGATGACCTGGATGGCGAAGGGCACGGTTACTTCGCGGCCGCGGCCAGGGCGAGGCGGATGACCGCGTCCACTTGGGCCTGAATGCGCGCTAGTTCCTCCGGGGCGTCGGCCTCGTAGCGCACCACCAGCGCGGGCTGGGTGTTGGAGGCGCGCACCAGGGCCCAGCCGCGGGGAAACTGCACGCGGGCGCCGTCGATGTCGATCACGGGCAGGATCTTGCGGAAATGTTCGCGCACCTCGTCGACCACGTGGAACTTGATGTCGTCGCCGGCGTCGATGCGGATCTCGGGGGTATTGCAGACCTTGGGGATGGCATCGAACATGTCGGCCAGGCTGGCGTCGGTCGCGCCGAGGATCTCCAGCAGCCGAGCGCCGGCGTAGACGGCGTCGTCAAAGCCGAACCACTTGTCGTTGAAAAAGACGTGGCCGCTCACCTCGCCGGCGGCGAGGGCGTTTACTTCAAAAAGCTTTTTCTTGATCAGCGAGTGCCCGGCTTTCCACATGATGGGGTTGCCGCCGAGCCGGCGCACCTCGCTGTAGAAGACCTCCGAGGCCTTGACCTCGGAGATGATCGTGGCGCCCGGGTGATCCTTCAGGATGTCGCGGGCAAAAATGAGCAGGAGCTGGTCGCCCCAGAGGATGCGCCCCAGGTTGTCGACGACGCCGATGCGGTCGGCGTCGCCGTCGAGGCCGATGCCCAGGTCGGCGCCGCTCTCCCTGACCTTGGCGATCATGTCCTGCAGGTTCCCGGCCACCGTCGGGTCGGGATGATGGTTGGGGAAGCGGCCGTCGACGTCGCAGTACAGCGGGATGACCTCGGCGCCCAGGCGGCGGTAAAGCTCGGGGGCGGTGATGCCGCCGGTGCCGTTGCCGGCGTCGACGACGACGCGCAGCTTTTTCTTCAGCTGGATATTGTCCAGGATGTACTGCATGTACTCGGGCAGGATGTCCTGTTCCCGGACGCCTCCCGGCGCTTCGGGGGGGAAAGGGCCGGAAACAGCGAGGCGGTAGATCTCCTTGACCTGGTCGCCATACAGGGCGGCGGTGCCGAGCATAACCTTGAAACCGTTGTATTCGCTGGGGTTGTGCGAGGCGGTGATGATGACGCCCCCCCCCAGCTGGTGGCGGAAAGCGGCATAATAGACCACGGGCGTCGGCACCAGTCCCAGGTCGATCACCTGCAGGCCGAAGCGGGCCAGGGTGCGGCCGAACAGCCGCTTGATGCGCGGCGAGCTGGGCCGGCCGTCCATGCCGACGGCGATCTCCTTCTTGCCCTCGCGCACGTAAATGGCGGCGGCGGCCATGGCGATGCGCTCCACCACCGGGTCGGCCAGCTCGCTGTCGGCCAGGCCGCGGATGTCGTATTCGCGGAATATTGCCTCGTTGATCATCAGGGACCTCCAGGGAATGGCCATTATACCGCAGAAGCATGCGCCGGGCAAACGGGTAAGGAGGATATCCTGAAGACCTCGGTGAAAAGTGAATGGTGAAAAAGTGAAAGGTGAAAAGCACCCAATGAGAGATAGGCATCCATGGTCTTTTTTCCATTTCACTTTTCACTTTTCACTTTTTACTTTCGTGCGACCGGGTTTGACTCATCGGAACGCTTCTGCTATATTCCACCCTTGTTTCCAACCGCAAGCGCAACACTGGAATAGCAAGGAGCGAGCAATGGGCGAGCGCATCTATGACGTCGCGATCATCGGCGGCGGTATCGTCGGCCTGGCTACGGCCATGGCCCTGGTCAGGGCCGGGGTGCACTCGGTCGTCGTCCTCGAGGCCGAGGGCAGGCTGGCCGCCCACCAGACCGGCAACAACAGCGGCGTGATCCATTCCGGCCTGTACTACAAGCCGGGATCGCTCAAGGCGAAGAATTGCGTGGCCGGCCGCGAAGCCCTTTACCGCTTCTGCCGCGAGCAGGGCATCGACCACGAGCCTTGCGGCAAACTGGTCGTGGCCACGCGGGCCAGCGAAATTCCCGCGCTGGATGCCGTCGAGGCCAAGGGCCGGGCCAACGGCTTGCAAAAGCTACGCCGCCTGGGCCGCGAGGAGCTGAAAGAATACGAGCCCAGCGTGGCCGGCATCGCCGGCCTCTGGGTGGGGGAGACCGGCATTGTCGATTATAACCGGGTCTGCGACAAGTTCGCCGAGATCATCCAGAAGCAAGGCGGCGAGATCCGCCTGAACTTCAAGGTCAGCGGCTGCCGGCGCGAGGGAGCGGAACTGATTCTCGACTCCAGCGTCGGCCGGGTGCGCTGCCGCAGCCTGGTCAATTGCGCCGGTCTGCAGTCCGACCGCCTGGCCCGCATGTGCGGGGTCCGTCCCGGCCTGCAGATCATCCCCTTTCGCGGCGAGTACTTCCAACTGGCCCCGCAGCGCCGCCACCTGGTGCGCAACCTGGTCTATCCGGTCCCCGATGCCCGCTTCCCATTCCTGGGCGTGCACTTCACGCGCATGATCGGCGGCGGGAGGGAAGCGGGCCCGAACGCCGTCCTGGCTTTCAAGCGCCATGGATATGACAAGACGAGCTTCTCCCTGCGCGATACGGCACAGATGGCCTTTTATCCGGGGTTCTGGATCATGAGCCTGAAGTACTGGAAGATGGGCTTCGGCGAGTTCTACCGCTCCTTTTCCAAGAAAGCCTTCGTCAGGGCGCTGCAGCGCCTGATCCCCGACATTCGCGCCGAGGACCTGGAGCCCGGGGCCGCCGGCGTCCGCGCCCAGGCGCTGGAGATCAACGGCTTCCTGGCCGACGATTTCCGCATCCAGGAGGCGGAGCGCATGGTCCACGTGCTCAATGCCCCCTCGCCGGCCGCCACGGCCTCGATCAGCATCGGCGAGTCGATCGCCGCCCTGGCCATGAAAAATATCTCTTTGCGCCGCTGAGCGACCGATCCGTCCCATGAACGCAGGAGGGACCATGAAATATTCCGTTGAGCGCATCCGCGGCCAATTCCCGGCTCTGGCCGCCGGAGCCGTGTTTTTCGACGGCCCGGGCGGCACCCAGGTCCCGCAGGCGGTCATGGACGCCGTCAGCGCCTATTATCGCGAAGCCAACGCCAACGAGCACGGCCGGTTCGCCTTCTCGCGGCGCAGCGACGAGGTCGTCGCCGCCGGCCGCGCCGCCATGGCCGACCTGCTGAACGCCCGCAGCGGCGATGAGATCGTCTTCGGCGCCAACATGACCACCCTGACCCTGCACCTGGCGCGCATCATCGGGCGGAAGCTGCAGGCCGGCGACGAGATCATCGTCACCCGTCTCGACCATGACGCCAACATCGCTCCCTGGCTCCATCTGCAGGAGCAGGGCGTCATGATCCGCTGGCTGGAGTTCGATCCCGTTGACTGCACCCTGAAGCTGGAAAGCCTGGGGCGGACGATCACGGACCGGACGCGGCTGCTGGCCGTCGGCGGCGCTTCCAACGCCTTCGGCACGGTCAATGACCTGCCCCGCATCCTGGCCGCCGCCCGCACCGCCGGCGTTCTGACCTTCGTCGATGCCGTGCATTACGCCCCCCACCGTCCCATCGATGTTCAACTCCTGAACTGCGATTTTCTGGCCTGCTCGCCTTACAAGTTTTATGGGCCGCACTCCGGGGTGCTCTATGGCCGGCGCGAGGTCCTGGAACAACTCGATCCCTTCAAGGTGCGGCCGGCTGCCGACAGCGCCCCCGATCGCTTCGAGACCGGGACCAAGAGCCACGAGGCGATCGCCGGCGTGGCCGCGGCAATCGATTTCCTCGCCGCCCTGGGGCAGGAGCTCGGCAGCGGCTGCGAGTCGTATCCCGCGGGGCGCCGACGGCTTTTGAAGCAGGCCCTGGCCGCCGTCAGCGATCATGAATCGTCGCTCTTTGCCCGCCTGCTCGCGGGACTGAAGGAGATTCCCGGAGTGCGCATCTACGGCATCACCGATCCGGGGCGCCTCCACGAGCGTACGCCCACCGCCTGCTTCACGCTCGCCGGCCGGACGCCGGCCGAGGTTGCGAGCCGACTGGGGGATGAAGGCATCCATGTTTGGGACGGCGATTACTACGCCTGGGAAGCCATGCGCTACCTCGGCCTCGGCGACCGGGGCGGTGCCGTGCGCGCCGGCCTCTCCCTGTACAACAGCGCCGGCGAGGTGGACCATTTTCTAAATGTTCTGCGCCGCCTGGCCGGCGTTTGACAGGTCACGCCGCATGCCATATGATTCTTCCCCGCGGGGGAAAGGAGCCGGGTCATGGCCATTCATAAACTGGAGAACATCTTCAATCCGCAGCGCATCGCGTTGATCGGTGTCACGGCCAATCCCAGGAGTGTCGGGGGCAAGGTGCTCGGCAACCTGGTCAACAGCGGCTACCGCGGGGTCGTCTATCCGGTCAATCCCGACTTCGAGGCCGTCATGGGCATTTCCTGCTTTGCCGCGCTCGACCAGCTGCCCCGACCCGTCGACGTGGGCGTCATCTGCGCCCCGGCGGCCAGGGTGCCGGCGCTGGTGCGCGAATGCGGCGAAGCGGGCATTCCCGGCATCGTCATCGTTTCTTCCGGATTCCGCGAGACCGGCCCGGATGGCCGGGCCCTGGAGGAGCAGATCCTGGCCGAGTCACGCCGCTTCGGATCCATGCGCATCCTCGGGCCCAACTGCCTGGGAGTCATCGTCCCCAACCGCCAGCTTAACATGAGCTTCGCCGGCGCCATGCCCAAGAGCGGTCACGTGGCCTTCATTTCCCAGTCGGGCGCCCTGTGCGCCGCCGTGCTGGATTGGGCGCGGGCCGAGAACATCGGGTTTTCCTGCGTGGCCTCGATCGGCAACGCCCTGGACATCGACTTCGGAGACCTGATCGACTACCTGGGGGAGGACGAAAGGACACGCTCGATCATCCTCTACGTGGAATCGATCGGCCAGGCGCGCAAATTCATGACCGCCGCCCGCGCTTTCGCCCGCAGCAAGCCCATCGTGGCCTACAAGGCAGGGCGCTTTCCCGAGTCGGCGCAGGTGGCGGCTTCGCATACCGGCGCCCTGGCCGCCGAGGATGCCGTCTATGACGCTGCTTTCCAGCGCGCCGGCCTGGCGCGGGTGCTGGATATCGGCGAGATCTTCGATTGCGCCGAGCTCATCGGCCGCCAAAAGGTCCCGCTGGGTCCGCGGTTGGCCGTCGTCACCAATGCCGGCGGACCCGGCGTGATGGCCGCCGACGCGCTGATCCAGGCCGGCGGCTCCCTGGCGAAGCTGGGCGCCGATACGCTGGCCCGACTGGACGCGATACTGCCTCCCTGCTGGTCGCACGGCAATCCGGTCGATGTTCTGGGCGATGCCCGTTCCAAGCGCCTGGCCAAGGCGGTGGAAATCGTGCTGCAGGACCCGGCCGCAGACGCCGTGCTGGTGATCGTCACGCCGCAGGCCATGACCAACGCGACGACGATGGCCCAGGCGTTGGCGCAGCTCAAAGACCTGTCGGCCAAGCCGATCCTGGCGGCCTGGCTGGGCGGGGAAAGCATGAGCGAGGGCCGGCGGGTGCTGGCCGATACCGGCATCGCCGGTTACCGCACCCCGGAGCAGGCGGTACGCGCGTTCATGACCCTGGTGGCCTATGCCCGCAACCTGGACAGTCTTTACGAAACGCCCAGGGATATCCCATTGGCCTTCACTTCGGATCGCCGGGGCCTGCATGCCGAATTCAGGAAACTGGCGGGGAACGAGCGGCGGACCCTGAGCGAAAACGATTCCAAGTCCCTGCTGGAGGCCTACGGCATCCCCACCGCCATGCCCCGGGTGGCCGCCAGCGCCGACGAGGCGGCCTCCGTGGCCCGGCAGATCGGTTTCCCGGTCGTGCTGAAGATCCTTTCCCCGGATATCAGCCACAAGAGCGACGTGGGCGGAGTGGTCCTTGACCTGAAAGACGCGGACGGCGTGCGGCAGGCGTTCCAGGCGGTGATGGAACGGGCGCGGCAACAGGCGCCGGCGGCGCGGGTGACCGGGGTGACCGTCCAATCCATGATCCGTGATCATCAGGGAGTGGAGCTGATCCTGGGCATCAAAAAGGACCCGGTATTCGGCACGGTCGTCCTGGCCGGCCGCGGCGGCACCGAGGCCGAATTGTTCGCCGACCGCAGCCTGGGATTCCCGCCGCTCAACGAGCGGCTGGCCCGGCGCATGCTGGAGTCGCTGAAGATCTGGCCCCTGCTGAACGGCTACCGCGGCCGCCGGCCGCTTGCCGCTGACCGTCTTCTGGAGACCCTGATCCGGCTGTCGTATTTCGCCGCCGACTATCCCGAGATCGCCGAGCTGGACATCAATCCGCTCTTGGTCACGGCGGAGAAGGTGATCGCCCTGGACGCGCGCCTGGTCATCGAGGGACCGCTGCCGGAAGCCGGGGCGCGATCCTACCCTCACCTGGCCCTGCGCCCCTATCCTGAGGAGTACGTCCGGCAGGCGAGCCTGCCCGACGGCACGCCCGTCCTGCTGCGCCCCATCCGCCCCGAGGACGAGCCGTTGTGGATGGAGCTCCTGGCCGGTTGTTCGCGCGAGTCCATCTACGCCCGCTTCCGCCATTTTTTCCAGTGGCAGTCGCACCAGGCGGCGGTCCGGTATTGCTTCATTGATTATGACCGCGAGATCGCCATGGTCGCCGAGCTGGAGCGGGACGGCCGGCGCGAGCTGCTGGGAGTGGGGCGCCTGGTCGCCGATCCCGACCACGAGAGCGTGGAATACGCCGTCCTGGTGGGGGACAAGTGGCAGAACAAGGGGCTGGGGAGCGTGCTGACCGAGTGCTGTCTGGAGATCGCGGGCCACTGGGGATTGCGGCGCGTGGTCGCCCAGACCGGCCACGACAACACGAGAATGCTGGCGCTTTTCAAGCGTCTGGGCTTCATGACCACCCCCTCGGCGGACGGATCGGTGATCGATGCCGTGATGGAGTTGCCGACACGCTGAACTGCCGCGGCGGGAAGCAGACGTCAGCGATGGATGAGCCGGCTCAGGACGGGCCGGCGGATGGAGATGGCGCCGTGCGGGCACATCTCCTGGCAGCAGTAGCAGCGGATGCAGCGCCGGTAATCGTAAACGGGCGGCAAGCCGCGGTCGGCGGGCGCGACGGCTTCGGGTTCCAGCGGGCACACTTCGCTGCAGATGCCGCAGCGTGTGCAGCAACCGGGATCGATGACCGGCCGCGGCGTGATCCACTTTTTGAGATAATAGGGGAAGGAACGGTCGAAGGGCACGGGGGGCTGGCGCACCACCTTGAAGTCCGGGCAGGAGAAGCGCGACGGGGCATCCCCGAGGATCACGATCGAATCCTCCTCCCAGGTGCCCAGGCCGCTCTCGGCCCCGGGCTTCATGGTCGGCACGTTATGCGGCGGCATGTGCACCAGTCGGCAGAATACGGCGTCCAGGGCCAGCGGGTCGGCGGAGAGCAACAGGACGTTCATCCGCCGCGGCGTCCCGGAGCCCGGGCCGTTGCCTTCCATGGCCACGATCCCGTCCATGACGTTCAGCCGCGGCTTCAGGCGGCGGCAGACATCGACCAGCATGGCGGCAAAGTGCTCGCTGCGCGGCATCTTGACGTGGTATTCCCCCTTGCGAATGCCTGGGACGCATCCGAACTGGTTTTTCACGGCGCCGGTGACGCGCATGAACCCGTGGGTTTTCATCTTGGACAGGCCGATGATGCCGTCGGCGTCCAATGCCGCGCGCGCCAGCACCAGCTGCCTGGCGATCAGGGCTTCGCTGAAGCTGACCTGGACGGCGGCGGAAAAATCGGCCATCTCGATACCGATCCCGCGGGCGGCATCCGCCAAACCGGACTTGGCGGCCGCCGTTTCCAGGCTTCCGAATCCCGGCGAGTCCCCGTAGCTGACCCGGGCGCCGTTCTCCAGCAGCAGCCGGCCCATGGCCTTGAAAACGGCGGGGTGAGTGGTGACGTTCTTCTCGGCGGCGGCGCCGACCAGCACGTTGGGCTTGAGCAGAATGCGCTCGGAACCGGAAGCGAAGCGGCCGATGCCGCCCAGCAGGCCGACACCCCGGCGCAACGCCGCCTCCACCCGCGGTTCGTCGTAGTCAGGGCAGGCGACCAGGACAACGATGGCCTTGGCGGCTCGATCCGGGGCGGGGCCGTTCATGGCCAAGCTGCGGTTTATTCGAACCGGTGGCGGGCGGGGCGGCCCCGTTCGCTCTCGTTGCCCTTGCGGTCGACGGCGGCAATGGCGTAAATGAATTCCTGCCCCTTGACCACCTGGCGGTCGCGATAGAAGTTCTCAGCCACGGATGCTTCCAGTATCTTGAACTCCTCCTCGGTGGACGACCTGCGGAATATGACGTAATGGTCGAGGTCAGGGTCGCGCACGGCCTCCCAGGTCAGGAAAATATGGTCCCTGGCGGTGAAAGTGACCAAGTTGACCGGGACGTCGGGGGGAAAGGTGTCCTGGACGTTGATCTTGACGATGGCCGAGGGGGCGCTCTCGATGCGCTCGGCGAGGAGACTGGATACGCGGTACTCGTAGTCACCGTCCATGCCGGTGTCGCGGTCTTCGTAGTATTCGCCCTTGACCGGTTTGGCGTTGACGGGGATAAAGGCGCCGGCAGCCTTCAGCGGGGCACTCTTGGACGCCGAAGCGACGGCGGCGATGCGGCGGTAGACGCGGTAACCCAGGAGGGCGGGGAGTGGCTGGCCTTCGCTGTCAACGCGGGGCGGGTCCCATTTCAGCACCACGACCTTGCCCTCGCGGCCGATCTTCAGGTTGGGCACCGCTTCGGGAGGAGGGCGGGTGGCGATCTTCTCCACGACGCCCAGGGGCGATCGCGTCCTGCCGTAATAATAGGCCACGGCGAAGGCGTGTTCCTTTTCCTTGAGCATCCTGGCCTTGAAGGGGATGGCGACGGTGTGCATGTCGCCGCTGGCGGTGATCTCCTCGGCCCTGGGCCGGGCCAGGAGTTCGCTTTTCTTCTCAAAGCTGCCGGGGCTGAAGGGCTTGACCAGGTGGTATACGCCCACGCCGCGCACCTGGGAAGACTGCAGGGGGGTCTGATTATCGGAAAGCAGGGCCGGATACTTCCAGGAAAGTTCGACCTCGTGGCCGACCTGCCGAAGTTCCAGCCGGGTCAGCGCCGGCGGCAGCAGCTCGGGTTCGAGGACCAGGGGCCCTTTCTTGCCGCAACTCCACAGCAGCACGATGACCGCCGATAAGCAAAGGATTCTTTTTCTCATGTTTTTCACAGGATGTACTTGCTCAAGTCGCCGTCCTTGACGATATCCTCGACCTTGCGCCGTACATAGGCGCCGTCGATGCGCACCCGGCCGTGCTCCAGGTCGGAGGCGTCGAAGGAGATGTCCTCCATCACCTTCTCCATGATGGTATGCAGGCGCCGGGCGCCGATGTTCTCCGCGGCGCTGTTGACCTCCACGGCCAGGGTGGCGATCTCGTCGACTGCGTCCGGGGTGAACTCGACCTCCAGACCCTCGGTGCCCAGCAGGTTCTGGTATTGCTTGACCAGCGCGTTCTGCGGCTCGGTCAGGATGCGCACGAAATCTTCCCGGTTCAGCGATTCCAGCTCGACGCGAATGGGGAAGCGCCCCTGCAGTTCGGGGATCATGTCGGCCGGCTTGGCCACGTGGAAGGCGCCGGCGCCGATGAAAAGGATGTGGTCGGTGCGGACCATGCCGTACTTGGTGTTGACCGTGGTGCCCTCGATGATCGGCAGCAGGTCGCGCTGGACGCCTTCGCGCGAAACCATGGGGCCGTGGCCGCCGCTCTCGCGGCCGGCGATCTTGTCGATCTCGTCGAGGAAGACGATGCCCATCTGCTCGGTACGCTGGATGGCGACATTGGACACCTGGTCCATGTCCAGCAGGCGGTTCTGTTCTTCCTGCAACATATGCTGGAAAGCCTCTTCCAGGGACATTTTCCGCTTACGGGATCCCCGGGAACCGAGAAGGTTGGGCATCATCTCGCTGATCTGGATGCCGATCTCCTCCACGCCGCTGGCGGAAAATATCTCGAGGGGTGTGAAGGGGTTGGCCTTGACCTCGACCTCGATGACCCGGTCGTTCAGCTTCCCCGCCCGCAGCAGCTTGCGCAGCTTTTCGCGGCTCTTGGCGAAGCTTTCGGATTCGCTTTCCCCGCCTTCTTCCCCCGGGGCGGTCTCCTTGGCCGCCTTGGGCGCGGGGAGCAGGATGGCCAGGATCCTTTCCTCGGTGCTGCGCTGGGCCTTTTCGCCGTTCTCGGCCATTTTTTCGGCCTTGACCAGGTCGACGGCGATGCGCACCAGGTCGCGGACCAGGGATTCCACGTCACGGCCCACGTAGCCGACCTCGGTGAACTTCGAAGCTTCCACCTTGATGAAGGGGGAGCGGGTCAGCTTGGCCAGGCGGCNNTTCTTGGGGATGATGTCGTCGGCGATGTCCGCAGGCAGTTTCTGGCGGCGGTAACGGTTGCGCAGGGCGATGCTCACCGCCTTTTTGGCGTTGTTCTGGCCGATGATGAAGCGGTCGAGCTCGCGGACGATCTGCCGCGGGGTCAAATCGTCGCCCATGACGGTGACGGCATCCCCCACGGTCAGAGCTCCTCGATGGTGAAGTTCGCGTTGGTGTAGATGCAGAGAGCGGAGGCGATGGCCAGCGATTTCTCGACGATGGCCCGCGCGTCCAGCTTCGTTTCGCGGCTCAGGGCCAGCGCCGCGGCCTGGGCAAAGGGGCCGCCTGAGCCGATGGCCAGGACGTTCTCGTCGGGCTCGATGATGTCGCCCGTTCCCGAAAGCAGGTACATCTTCTCGTTGTTGGCGACGACCAGCATGGCCTCCAGGTGGCGCAGGACCTTGTCGGTGCGCCAGTCCTTGGAAAGCTCCACGGCGGCGCGCGCGATGTTGCCGTTGTACTCCTCCAGCTTGGCCTCGAAGCGCTGGAAGAGGGAAAAGGCATCCGAGGTGGAGCCGGCGAATCCGGCCACGACCGTGTCGTTGTAGAGGCGGCGGATCTTGCGGGCCGTGTGCTTCAACACGGTGTTCTGCTGCGTTACCTGGCCGTCGGCGCCGATGACCACCCGGCCGCCCTGGCGGACGCACAACACGGTGGTGGCGTGGATTTTCTCTTTCATGAAGCGATTCTAATTCTTTTCCCCGGCCAAGTCAACGCGAAGGGCGGCGGGTTCCAGGGTAAAAGTGGGAGAGGATGAAGCCGAAGCCAAGAGGGGAACCCGGCGGCGGCCTCGGCGATGATCGTTTGCCGGCCGGTCATCCCGTCGGCGCCATCCAAAGTTTTGAAGCATTGAACGGAAAACTGAACACGTGAAGGCCCTGCTCCGCTTTCGGGGTAGTACCTGGGGTTGATTCCGGGGATTCAATCCTTCGGTCACAAACCCAGTGGCTATGTCATGCGTCATCCCTTCGGGGAGAGAAAGCCCGGAGTCGATCGGGAGAGATCCCTGATCGACGGGAACTTCAGTTGCCCTTGGGCTGAAGGAGGGCAAGATGAGAAAAATGAGATGCGTGACGGCGCGGCGACCGAGCGATGTCGGCGCGCTGGTTTGCCTGCTGCTCGCGCAGGTCGGGATCCTGGCAGGATCGTTGTGCGCCGGGACCGCCGCCGCGAAACCGGCGGCCACGGAAGCGGATCACCTGCTGGCGCTGCGACTGGACGGCTCCTACGACCCGGAGCGCGGATTACTGGAAGCGACCGCGCGGCTCACTTTTGCCGGGTCGGCCGATGAGCGGCGACTGTGGCTGGCTGAGGGCATGCAGTTGAGTTCGCTGAGCGTCGCGGGCGAACCGCTGACGGATTTTTCCCATGAAGCCGGGGAGTGTGTGCTGCGCTGCCCGCCAGGGGGCGACCTCGAACTCAGCTACAGCGGCTGCCTGGACCAGTCCGCCGATCCATTTGTCGTGACCGGCAGTTCCTTGCGCACTGGCCGGCAAACGGCGCCCGGCGGCGAAGGACCGGTCGATGATTGCCGATTCCTTTCTTATGTCAGGGACTTTTACCCGCACCCGCGCCTCGATTTTGCCGCGCTGCAGATGACCCTGCGCCTCCCCGAAGGCTGGAATTGCCTGGGCAGCGGCACCCGCAGCGGCGGAGGCCCCGCGGTGGGCGATTGCGGCTTCCGCTTCGAGAATCCCAGCGCCAAGGGCATGGCACTCGTCTGCGGCCGCTTCCAGCCGATCGGGATCCTCAGCGGGCCGTTGACCGTGCGCCTGTACGGCTGGCCGGGGTTCGATCTCGACAGTCATTTCAACACTGCGGAGATCGGGCGCATCCTCTCTTTTTACGAACGGCGTTTCGGTCCTCTCGGCACGAATGAGCTGAGCATCCTCTTCCGTCGCGGCCAATGGCTGGGCGGCGTCAGCTACAGCGGCCTCATCGTCATGAGCGTCGACGCGGGCAAGCCCCTGCGGACGACCGCGGTACAACGTCGGCCGCGCCTGGAGTCGGCGCTGGCGATGAGCGATGCCGGCACCGATCTCCTGGCCCATGAGTTCGCCCACCAGTGGTGGGGCGGGATCGTTTCCTGGAAAACCACGGCGGACAACTGGATCACCGAGGGATTGGCGACCTATTCCAGCCTTATCTACATGAAGGGACTCCAGGGTGAAAAGGCTTACGAACGGATCCGGCGCGACCTGCGGCGCTTCGTAAAGCGCTTCGCCGGCAAGGCCGCCCCGGCCGAAGGCGGCAAACTGCGATGGGTGTTCAAGAATCCCGATGTGTACCAGTCCCAGGTCTATGCCAAGCCGGCGCTGATGCTGGCCGAACTCGCCGATACGCTCGGCGAGGACGAACTGCTGCGGCGCTTGCGTTCCATCCTGGAAACGCACCGCTACCGCAGCCTGGGCACCGAGGAGTTCCTGGACCTGCTGGGCGGCGGCGACCCCGGCCTGCGCCTGCGTCTGAACGAGTGGATCCTTTCCCGTGATTTGCCCGGGGATCTCAGCTCCAAGAAACGATAGCCGTGTCCGTCAAGATGGCAGTCGCAGCCGACAGTCAGTATCGATAGGAAAGGTGTTCCGGCTGATGGCCGACATGCCTTGCTGATAGGGGCGCTCCCGCGGGCGCGGTTTGATTGACAGCCGGGGCGCCTTCCGATATCATTCCTCCTCACGCCCATGAAAACCGCAAAGACTCATCTGATCATTGCCCTATCCCTGGCGGCGGTGTTGTTCGTCCTCTCCTTCATCCTGTTCTTCGATTTTTCCTACATGGGCGAACGTGACTCGGCGGTGGAAGCGATCATCACCGGCAACTTCAAGATGGTCGTCGTCCTCTTCAACCTGAAGATCATGGCGGTCTATGCCCTGGTCGCCCTCTTCATCGCCCTGTTCTCCATGCTGCTGGGGATCGAGCGCCGCAGCGCGATCTTTCTTTTCCACCTGTTCGTCTGGTCCTGGTTTCTGCTGCTGGCCATCAAGGTGTCGCCTCAGCTTTTCGTGGAGTCCCTGTATGCCAGGGGGGGGCTGCCCATGAAGCTGCAGGTGTTCGTCACCGACGTCGTCCCCCTGTGGGTTATTTACCTCTCTTTCCCCCTGCCGGTCATGCTGGCCGCCTGCAAAAAGAGGCGGCCCTGGCACGGCGTGGTCGTCATCGCCCTGGTCGTCGTCTTCGTCTTTCCTTTCAAGACGCCGGCGCTGAAAGCGCAGCCGGCGGGCGGCCCACCCAACATCCTGGTCCTGGGGACCGACTCGCTGCGGCCCGATCACCTGGGATACAACGGTTATCACCGGCCGACGCCCCATATCGACCGGCTGCTGGCGCGCGGCGCCAATTTCCTCAATGCCAAGTCGTCGCTGGCCCGCACCTTCTCCTCCTTCACTTCGGTCTTCACCTCGAACTTCCCTCCCGAGCACAAAGTGCGCCATATGTTTCCCCGTCCCGAGGAGCTGCAGCTGGAGCTGCCGACCCTGATCCAATCCTTCCGGAAACAGGGTTATGACACGGGCATCATCAGCGACTTCGCCGGCGACATCTTTTCCCGCCTGGGATTCGGTTTCGAACACATCCAGGCGCCGCACCTCACCCTGCAGAACCTGATCAGGCAGCGCTGCCTGGAGCTGCACTATTCCCTGCTCAGCTTCCTGATCCATCCCGCCGGGCGCAAGCTTTTCCCGGTGATGTGGCTGATGCCGCTGAACATCGACCCCTATTACGTGACCAACTCCAGCAAGCGCTTCATTCGCAACGCGGTCAAGGCCGGCAAGCCGTTCTTCATGTTTTATTTCAGTTCCAACAGCCACTTCCCCTATGGCAGCCAGTATCCCTATTACCAGCGCTATGCCCGGAAGGAGTACCGCGGACCGCACAAGTATCGCAAGGTCGACATGATGAAGACCTATTCGGGTTACGACCTCAGCGAAGCGGACAAGCGGCAGATCGTCGACCTCTACGACGGCACGGTGCGCCTGTTCGACGACCAGGTGGGGGAGATGCTGGGCTTCCTGAAGAAATGCGGCCTGGCGGAGAACACGATCGTCGTCCTCTTTTCCGACCACGGCGAGAGCCTGTACGAGAACGGCTACGGCAGCGGGCACGGCGACCATCTGCGCGGCCCTTATTCCAACAACATGACCTTCGGCGTCTGCTCGCCCTTCGAGAACTTCGCCGGCCGGCGCATTGTCCCGACCGTCCGCGACATCGACATCGCGCCCACGCTGCTGGACCTGGCTGGCATGCGCCCGCCCGCCTCGTTCCGCGGCGTCTCGCTGCTGCCGGTCATGCGCGGTGCGCCCTTCGCCGGCTATCCGGCCTACATGGAGACCGAACTGTGGTATACGCCGGAAACGCCTTACATCAAGGAGCGGACGCGCATGGCCTACCCGGGGATCATGAAGGTCATTGAACTGCTGCCGGAAAGCGGTGAGATCGTGCTGAAAAAGGAATTCAATGACGTGGTGATCCAGGCCAAGCACCGTGGCATCCAGTGGAACGGCCGGAAGTACGTCATCATGCCCGGCGACCGCGGCTTCCAGGAGGAGTGGTTTCTGGACGAGCGCCCGGTCGTTGGCGAGGAACTCCGCGATCCCGGGCTGCTGAGCCTGAAAAACGAATTTCAGTGGCTGCTTCCCGGCCGTTTTGTCTACCTGCGCGACGGCCGCATCAAGGAGCGGATCGATTAGCCCGCTTCAGATGTCGCCCTTGTTCCACTCGCGGTAGAAGATCCGGCCAGCCGCGATCACGGGCCTGACCTTTTTTTCGCCCTCCAGTACCTCCAGGTAACGGCGCAGCTCCTCCTCGTCTTTCCCGGTCAGCGTCGCCAGGTCGTCGATGGTCAGCGGCCGGCGGCGGATGGTGTTCAGCAGGCTGTTCTCCAGGTTGGAGCTGAAGGCGGGGATCTCCTCGCGGCGACCGGCGCGCTTGATGATCTCCACGGGCACCCAGGGCCAGAGGCGGCGGATCCGTTCCAGCTGGGCGAAACCGGCCGACTCGACGCCGGGGCAGGCCGGCGGGCGGTCCAGGGTGTTCAACTGCACCTTGTCGGGGCGAATGCGGCGCAGGGCGGCGCCCAGGGCCGCGATATCGTCCTCACCGTCGTTGACCCCCTTGAGGATGAAAACCTCCAGCCAGATCTTCCCGGCGTATTCCCCGCGGAACGCCTCCATGCCGGCGACGATGCGTCCCACGTCCAGTCCCGGAACCGGCTGGTTGATGCGGGCGAAGCTGGCGGCCAGAGCCGCATCGAGAGACGGCAGGACGACATCGGCGCCGAGCAGTTCGGAGCGCACGTCCTCGCGGAAGAGCAGCGTGCCGTTGGTCAGCACCGCCAGCGGCGTGCGGCTCATCTTGCGGATGGCGGCGATGAGGGCGCCCAGGTCGGAATTCAGCGTCGGTTCGCCCGAGCCGGAGAAGGTGATGTGGTCGAGGCGGGGGATGGTCGGGAGCACCCCGGCGAGCTCCTCCAGCAGCCGCTGCGGCGCGAAGAAGCTGCGGCGCTCGGCGGTCAGATCGGTCGTGCGCCCGCACTCGCAGTACAGGCAGTCCAGGCTGCAGGTTTTGTAGGGGATGATATCCACGCCCAGGGATATCCCCAATCGCCGCGAGGGCACGGGGCCGAAGATATGCCGGGTTTGCTGATTCTGTTTGCGGATGGTCATTGTTTTTTCTTCATGGACGTGCGGGTTTTAATTCCTTTCGGTCTGATGTGCCGGCGGGCCGCACCCTTCGGGGCGAAACCCGCCCCTGCATCTACGCATTTCCTCTCAATACACATAGAACAATGCACATTTCAGGTAATCGGACTGGAACAATGGCAGCAGCACGGCGTGATCGTAGGGCTGGCCGCGCAGCTCGATGAGCTTGATCCGGCGGTGGGCGTCGTGCGCGGCCTCCTGGATGACGGCGATGAAGTCGTCCCTGCCCAGGAAGTGGGAGCAGGAACAGCTGACCAGGAAGCCGCCGGGACGGAGCATTTTCAGCGCCCGCAGGTTGATCTCCTTGTAGCCGCGCAGCGCCTCTTTCAGCTTGGCGCGCGACTTGACGAAGGCCGGTGGATCGAGGATGACGATGTCCCGGCGCATCCCGGCCTTGCTCATTTCCTTCAGGACCTTGATGGCGTCGTCCTGGACGAAGGAGAGGCCTTCGGCGGCGAAGCCGTTCAGGGCGGCGTTCTCGCGCGCCTGGGCCATGTAGTCGCCCGAGATCTCGATGAACTCGACCTGGCGGGCGCCGAAACAACGGGCATGAAGCCCCCAGGCGCCGGCATAGGAGAAGGCGTCCAGCACCTCCCGGCCCCCGGCGATGGGCGCCAGCAGCATGTAGTTGTCGCGCTGGTCGAGGAAGAAGCCGGTCTTCTGGCTCTTGAGGAAATCGACGCGGAATCTCACGCCGTTGATCTCGATCACCCTGTCGGCGGACGCGCCCGGCGTGATTATGCGGTTGAGGAGCGGCAGCCCTTCCTTCTCGCGCGCCGCCACCAGCGATTTTTCGATGATGACGGCGCCGGGAGTTAGCTCGGCGATGACGGCGAAAATGTCGTCCTTGAAATTCTCCATGCCGGCGGTGGTGATCTGGACGATGAAGGTGTCGTCGAAGCGGTCGATGACCAGGCCGGGGAGAAAGTCGGCCTCGCCGTAGGCCAGGCGGTAGCAGGCGTTGTCGGGCCGCAGCGCCCGGCGCTGGCCATCGGCCTCCGTGATGCGCCGGCGCAGGAACTCGCGGTCGATTACGGCGTCAGGGTCATAGCTGAGCACGCGGAAGGCGATGGTGGAGAGGGGATTGACATAGCCGCTGGCGACGTACATCCCCTCGGCCGAGTACAGCCGGCAGACCTCTCCGGGGACGAACCCCTTCAGCGAGCGGATCTCGTTGTCGTAGGCCCAGAATTCCCCCTCCAGGATGCGCTTCTCCTCGTGGGGTTTCAGAAAAAGTTTCTTGAGCTCGGCCTGCATGAGCGTATTATAAAGAATTTGGATGAAATTCCCAAATGTTTCCAAAGCCTGTTTTTAGGGTAACCTAGGACAAGATCGGCTCACTACAATTTATGTTTTCCTTGGAGCGGCCTCCGCGGAATCCTTGCGGCCAAAGCTGTTTGTTGACTTCCAGTCCGTCCGGGCTCTAGCTTTTTTTCAGAATTCGCACATCCCTGCTGATCTTGATAACACTAACGATCACGACGATGAACTCCAGGCGACCTAGAAACATGGCAATGGTTTCCGACCACAAAGCGGCATCCGGCATGCCGGCGTTGGTGACGCCAACGGAAAGCCCAACGGTTCCAAGGGCGGAGGCGAATTCAAACAGGGAGTCGACGAGAGGGTAGCCGCAGGCGCACAAAATCAGCACTCCGAACAGAAACGTCATGAGATACATGAGAATGAAAGTTAGCACTTGACGGATTCGGGCATCGTCCAAAAAGACGCGTCGGTTCCCTTCCAAGAGTGAACGCTCTAAAATCGCTGTGCGCGGCATGATGGCGCGCTGGATGTCCCAGCGCAGAGTTCTCCAGAACAAATAGACGCGATATTGCTTGATGCCACCGGCAGTGGAACAGGTTCCACCGCCAATCAGCATCAGAAGGATCAACAGGAACAAGCCGGCGGAATTCCAGTTAGCATAACTCACGGTGGAAAAGCCCGTGGTGGTTATGGCCGTCATTGTCTCGAAAACAGCGACGCGAATTGATTTCCCGAGCTGTGGATAGAGCGCCCGGCTCGTCAGGAGGAACACTGCCGCGGCCGACAAGGGAATGAGCACGGCCAATAGGCGCGCCTCGCCGTTTCGTATCACCATGCGCAGCTTGCCGCGCCACAGCAACCAGGCGCTGACAAAGCTTAGATTGCCGAGAAACATGAGCGGCAGGGTCACGGCCTCAATGGCGGTTGAATTCCAGTATCCGATACTTTCCGCGCGCGTGGAGAATCCGCCCGTGGAGACAGCGGTAAAGGCATGGTTGACCGCGTCAAAAAACGTCATGCCCGCCATCCAGTACGCAAACGTTCCGGCGAGGGCGTAGCCGGCATAGATGATCAGAACCAAGCGCGCCGACTGCTTCACTTGCGGCACGAGTTGGTCGCTTCGGCCCTCTGCGCTCGATATGCCGACGCCAACGGGACCGACGATGGCCGACATCATGATGATGGCCAACCCGGCTCCGCCCGCCAATTGGATGATGCTGCGCCAGATCAGAATCATTTTGCCGGCGCTGGTCACGTCCACGATCGAGAGCCCCGTGGTGGTCCAGCCGCTGACCGATTCAAATAAGGCCCGTGAATACGGCAGGCCCAAAGCGGATATAAACGGCCATGCGGAAAAGAGGATGACGACGATCCAACTCAACAAAACGGTGATACCGCCCTCCTGAATAGTGAGCGTGATGTTGAGCGGGGAACGAAACGCCTTCCACAAGACAATTCCTAAGAGAAAAAGACTGGCCGCGGGCACAACGAAAGCCCATGCATGAATGGCTTCCTCGGGATGCGAAATGAGAATTAAAAGTGGCGTCAACATCATGGCGCTCGACAGAAGTAGAATCATTCCGACGGCGGAAATGATCGAGGCATAACGCTGTTTGAGGTATTCTTTCTCTCGCAAGGCCCGGCCCCTCTAGAATTGCTCGCCGGTGAATGCTTTGAGCACCGGGCCATGATTTTCCGGAAGAGTAATAAGGACGACTCGGTCGCCTGCCAACAGGTCATTGGCTCCGCGAGGGACGATCGGATTGCTGTCGCGGATCACCACAGCCACCAAGGCGTTTTCAGGCAGGTCGATATCCTTCAGAAGCTTGCCCACGACCGGAGAATCGGCATCGAGCACGATTTCCGTCACATTCACCCGGCCTTCCCCAACGGGCAACAGGTTGGTGATCTGTTCCAGGGACGCCCGCTGCTCGATCAGACTGCCGACGATGCGGGTTATGGAAAAGCCCGGGACTCCCAATTTTTCGAAAACTTCGGCATTGTCGGGATCATTGGCCAGAGCCACTGTTCTGGGAACACTGAATTTGCGGGAGGCCAGTTGACAGATGACCAAATTGTCCTGATCGTTCGGAGTGATGGCGAGCAGGGCGTCAGCGCCCATGGCGCCGGCATCCTTGAGAATGTCGGCATCGCTTCCGTCTCCGCAAACCACCGTGGCGGTCAGTTGGCGGGACAGTTGGATACATTCTTCCGGGTTGCGGTTGATGATGACGACCTGGTATCCGCGCGCAGAAAAATTCCGGGATAAAAAATATAGTGTTTTGCCGCTTCCGACGATGAGCACTTTCATGGATTGGCTCCTTTGCGTCCGGCCGCGCCATTGGCAACGGCTTGAAGAAACATCTCCGCGGCCACAGATGTCGGGCATATGGTGTCGATGCCCAGTTGCGCATAGACCTCCATTCTTTTGGGATCGAAAACCCTGGCCAGCACATGGGGAACCCTGAAAATACCCTGCGCCACTTGAGCCACCATCAAATTGACGTTGTCCTCGTGTGTGGTGGCGATCAGAATATCCGCTTGGTTGACCTTGGCCTCTTTTAGAACGGCCATTTGCGTGGCATCCCCGTGAACGCGAAAACCGCTGAAATCTGGCGACAGGTCATTGAAGGTGGGCTCGTTCTTATCAATCACCACCACCGAATTGCCGCTGCGACTGAGATGGTTGGCCAGATGCGATCCCAGCCGGCCGCAGCCCACGATCACGATATAGCGGTTATTCTTCATTCACGCCGTCCTCGGTGCCTTCGTCCGGCGAATCCGTGGCTTTCTTGTCCGGACCGAGATCGATCCTGCCTTTTTTTTTCCAGGACGTGGTGCGCGCCAGGTTCGCCTGAGCCGGTTTGAAGGTTGGATCGATTTCCAAGGTTGCCCGGTAGAATTTTTGGGCCTCCACCCAATCATCCTTGATTTCATGCAATGCCCCGAGAAGGTTGTACGCCTCCGGCTGGGCCGGGTCCGCCGCTATGGCTTTCCGGGCTGCTTCACGGGCGGCCGAGAAATTTCGATCCGAAATGTGCCTTTTGCTGATCTCGATCAGGGAGAAGTAATCCACGGCGTTCTCCTCATCCAGCGCCTCGCGCCGCAGCACTCGGGTGGCCAACTCGCGAATCTCACCGGGACTGAAAGGCTTCTGGATGAAATCCACCGCGCCGAGTTTCATGGCCTCCACGGCGGATTCGATCGTCCCGTGGGCGGTAATGATGATCACCCGGATTCTGGGCCAGTCGTCCTTGATCAGCCGCAGGACCTTCATCCCGTCCATTCCGGGCATCTTCAGATCCAGAAACACCAGGCCGAACGGAGTTTCGCGGAGCTTGCGCAGTGCTTCCTCGCCATTCACAGCCGTCTGGACTGGAATTTCCAGAGGTGCCAGTGACTGCGACATGGTCAGGCGGATGTTCTTCTCGTCGTCAACGATCAGGATCGGTTGCGGTTCCATGTGTTCCTCCTATGGTGCCACCGGCAGGGTGAATGTGAAGGTGCTTCCCTGACCGGCGGGTGATTCCACCCAGATTGTGCCGCCGTGGGCGCGCACGATCTCCTTGCAGATGGCCAGTCCCAGCCCCGTTCCACCTGCTTCCTGCCCTTTCACCTGGACGAATTTCTGAAATAATTTGGATTGATACTCGGGAGGAATTCCCGGCCCATCGTCACTCACGGAGAGATGGACGTGAGCCCCGATCCGGAGAGCCGCAAAACGGATGTGGCCTCCCTGGCTCACATAGCGCAGAGCGTTGGAAATCAGATTGGACAGTACCCATGTGACCTTGTTGGCATCGGCGCGAACCTTGAGCGACTCATTGGCGAGCTCCGATTCAAGCGAAACCTGTTTCATTTCCGTCTGGTTTCTGAAAACCGCTTCGACGTGGCCGAACAAGGTCGTGACCGAAACACTTTCGAACTCAAGTTCGATCCGGCCGGCCTCGATTTTTGAGAGATCAAGCAAATCATTGACGAGCGCTTTCATGCGGTGGACTTCCTCGTGAGCCGCTTGCAGGAGATCCCGGTCCTTTTCAGCCAGTCCAGCGGCGGCATGCTCCATGAGCAGGTCCACGCTCATGCCCAGGCTGGTCAATGGCGTGCGCAGCTCATGAGACGCGGCCATGACGAATTCACTCTTGAGTCGCTCCACTTCCTTCAGGCGAGTTACGTCCCTGAGCAGGAGCACGATGCCGGACAGGTTGCGGTCCCTGCCCCAAATTACCGTAACGGAAAAGAAGTAATGCCGGGAACCTTCGCCGTCCGGGAGAACGATGATTCGTTGTTCGTCCGGGATATTCGGCTGTGCTCCCGTTTCGACTGTCTTGCGGATCAGATCGCAAACCTGCTGATCCGGCAGAATGTCCATGCACTGTAATGTGGAACTTTCAGTGAATTCCAGCTTCAGCATCCGGCGGGCGGCGGGGTTGATGCCGGCCATCTTGAGCTGGGTGTCGAAAACCACCAAGCCATCCTCGATGCTCGAGAGAATCGCCTCGCCCTTGTTCTTTTCCGCGATGATCTGGTCGATGTTTATTTCGTGGTAGCGGCCAAGCTGAAGGGACATTTGATTGAACTCTCTGGCCAGATGCCCAAGCTCGTCGCCGGTTTTCACGGGTACCTGGACGGAATAGTCGCCCGAGGAGATTCTCCGCGATGCCTCCATGAAGCGGCGGATCGGTTGGACGATCCGCTCGGCGAGAAACAGGCTGAACATCAAGGCCACGATCAGTGCCGACGCGGCCACGAGCGCCGTTGACCAGATTGCGCGCCTGGCCAAGGCGCCGGCCCCGAGGCTGGCGGCGTACATGGTCTCCTCGTTGAGGTTGCGCAAGCCGACACACGTCTCACGCACCTTGACGAAGGGGAGGTAGGCCTTGTCCTGATAATGGGTGGGCTCCAAGGCCGCTTTGTTCGTTTCACGGAAGTCGGTCAGCGCGGAGAATTGTTTGCGATAAGCCGAGTAATCCGTCTCTATGGATCGGACAAGTTCCGCCTCTCCCTGAATCGTGATGTTGTCTTTCGCCCTGGCCAGCCATTCCAGGAAGACGGCTTCGTTTTCCCGAAATTGGGTGATCCCTTTTTCCCTTTCGCCCAGGAACAGGAGCAGCGTCCCGCTGTCTTGCCGCTCCAAGGCATCCACCATGTTCTCGGCGGCGAGGATGCTCCGGTAGTTCTCGCTGAGGATGGCGTCGGTCGCCCTGCCCAGCGACACCAGGTTCGTTATCGCCCAAGCCACCACGAGCACCATGAGGGCGAACGCGACGCCATACCCGATGAGAATCTTTTTCTTTAACGTCATTGGATGAAGTCCTCCAATTGGCAACCGTTGTTACCCATCTACAAGCAATGGGCGTGCCATTTATCGGACCCGCGTTTTCCCTGGCTTATTTTTGCAGCCTGGATGACGGACTTTGAAAATTTCAATATCCGACAGAGAAATGTCTTGCGAATTGCAAGGTGGATGACAAGAAAATGCGGAATCAAATTCCGTAAATCTTTCTCCTGCGCCAGAGCGTTGCCTGGTCGATACCCAAAACATCCGCCGCTTCCTGGAGTGAAACGGTACTGGCAATGACTCTTTTGATGTGCAATTCTTCGATGGTGGCTAAGGGCACTTTGTCGCCAAGAGCTGGAGTGCCGGGGCTGGAAGCCGTTTTGTCGGAAAAATCGGATAAATCGATCCGTTCGCCGCCGCCCAGGATGACAGCCCGCTCGATGGTGTTGCGGAGTTCTCGAACATTTCCCGGCCAGGCCTGGCTCAGCAAGAATTTTTCGGCTCCGGAGGTAAAGCCAAGAATCATTTTATGGTTGGCGTGGCAGAGATGCCTGAGAAAATCCCCGGCCAGGGGCACAATGTCATCCGGTCGATCCCGAAGCGGAGGAATCGTCAGGCAAATTACGTTCAGCCGATAGAACAGGTCTTCCCGGAATCGACCCTCGGCTACGCGTTCCTTGAGGTCGGCGTTCGTGGCGGCGATGATTCGGACATCCGCCTTGCGTACCTGCGATTCCCCCAGGCGCTCATATTCCTTGTCCTGGATGAACCGCAGCAATTTGGCCTGCACGGCAGGAGCCATATCGCCGATCTCGTCCAGGAAAAGCGTACCGCCTTCACATGCGGCGATGCGTCCCGGATTATCTCGAACCGCGCCGGTAAATGCCCCTTTGGCATGCCCGAACAATTCGCTCTCAAGAAGATCGGGAGGAACCGCTGGACAAGCCACAACGCCCATGGGTTTTGCCGCTCGTGAACTCCAGTGGTGGATCGCCCTGGCAAACACTGATTTCCCCGTGCCGCTTTCACCGCAAAGCAAAACGATCGCCTCCGAGGCTGCGGCCTTTTTCGCGGTTTCAATGACCCGTTGCATGCCGGCGCTCAGACTCTGAAGCCGATCCTCCGGACCCAGCCGCTGCAGGTTTTCCTTGAGCACCGCGATCTCGGTTTCCAGATCCCTGATCCTGCCGATCCTCCCGGTGATGAGCTTGACCTGATCCGGAGTAAAGGGTTTGGCAATATAGTCGGTGGCGCCGCGCTGGAGGGCCTCGACGGCGCTCTCGATGGAGGCATACGCGGTGATGACAACGATCTTGATCCAGGGAGAATCCACGAGCAAAATCGGAATCAAATCCATGCCGTTCTCTTCACCCAGCTTGAGATCGACGAACGCCAGATCGAAGGAACGCCTGCGGGCCTCCTGGGCGGCGTCTGCCGGATGGCTCACGGCGATGACCCTATGTCCATCGGCTTCCAGGCAGTATGAGATCGTCTTGCGGATATTGGCTTCATCGTCCACGATCAGTACATTCAAGCGGAAAGATCTCTCCGTGCCACCCATGATCAATCAGGGACCACCAGCAAATTCATGGTGGATGCCCGGTTCCTACGCCGAGTGCGGATCTCGTTGTCGTAGGCCCAGAATTCCCCCTCCAGGATGCGCTTTTCTTCGTGCGGCTTCAGGAAAAGCTTCTTGATCTCGGCGGCCATGGGCATATTATAAGCGATTCCCGGAGATTTGCCAAAGGCGGGATGAAACGGGCGACGGAATGCGGCGGACCGGCTGCTTCTACTGTTCGCGAGGCGCGAAGGTCTCGAACAGCTCCCCGGCGGCAGCGACGGAATCGACCGCGAAAAGGCGCTTGAGCAGCTTGCGGTCCTTCAGGAATTTCGACAGCCCCGCCAGCACCTTCAAGTACTCGTTCAGCTTTTCCAGCGGCGTGACCAGGACGAAGACGAAGCGCACCGGCTGGCGGTCGTCCGCAGAGAATGTCAGGGTCTCGGAGAGGCGGGCCATGGCCATGACGATGCGGTCGACCGTCTTGACCCGGGCGTGGGGGATGGCCACGCCGTTCCCGAGCGAGGTGCCGCCGCGCGACTCGCGGCTGAAAATCTCTTCCAGCACCGATTCTTCATCCTGGATCACATGGTTTTCCTTCATGCGCCCGACGATCTTACGGATGGCGTCATCCTTTGAATCCGCCTGCAGGTCCAAAAAGATCAGCTTCCTGTCCAAGTAATCGGCAAGTCTCATGATGGCTGCACCTGTTGAGTTTGGATTGACTTCATGTGCCGTAAAAAAACATTATATCAGATTTTGTGGAAAATGCCAGACGAAATCGGACATTAGACGCAGGGCATCAGATGTCAGCGAGAGAAACGAAGAATCGGGATTCGAACAGAATGGAGGACAATGAAAAATGGCTCCTCAGGAGGGACTTGAACCCCCAACCTAATGGTTAACAGCCATCCGCTCTGCCGATTGAGCTACTGAGGAACCCGGACGTCATTTTGCCAGAAAAAGTTTAACATGTCAATATGGCCGGGTAATGAATGCGCGGCACGATGATCCCTTTTCAGGATCGCCGGAGCAGGAGCGAGGTGATGAATGCCAGCGAAAACAGCGCGCTGCCGGTCAGGACGATCACCGCGCCGGTGGGCAGGTCGAGGTAATAGGAGAGGAAAATCCCGGCCAAAACGGTGAACTCGGCGATCAGCACCGTCCAGCGGCTGAGGGCGCGGAAGGAGCGGCTGAACAGGCGGGCGGTCGAGACGGGAATGATCAGGATGGCGCTGACCAGGACGATGCCCAGGACGCGGATGCCCAGCACCAGGGCGCAGGCCAGCATGACATACAGGAGAAGCTCGTAGCGGTCGGGGTTGACGCCGGCCAGGGCGGCCATCTCGCAGTCGAGAGCCAGCAGCGTCAGCTTGCGGCGGCGGGAAAAAAGGAAGGCCAGGATCGCGGCGCCCAGCAGGACGATCAGCACCAGGTCGGCGACGCGGATGGCCAGGATGTTGCCGAAAAGGTAGCCGATCAGCTCGGGCTGGTAGCCCTGGCGCAGGCTGATGAGCACGACGCCCAGCGCCATGCTCGAGGTGAACAGGATGCCGATGATGGAGTCGATGGGCAGGCGGCTCTTCTTCTCCAGGATGAAGATCACCGCGGCCAGCAGGGCGCTGAAGATCAGCGCCGTGTGCAGGGGATCGCGGCGGGTGAGCAGGCCGATGGCCGCCCCGGCCAGGGCGGCGTGGGCGATGCCGTCGCTGAAAAAGGCCATGCGGCGCAGGGTGACGAAAATGCCCAGCTGGGAGAGGAGCAGTCCCAGGACCAGCCCGGCCAGCAGCGCCCGCTGCATGAACGGCAGCTGCAGCAGTTCAGCCATGGTGCCCCTTGTTGCCGGCAGGGGCCGCGTCGAAGCGCGGCGGTGCGGCCGCGTGATCGTGGGGCTGGAAGCTGGAGTTCTCGCCATACAATTTCCTGAGCACCTCGGCGGTGAGAGTGCTGCGCGTTTCGCCGTGGGAGACCAGGTCGCGGTTCAGGCAGATGATGCGGTCGCTGTAATTGTAGACCATGCTGATCTCATGGGAGACCATCATGACGGTCACGCCGTGCTCGCGGTTCAGGCGCTGGATGGTCGAATAGAAATCACCCTGGCCTTCGATGTCGATGCCGCTGGTGGCCTCGTCGAGGAACAGGATGCGCGGGCGGTGCAGCAGGGCATGGGCCAGCAGCACGCGCTGCAGCTGCCCGCCCGACAGCTCGCCGATCAGCTTGCCCTTGAACTCGTTCATGCCCACCTCGGCGAGGACGCCGTGGACGGGCAGGCGCTCGGGGGAGCGGCAGGTCAGGGAGATGAACTCTTCGACGGTCAGCGGGAAGGTGGGGTCGAAGGCGAATCGCTGCGGCACGTAGCCCACTTGGGGCAAGACCTGGCGCAGCGGCCTGGAGAACAGCCGCACCTCGCCCTCGTAGGGCACCAGGCCGAGGATGGCCTTGAGCAGGGTGGTCTTGCCCGAGCCGTTGGGGCCGATCACGGCGATGATGGCCTCCTTCTCGATGGCGAAGCTGACGTGCTCCAGCGCCGTGATGCCGGCGAAGCGCACGCTGAGGTCCTTCACTTCCAGCACGGGCGCCATGGTCAGCGCTCCAGGGCGCGGCGCACGGCCCGGGCGTTGCGCCGCAGCAGGGCGGCATAGGAATCGCCCGGCTGGCCGCCGCCGAGGGGATCGAGGACGACCAGTTGCAGCCCCAGGTCGCGCAGCAGGGGCTCGAGGCTGGCGGTGGGCAGCTGCGGCTCGGTGAAGATCACCTGGATTCCCGATGCCTTGACCAGGGAGTACATGTCCTGCAGGCCGCGCGGAGTGGGTTCCCGGCCCGGTGATGCCTGGAACACCGCCGCGATCTCCAGTCCGTAGGCGGCGGCGAAATAACGCCAGGCATCGTGAAACACGAACATGCGCTTCTTTTTCAAGGCAAACAATTCCCGCTGCAGCTCTTTGTGCAGGCGCGCCAGTTCCCCGGAATATGCCAGGAGATTCCCTTCATAGGCAGCGGCCCGGCCGGGATCGACGGCCGCCAGCGCCGCAGCGGCATTGCGGGCCATGATCATGCCGTTCTCCGCGTTCAGCCAGTAGTGCGGGTCGAATCCTTCGCCATGCCGCCCGGAGCCCGAATCGTGACCGTGATCATTCGCGTGGAACGGCCGCCGGACGATGCCCTGATGCAGCGTGACGATGGCCGCCCGGGGCAGGCTCTCGCCGATGCCGTCGATCCAGTCGTCGATGCCGCCGATCTTGAATACGACGCGCGCCGCCTGGAGCTCCCTGACCTTCGCCGGCGTCAGGTCGAAGGTATGGGGCGAAGCGCCGGCGGGCAGGACCTGGATGACGCGGACGTCGGGACCGGCGACGCGACGGACGATGTCGGCGGCGGGGAAAATGGTCGCTGCCACCACCAGGGGATTCTCTGAGGCGCTGGCCCGGTCGCCAGGCAGCAGCCAGGCGGCCAGCAGCACGGCGACAGGGAAGATGCGCTGAGCCTTCATGGGCGCCTTGATTGTAGCAGAATCGCAACCACGAGTAAATTTTTCTTCGCCGCGCCAAAATTGGGTTATAATTGATTTTTCCTTATTCATCGCGAGGTGCATGCATGGCTGAAAACGAACCGCGCCGGAAACTGCCGCGCAACGTCCGGGTCGTGGCGATAACGAGTTTTCTTACCGATGTCTCCAGCGAGATGGTGATCAACACCCTGCCGCTCTTCATGAAGAACGTACTGGGAGTGAAGACCAGCGTCATCGGCCTTATCGAGGGGGTGGCCGAGTCCGCTTCCAGCCTGCTGAAGATGTTCTCCGGATGGCTTTCCGACAAGTTGCGCAAAAGAAAGGCGCTGGCCGTTCTGGGCTACGGCATTTCGGCGCTGAGCAAGCCGCTGTTCTATTTTGCCCGCTCCTGGGGCGTGGTGGCCGCCGCCCGCTGGGGCGACCGGGTCGGCAAGGGCATTCGTACCGCCCCGCGGGACGCCCTGGTGGCCGATTCCACCCCCGCCGCCCAGCGCGGACACGCTTTCGGCTTTCACCGTGCCGCCGATACCGCCGGCGCATTTTGCGGCCTGCTCATTGCCCTGGCCATCACCTGGTTCCTGCAGAAAGGGAGCGGCGAATTGCTGGGCGGGACCTTCCGCATCATCGTCCTGGCCAGCCTGCTGCCGGCTTTCATCGCCGTGATCGTCCTGGCCCTGGGGGTCCGGGAGACCCCCGTGTCCGGCGCGGCGCGCCTGCCGAAATTCGCCTTCAAGTCCCTGGGCGGGGATTTCAGGTATTTCGTCATCATGGTCGGGATCTTTGAATTGGGCAACTCATCCGACGCGTTCATCATCCTGCGCGCCCAGGAAAGGGGCTTGCCGGTCGCCGGCATCCTGGCCATGCTGCTGGCCTTTAATTTCGTCTACTCCGCGGTATCGCTTCCCGCCGGCCGGCTCTCGGACCGCGTCGGCCGCCGCCGCGTGCTCATGGCCGGCTGGGCCATCTATGCCGTGGCCTACCTGGGATTGGCCATGGCCCGCTCGACCGCGCATATCATCGTCCTTTTCGTCGTTTACGGTGCCTACTACGGATTGAGCTTTGGCACCGGCAAGGCGCTGGTGGCCGACCTGGTCCCGGCCGAGTCGCGGGGCATGGCCTACGGCACCTACAACGCCGTGCTCGGTCTGACCGACCTGCCCGCATCCTTCCTGGCCGGCATCCTCTGGGGCGGGACGGGAAAGTGGGGCGGGTTCGGACCCGCGGCTCCCTTCTATTTCGGAGCGCTCATGGCCCTGCTGGCCCTGCTGCTCATTGCCCGCTGGCGTCCCACGGCCTCCAGGCCGTGAAAACCGCTGCCAGCGTTCCTTTTTCCCCGCCGATATGCTATCGTGGCTCCGTGAGCCGGATCATGCGCAAGTCGGATCGATCGTACCTGGGACTGCAGCTGACGAAACTGGAGTGTCTCGCCCTTTGCCGGCCGTCGCTGCCGGGTGCGGCCGCGTCGTGGCGCGGCGGTGCGGCCCGGGAGTTCCATGTCTCCCGGGCCTGCCGCACCCGCTTCCAGTTCAATCAGGCCCTTTTCTCCGTTTCCGGCAATGTGATCCTGGCCGACTACCAGGCCGTGCGCATCTTCGCCCAGAAAATGAACGAAGGCCGCAGCCAGGATGCCTCGTTGGGTACGGTGCGAGCCGGTGCCTTGAACGCCATGGGGCTGATCGACGAGATCCTGCATCACGTGATCTCCCTTTATGCGGCGCAGGTGCGCCCCCGGGTTTTCAGCGACCTGCTCGCCGAACTGGAAAAAAGAGCCGGTGCCGGCGAGCTGCGCCGGACGCTGCTGCGATTCTGCCGCGATTTCCCGCCGCTGGACGTCCACCAGGGCCGAATCGCCCCCGAGGAATACCTGCTGGGAACGACCCAGGGGGTCGCCAATCGCGAGATGGCCCTGGAGGAACTGCTGCTGCTTTGGCTGGCCAATGCCAATCCCGCTTTCGCGTTGTTCCGCGAGCTGTTCGCCGACGAAGACCTGGCCCGGGATACGGTTTACCCGTCCCTGCCCGACCTGGCGCGGGATTTCTTCTCCCGGCTTCCGCCCTTTGGCCCCGACAGCCAGAACCTGGTCGACATGCTGCGCAGCCCGGCGCTGGCGTTTCCCGAATCGCTTGCCGGGCAGCTGCAGTTCATCCGCGAAAAATGGGGGTTGCTGCTGGGCAGGTTCCTGGAACGCATCCTCCTGGGCGGCGACCTGATCCGCGAGGACGAGAAGAAGTTTTTCCCCGGCCCCGGGCCGGCGGCGGTATTCGATGCCGACCAGGCCGGCATGACCGGCAGCGCCGACAGCCAGGAAGCCGAGCGCTTCTCGCCGGACAGGGACTGGATGCCGCGCCTGGTGCTGATGGCCAAGACCGTCTTTGTATGGCTCGACCAGCTCAGCCGAGAATACGGCCGCTCCATCACCACCCTGGACGGGATCCCCGACGAAGAGTTGGATCGGCTCGGCCGCTGGGGTTTCACCGGCCTCTGGCTGATCGGCGTCTGGGAGCGCAGCCCCGCATCCCGGCGCATCAAGCAGAAGTGCGGCAATCCCGAAGCCATGGCCTCGGCCTATTCCCTGTACCGTTACGAGATCGCCGCCGACCTGGGAGGCGAAGCGGCCCTGGAAAACCTGCGCCGCCGCGCCTGGTCCCGGGGTATCCGCCTGGCCTCGGACATGGTCCCCAATCACATGGGCATCGACTCGCCCTGGGTGGTGGAGCACCCCGAGTGGTTCGTCTCCCTCGACCACAGTCCATTCCCCTCCTATCGTTTCACCGGCGAGGACCTGTCGCACGACCCGCGGGTGGGCATCTTCCTCGAGGACCACTATTACGACCGCAGCGACGCCGCCGTGGTCTTCAAATGGGTGGACCGCCGCAGCGGCCGCGAGCGGTACATCTACCATGGCAACGACGGCACGCGCATGCCCTGGAACGACACGGCGCAGCTGAACTACCTGCGGCCCGACGTGCGCGAGGCCGTCATGCAGGGCATCCTGGAAGTATCCCGCAAGTTCCCCATCATCCGCTTTGACGCGGCCATGACCCTGGCGCGCCGGCACTTCCAGCGGCTGTGGTTCCCGCCGCCGGGGAGCGGTGGCGACATTCCCTCGCGCGCCGGCATGGGCATGACCCAGGAGCAGTTCAACCGGGTCATGCCCTGGGAGTTCTGGCGCGAAGTGGTCGACCGCATGGCCCGGGAGAACCCCGACACCCTGCTGCTGGCCGAGGCCTTCTGGCTGATGGAGTCCTATTTCGTGCGTACCCTGGGCATGCACCGCGTCTATAACAGCGCGTTCATGAACTTCCTGAAGATGGAGGAAAACGCCAAGTTCCGCCAGTCGCTGAAGAACGCCCTGGAGTTCAATCCCGAGATCCTCAAGCGTTTCGTTAATTTCATGAACAATCCCGACGAGGACACCGCCTGGGCCCAGTTCGGCGGCGGCGACAAGTACTTCGGAGCCTGCACCCTGCTGGCCGCCTTGCCCGGGCTGCCGATGTTCGGCCACGGCCAGATCGAGGGCTTCCGAGAAAAGTACGGCATGGAGTACCGCCGCGCCTACTTGGATGAGCACCCGGACGAGGAACTGGTCCAACGGCACGAACGCCAGATCTTTCCCCTGCTGCGCCGGCGGGTGCTGTTCGCCGGCGTGGATGACTTCCGCCTCTACGATTTCTTCACCGCCCACGGCGCCGACGAGAATGTCGTCGCTTTTTCCAACTGTCCCGACAATGAGCGCAGCCTGGTGGTCTTCCACAACCGTTTCGCGGCGACCTCGGGCTGGATCCGCCTTTCGGCCGCCTTCACCGCCGAGGAACCTTTCGGCGGTCCGCGCCGCCTCCGGCAGGAGGACCTGGGCCGGGGATTGGGACTGCGTGCCGAAGCCGGATGGTACGTTGTTTTCCGCGACCAGGTCTCGGGACTGGAATTCATCCGCTCCTGCCAGGAACTGTGCGCGCGGGGGATGTTTTTTGAGTTGGCAGCCTACCAGGCCCATGTATTCCTCGATTTTCGCGAGCTGGCCGACGACGCCGACGGACGTCTCGCCGCCCTGGAAGGCCAGCTGCAGGGGCGGGGCGTCGCCAGCGTGGAGGCGGCGTGCCGTGAACTTGAACTGCGGCCGTTGCACGATGCCCTGGGCGAGATGTGCCGGGCGGATCTGGCCGATCGTTTTGCGGCGGTTCTTCAGGCCGCTCCCGGGGGGATGGCCGAGAATGCCCTGTGGCTGGAGCTGGAAGCAAAGGCCGCCGCGCTGGCTGCCCGCGCCGGCGCGCTGGCCGGAAGCGGTGACGGCCTGGCCATCGCCCAGGGGATCATCGCCGATCAGATGGCCTGGCGCCAGCTGGCTGCCCGATCCGGGAAGAAGCGCAGCCCGGGAACGGAGGAGGGCAGCGCGCCGGCGCCAGGAGTCCGCCAGAATGCCCATGACCTGAAAAGCACCCGCCGCTTCATCTTGTATTCGGGCCTGCGCCGGCTGATGTCCGCCCCGGCGGGGAAGCCGGCTTCCGCCCTCTGGGACGAGTGGCGGCTCGACCTGGCCTCAACGGCCGTGATGCGCGAGTGGGGAGATGCGCTGGAGGCGATCGGGCCTGAAATGCACTGGCTGCGTGCTGCCTGCGAGAACGCGGGAGAGATCTCGGCCTGTGCCATGAAGATGATTCAGGGAGGGGAGCAGTCCGCCGTTGCCGTCGCCAAGCTGGTGGTCGCCCTGATGGCTCAGGCGCCGGTCCGTGAACTCATCCAGGTGAATCGTTTCCGGGAAGAGACCTACTTCGGCAAGGAACGCTTCGCTCTGTTTTGCGAACGGCTGGCCGGGCAGCTGCTGGGGGAGATCGATCGCCTTGCGGGAGATGCAGGGAAGGCATCCCCCGATCCGGGCTTGGAGGTCGAGGCGCTCCTGCATTTTCTCCCCGCCCTGGCCGTCCAGACAAAATTCAAACTGGAACCTTTCAAGGCCAAGCTTGCCGATTTTTAAAAAAATCCGGAGCTCGAAGGCGATCTCGTTCCAGCACGGTTGCCGTCCGCCGTCCACCGTCCGCCGTTTGCCGAGTCTCCGCTCCAGGAGCCTCGGATTGTTCACGAAAGCCCTTGCTTTCCAGGCGATATCATTATACAATGACCACGCGCCTGGAGAGGTGTCCGAGCGGTTTAAGGAGCACGCTTGGAAAGCGTGTGTACTGGAAACGGTACCGTGGGTTCGAATCCCACCCTCTCCGTTGTCGCCCGATCCACGGGACCCGCGTGGCCCCGGCCCGAGCAGACAAACGGCCCAGGAGCCCGGCGGTGCGGACCTGTGAACCTTGTCAGGACCGAGAGGTAGCAGCAATAAGCAGGACCCCGCAGGTGACCGGGGCCTCCTGGGCCCTTGTTGAAAGAGAGAGAACATGTACCTAGCCTTAGCCAGAAAATACAGGCCGCAGAAGTTCGCCGACCTCATCGGCCAGGCCGCCATCTGCAAGACCCTGCAGAACGCCATCGCCATGAACAAGGTCTATCCGGCGCTGATTTTTTCCGGCATGAAGGGCGTGGGCAAGACCTCCTCGGCCCGCATCCTGGCCAAGGCCCTGAATTGCGAAAAAGGGCCGGCCATCGAGCCCTGCAACGAGTGCCCGACCTGCCGGGAGATCACCGACGACAATTCGGCCGATTACATGGAGATCGACGGCGCCTCCAACAACGGGGTCAACGAGGTGCGCAGCCTGCGCGAGACGGTCAAGTACAAGCCGCTGAAGAACCGCTTCCGCATCGTGGTCATCGACGAGGTGCACATGCTGTCCAACGCGGCCTGGAACGCCCTGCTCAAGACCGTGGAGGAGCCCCCGGAGCATACGATCTTCATCATGGCCACCACCGACTTCCACAAGATCCCGGCCACCATCGTCTCACGCTGCCAGCATTTCGAGTTCAAGCGCATCCCCTTCGAAGTCATCAAGGGGGTCCTGAAGGACATTTGCCGGAAGGAGAACATCCGTGTCTCTGACTACGCGCTGTACCTGATCTCGCGCTCGGCCGAGGGCAGCCTGCGCGACGCCAAGAAGATCCTCGACCAGGCCATCGCCATCTCCAGCGGCGATGTCAAGGACGACGACGTGGTGGCCATCCTGGGCATCATCGCCGAGGAGACGTTCATCACCCTGACACGATGCGTGTTCAGCCAGGACCGCAAGGGGATCATCGAGCAGGTCAACCAGCTGATCGAGCGCGGCACCGACCTGAGGTTCTTCTACACCGAGTACCTGCGTTTCATCCGTGACGTGATCGTCATCAAGTCGATCCCCGAGTCCGAGCGCCTGCACAACCTCAATCCCGAGAATGTGCCGGTGATCCGCGAGATGGTCAAGGATGTCAGCGAGGTCGAGCTGCTGCGCTTTTTCAACGCCGTCAAGGAGCTGGAGCAGACCATCCGCAACACCGAGCACCCCTCGATCATCCTGGAATACATGTTCCTCAAGCTGAGTTATTTTTCGGCCCTGGTCAGCATCGAGGACTACCTGAAGCGCCTGCGCGACGCCCGGCCCGAGGCGGCGCCGCGCGCCGTCGCCGCCGCGCCGGAACGCCCGGCCGTTCCCGAACCCGACGTCGCCAAAGCGGCACCCCGGGGCGAGGGGGATGAGTGGCTCAATGAGCTCAAGGGGCGGGTCGAGAAGGAAAAGCCTCGCCTGGCCTCGGTCCTGGGCTCCCAGCGCCTGGTCCTGCGCGGCAACACGCTGATCATCGAGGTGGCCGCCCATTTGGAGAATGCCTGGAAAATGATGAAGGAGAACCGGCCCTATCTGCTCGAACTGACCCAGGCCCTGGCGGGGCGCGAGACCGGGCTGGAGATCGTCCTGAAGGAGGGGGCGGCCAAAGGCGACGGCGAGCGGATCGTCCAGGAGCTGAAGAACGACAAGAAGATCAAAAGCCTCAAGGACCGCATCAAGGGCAGCGTCATCGCCGTCGAGAGCGTCAAGGGAGGAAAGGATGGCTAAATTGCCGAACATGAGCCAGATGATGGGCATGGCCCAGAACATGGCCAAGCGCATGGAGGAGGAGATGGACGCCCTGCTGGTCGATGGCCAGTCCGGCGGCGGCATGGTGACGGTCAGCATGGACGGGCACAAGCAGGTGAAGTCACTGCGCATCGCACCGGAAGCGGTCGATCCCTCCGACGTCGAGATGCTGCAGGACCTGGTCCTGGCCGCGATCAACGACGCCCGGGCCAAGGTCGAGGAGAAGCTGAAGGACAGCATGGGCGGGATCGCCGGCGGCCTGCCGGGCGGATTTCCCTTCGGGGCGATGTGACGCCCGCGGGTTCCCATGGCTGAATACACGCCGCCGCTGGCCCGGCTGATCGAGGAATTGAAGAAGATCCCCGGCATCGGCCGCAAGACGGCCCAGCGCATCGCTTTTTTCCTGCTGCGCGGAGAAAGGAAGAACGCCCTGGCCCTGGCCGATGCCATCGTCCAGGCCCGCGAGAAGACCTTTTACTGTTCACGCTGCAACAACATCACCGTTTCCGACCCCTGCGAGATCTGTTCCGATCCCGAGCGCGACCCCGAGACGATTTGCGTGGTCGAGGAGCCGTTCAACATCCATTCCATCGAGAAGACCGGTCTCTACCATGGTCATTACCATGTGCTGATGGGCAACCTCTCGCCGATCCGCGGCATCGGCCCCGATGAACTGCGCATCGCCGGCCTGCTGCAGCGCATCCGCGACGGCCATTTTCGCGAGATCATCCTGGCCACCAGCCCGACCACCGAGGGCAGCGCCACCGCCCATTATTTGACAGAAATCCTGCGGCAGTATAAAATCACTGTTTCACGGATCGCCCTCGGCCTGCCGGTCGGGGCCGACCTGGACTACGCCGACGAAGTGACGATCGCCAAGGCGATTGAAGGCCGACTGGAAGTGAAGTAGGAGGTGCGGGTGAAGGGAGAGGTTGGCGATTTATTTCCGGCAATGCTATAATTTGCGGGGAAGAAGAAAATATGCAAGAAAATTTCATCATTTACAATGAAGAGTATGTCCTGATCAAGGAAATCCTCCGCAAGCTGAAAGGCAACACCAATTCCAAGGCCGTATTCATCACCGACTCGGAGGGACACTGCATCGCCTCTTCCGGTGAGATGGACGACGTCAATCTCAATTCCATATCCTCCCTGATCGCCGGCAGCGTGGCGGCCATCAACAGCATCGCCCAGATGCTGAAGATCGAGAACTTCACCGCCGTGCTCAACGAGTCCTCCAAGGAATGCCTGCACATCTCGCTGATCAACGACCGCACCATGCTGGTGGTCATCTTCGACAACTCATCCAACCTCGGCCTGGTGCGCTTCCGGGTGCGCGCCGCCCTGGAGGAACTGATCAAGGTGTTCCAGACCATCAACAAGAAGCTGAAAGCCAGCGATAAAGCCCCGGTCGGCTCCCCGTTCGAGGGCGTGTCCGACGAGGACATCGACCGCATCTTTGGAGACTGAACTTGTCATTCCTGAACTATTCCACGCGCGAGATCAATTTCAAGATCGTTTACTATGGCCCCGGCCTCAGCGGCAAGACGACCAACATCAAGTATATTTACGAGAAGATCAAGAAGGACAACAAGGGCAAGCTGGTCAGCCTGGCCACCGAGACCGAGCGCACGCTGTTCTTCGATTTTTTCCCTCTCGATCTGGGCACCATCAAGGATTACAAGGTGCGTTTCCACCTGTACACCGTCCCCGGGCAGATTTACTACAGCGCCTCGCGCAAGCTCATCCTGAAAGGCGTGGACGGCCTGGTCTTCGTGGCCGACTCCCAGAACGAGCGTTTCGAGGCCAACCTCGAGAGTATCCAGGACATGCTGGAGAACCTGCGCGACTACAAGATCGATTTCGCCTCCATCCCCTATGTCCTGCAGCTGAACAAGCGCGACCTGCCCAATGTCACCCCGGCCAACGAGCTGATCAGCTCCCTGAGGAAGAAGGAAGAACCGGTCCTGGAAGCGGTCGCCTACCGAGGCGACGGGGTGGTGGATACGCTGAAGGCCATCTCCAAGCAGATCATGTCCGAAGTCAAGAACAAGATCGGTTGAGTGGGCCGTTTCACCTGCGATTGGATCCATAACATCCTGGTGGTGCTCTGCGACGGCAAAGTGGTCTGCGGCTGCGCGGATCCCAAGGGAGAAAGGCCTCTGGGCCATCTGGGCGCTGACGGCCTGGATGCCATTTGGCGAAGCGAAAAAGTGCAGCGCATCCGCCGCGAGCTCAACGCCGGGTTTTCCGGGTTTTGCGAGCCCTGCGGCCTGAAGCGGGCCCTCGGCGACAACGAGCCCGCCCCGCAGCGGCCGACGGACCTGGAAGTCCTGCCGCGCATATTTTTCGAGCCCACGGTCGTTTGCAACCTCGACTGCTTCCAGGCCGTCTGCGGCTCGAGCGCCGGTCTGGCCGCCAGCCGCGAAAGGAAATTTTTTCCCTTGGATGAATTCAAGTCCATGCTGCGAGAGGTCGGCCCGCGCATGGTCCGCCTCGATTTTTTCAACTACGGCGAACCGTTCGCCCATCCCCAGTCCCTGGACATGATCGAGCACGTGAAAAGCCGCTATCCCAATATCTACCTTTACACCAGCACCAACGGGCTGTTGTTCAATGAGGAGAAGATCGCGCGGCTGGCGCGCTCCGGGATCGACGAGGTCACGTTCTCGGTCGACGGTGCCGACCAGCGCACCTATGAACGCTATCGCCGCGGCGGAGACCTGGCCAAAGCGCTGAGATCCATGGCGGACCTGGTGGAGGAAAAGCGGCGCCTCGGCAGGGAACTTCCGTTCATCAACTGGCGCTACATCCTGTTCCGCTGGAACGATTCGTCCTGGCAGATGGCCCGCGCCAAGCGCCTGGCCCGGCAGATCGGTGTCGATCGCCTGACCTGGGAGGTCACCGACCACCCGCCCACGGCGGCTTCAGCAAAATTCCAGGTCGGCCGCCCGGCCTGGAGGCGGATCTACCACGAGATCTGGGATTCGAGCCAGATCGGCTCGGCCCTGCGCGGCAAGCGCTTCATCGCGCGCATCCGGCCAGGGCGGAAAAGCGTGGTGGTCCGGCGAAAGGAAAAAGCGAAGCTGGAGGTGGCTGTTAAAAACCGCGGCGGAGCTCCCTGGATGACCCAGACGTTCTCCGGAAGGCGCTGGGTACGGCTGGGCGCCCAGCTTCACGACAAGTCCGACAGGCTTCTGGACTTGAATTACGCCCGGGCCCCACTGCCGCGTCCGCTGGCCGGGGGCGAGAGTGCCCGGCTGACCATCGAGTTGCCGGGCATTGAGCAGGCGGGGGAATACCGGCTGAAACTGGACATGGTCAGCGAAGGCGCCGACTGGTTCGCGAACGGCGGTTCGCCCGTCATCTGGCTGCCGTTCACGGTCGGCGATTAGAGATTACCTTCAGGGACCTGTTCCCAGAGGTTCGACGTTCGAAGTTCGAGGTTCGAAGTTGAAGAAATACCCGAACTCTCGCTTTGCCTGATATCGAATAAATCAAGGTCTTTTATCTCTGTACCCTGTATCCTTTACTATTCTTTTTTTCAGGGCGTTATAATCGACGCCTCGCGGCCACCTTTCCAGGATGAGATAACCTCGCTCAGGCGCTTGACGCCCTCCTCGATCTCGGCCATGCTGGAATAGGAGAAGTTCATGCGGAACGAGTTGCGGCCGCCGCCGTCGGGGTAGAACGCCGTGCCGACCACGTAGGCCACCTGCTTTTCGATGGCGCTGTGGAACATCTCGGCAGTATCGATGCTTTCCGGCAGGGTGACCCATAGGAACAGGCCGCCCTGGGGCTGGGTCCACTTCAGGCCGGGGAGTTTGGGCATGTATTTTTCAAGCATGGCCAGCATGAAGTCGCGCTTGTCCCGATAAGCCTTGATGATGACCTTGATCTGCTTTTCCAGCAGCCCGCGGTTCAGGTACTCGAAGAGAATGGCCTGGTTGAAGGGGGGCGAGCACAGGTCGACCGACTGCTTGGCGGTCACCGCCTTCTGGATCAGTTCGCTGGGGCCGGCCATCCAGCCCAGGCGGAAACCGGGCAGCAGGATCTTGCTGAACGTGTAGAGGCCGAGGACCCTTTCCGCGTTCATGCCCAGCAGCGACGGCTCGGTCTTGCCCTCGAAGCGCAGCTGGCGGTAAGGGGAGTCCTCGATGACGATCAGGTCGTATTTCTCCGCGATGCGCAGCATCTCCTGGCGGCGCTTCAGGCTCATGGTGATGCCCGAGGGGTTCTGGAAATCGGGGATCTCGTAGATGAACTTCGGCTTGACGCCCTTGGCGGCCAGTTTCTCGATCTCCGCTTCCATCTGATCCGTCCGCGTCCCTTCCTCGTCCTGCTCGACGCCGATCATCCTGGCCCCGTAGGCGTGGAAAGCCTGGATGGCGCCGACATAGGTGGGACGGCTGGTCAGGATCACGTCGCCCGGGTCGATGAAGACCTTGCCCGTCAGGTCCAGCCCCTGCTGCGACGAGGTGACGATCAGCAGGTGATTGCTGGTGATGTTGATCCCGTCCTTCTGCATCATCTTGGCCAGCTCCTCGCGCAGGCGGGTGTCGCCCTCGGTGGGGCCGTACTGCAGGGCGGTCCTGCCCTCGCGCTCCAGGATGATGCGCGACATTTCCTTGATCTCCTCGACCGGGAACAAATCGGGGGCGGGCAGGCCGCCGGCGAAGGAGATGATCCCCGGCCGGGTGGTGAGCTTCAGCAGCTCGCGGATCTCGGAACGTTTCATTCCTCTGGCGCTATTCGAATAAAGCGGTTCGTAATTGATCACGGCATCCTCCTTGTCGATGCATCGAATCGTTAAAGGCCAAACCTGTTTATAAAACATCCGGCAAGAATTTGCAATAGACCGGAATCGTTCCGCGTGACGCGTCGCGAAATTCATTTTATGCTATAGTCTGGCCATGGAGCTGTTGCTGATCACCTCGTTCATCTGGGCGTTCTCATTCGGTTTGGTGAAAAGATACCTGTCCGGCGTCGATGCTGCACTCGTCGCTTTTGTCCGCTTGGCCCTGGCCCTGCTCTTGTTCCTGCCGCTGTGGCGTCCGCGCCTTTCTCCGGCGCCGCTGGCCCGGCGATTGTTCGGCATCGGCATGGTCGAGTTCGGGCTGATGTACGTTTTCTATATCCATTCATTCCGTTTCCTGGCCGCCCACCAGGTGGCGCTGTTCACCGTTTTCACCCCATTGTACGTGGCCCTCTTCGACGACGTCCTGGAACGGCGCTTCCGGCCGCTGCACCTTTGGACGGCGCTGCTGGCCGTGGCCGGCACCGTTGTGATCGTCTACTCGGGCTGGGGGAGCGGCGCCCTGGCGGCGGGATTTTTGCTGGTTCAGGCATCCAACGCCTGCTTCGCCGCCGGCCAGGTCTGGTACCGCCGGTTATCTGCCGTCGGCCGGGAATGGCGCGACCGCGACGTCTTTGCCTGGCTGTACCTGGGCGGCGCCGCGGCGGCGGCGCTGGCCATGTTCATGAACCCGGGCGCGATCGACCTGCGACTGGGTGCCGGTCCGATGCTGGTCCTGCTCTACCTCGGGCTGCTGGCCTCGGGGGTGGGCTTTTTTCTTTGGAATATCGGGTCTTCCCGCGTTAACGCTGGGACGCTGGCGGTCATGAACAATCTCAAGGTACCCCTTGCCGTTGCCGTCTCGCTGGTATTTTTCCGGGAACAGGCCGATCTCCTGCGCCTGGCCGCCGGCGGCAGCGCCGTGCTGCTGGCCCTTTACCTCAATGGACGTTCCCCAGCGAAATAATCCGTGTCCGTCCTGTGTCCGCAGCGGTGAAGTGACGGCCGATCTGAAGGGATCATTCCATGCACAATGGATGAACTGTGCGGAACGCACGGCTGGCCCGGTCAATGGCACGGATACGCCGGTTCAAGATAAATGAACTTTTTAAGGGAAAAAACAGTATAATACCCTTTCCACTTAATTCAGAAAGAAGGAGATCCAATATGAAACGAGGCGCCTTGATCGCCCTGCTGGTGATCATTGTCATCATCCTGGGCCTTTTCATCGCCGGCGGGTTCATCTACCTGCAGTTCACCCAGGAGCCCTATGTTCCCCAGAAGGCCTACCTGAAGATCGACCTGGGGGGCACCATCAGCGAAACCGCGCCGATGCGCTTTCCGGCCATGAGCGCTTCCACGCTTTCCATCCACGACCTCTGGCTGCAACTGGAACGGGCCGCGCGCGATGAGCGCATTCGTGGCGTCATGCTGCGCATCCAGTCCATGGATGCCGGCTTCGCCAAGATCAAGGAGATCGGATGCCTGATCGAGAGATTCGCCGCCAGCAAAAAGCCGGTGGCGGCATTCATCGTCGATGGCGGACTGAAGGAATACTACCTCGCCTCCTTCGCCGACAAGGTCGTCATGTTCAAGGGCGGTTCCCTGGCGATCAGCGGTATCGGCGCCGAGGCCCTTTTCCTGAAGAACACGCTTTCCAAGCTGGGGGTGCAGGCCGACGTCTTTCATATCGGTGACTATAAGACCGCCAGCAACACCTTCACCGAGGAGCGCCTGACCCCGGCCCACCGCGAGTCCATGCAGGCGCTCATCGATGACCTCTATCAGGCGGTGATCGAGGGCATCGCCGCCAACCGCAAGCTCGACGCGGCGAAGGTCCGGGAGCTTCTCGACCGCTCGCCGCTGCCGCTGGAGGAATATGTCCAGGCCAAGCTGGTCGATTCCCTGGGCTACGAGGACGACCTGTTCCAGTGGATGCCCGCCACCTTACCCGAGGTGAAATTCCGCACCTACGCCAAGACCCGTTCGCCGCTGCCGTTCAGCGGCGCCAAGAAGATCGCCGTCATCTTCGCTTCCGGCGAGATCAACATGGGGCGCAGCGGCGGTGACTCGCTGTTCGGCGGCAATGTTCTGGGGGCCGACACCCTGGCCGAGCAGCTGCGCCAGGCGCGGAACAATTCCTCGGTCAAGGCGGTGGTGCTGCGGGTCGACAGTCCCGGCGGCTCGGCCGTCGCTTCCGACGTCATCCTGCGCGAGGCCGACCTGTTGGCCAGAAAAAAACCCCTGGTCATCTCCATGTCCGACCTGGCCGCCTCCGGGGGCTATTGGATATCGCTCTCGGCCCACAAGATCATCGCCCACCCCGAGACCATCACCGCCTCGATCGGCGTCATCTCCGGCAAGTTCGTGCTCAAGGGCCTTTACGACAAGATCGGCGTCAGCAAGGAGATCCTCACCACCTCGGAATTCGCAGGAATGTATTCCGATTACCGGCCTTTCAGCGAGCGGGAAAAAGAGAAGGTCCTCGGCGACATGCAGCGCATCTACAATGATTTCCTGAGCAAGGTGGCGCGCAATCGCAAGATGGAGGTCAAGGACGTCGACCGCATCGCGCGCGGCCGCGTTTGGAGCGGGCGCTCGGCGCTGAAGCTGCGCCTGGTCGACGGCCTGGGGGGACTGAGCGACGCGTTGACGGAGGCCAGAAAGCTGGCCCGCATCCCGGAGAGCGAGAGATTCGGCGTGCGCATCTACCCGCAGAAGAAATCGCTGTTCGAGATGATCTTCGAAATGGCCGACGTCAGGGCGCAAAACCCCCTTGACGTCAGGGCGCGGCTTCGGCCCTATCGGAACTTCTTCCCGGCCATGGCCATGCCGTTTGCCCTGCGCTGCTTCTAGGCATCGCAGCGGACTTGGTATACGGTAAACGGTTGACGGGAAGAGAAGAGGCAATCGTATGAATTAAATTCCAAATATCAAGCACCAAATTCCAAATAAATTCCAAACTCCAAATTCCAATTTCCCAAACGAAAGCCCCTTGAAATGGCATTTTCTTCATTTGGGTCAAAGTCCCCGCAAGGGGATTTGGTCATTGGAATTTGGGATTTGTTTGTTATTTGGAATTTGGGATTTGGTATTTACTTCTTATTATTGCTTTCTTTTCTTGCCGTACACCGTGCACCGTCAACCGTAAACCGAGTGCTGCAAGCCCTAGTTCCAGCGCAGCTCGTATTCCGAGACGGGCTGAAAGTTCGTCAGCGACTTGAGGATCTCCACTTTCACGTTCCTGCCGCCGGAAATCTCCAGGGCGCGTTCTATCCAGCCGCAGATGCGGAACTCGGTGGTTTTGTCCATCTCCGGAAAGTGGCTGATGCGGACCAGGCAGTAGTTCGTGTCGCTGATCGGCACGGTAATGGTGCAGGGGCGGTAATAGGAGCCCAGGTACTCGCCGGCTTTTTCCACCAGCGTGTTGGTCTTGGGGATCTTGACCAGCAGCTTGAGCAGGCCATGGAAGCGGTTGTCGGCGCTCATGCGGCCGAAGTCCCAGGCGGCCTTCCTCAGGTCCCAATCGTAAAAGAGCTGGGCGATGTTGGCCATGGGCTCGATCAGCAATTCCTTCAGCGGGAACCAGGCTTCCGGGTTGACATCGGACGAATAGACCCTGCGGGCGGCGGGGGAGATCAGCTCCAGCCACTTCTTCAGCCCATACTGGCCGAATTTGTCCAGGATCATCTTGGGTGTCGATGCGATCACCACGCCTTTGACTTCGGTCATGATGGCTCCTCCTTGGTTTGCCTGCCGCTCAGCGGCTCTCCGGGTTCATCAACAGCGACATGGCCTCCTGACGCGGGCCGAGGCTGTCGCGGAACACGCCGCGCACCGCCGAGGTGATGGTCAGCGCTCCCGGCTTCTTCACTCCGCGCATGGTCATGCACAGATGCTCGGCCTTGATCACCACCATCACCCCCATGGGATCGAGGGCCTGCACCAGGTAGTCGGCGATCTGCTTGGTCAGGCGCTCCTGCAGCTGCAGGCGCCGGGCCAGATAATCGACCAGGTAGCCCAGGTTGTTCAGGCCGATGATGCGGCCTTTCTTGGGAATGTAGGCGATGCTGGCCTTGCCCGAGAAAGGGAGCAGATGGTGCTCGCACATGGAATAGATGGGGATGTCCTTGAGGATGACCATCTCGTCGTGCTTTTCCTCGGTCAGGCACTTGAGGAAATCGTCCGGCTCCTGTCCAGTACCCGACAGGACCTCGGCAAACATGGCCGCCGCCCGGCGCGGCGTTTCCAGCAGACGTTCCGATGCGGGGTCCTCGCCGATGCCCTCAAGGATCAGGGCGACGCCGCGCTTAATCTTTTCCAGGTCCGTTTTCTTCATGGATAACCCCCCATACCATGCGCATGGCTTCCTTGGCGGGAATGCCCAACTCGGCGGCCAGGAGGCAGACATCGTCGAACTCGGGCTTGATGTTCACGGCACGGCCTTGTTGCCAGGAGGTTTTCAACCGCACCTCGCGCCCGGCCACGCGCAGCGGGAGCGTCTCGCGCTTCAGGACGACGCGTTCGCAGAAGCGCCGGCGCAGGCCGATGGCCGTGCTCTCGGCGAAGATGGCGGCTATGACCCTGTCCTGAGACCCGTCGGGGCACAGCACGGTCAACTGGAATCCGGGCCGCCCCTTCTTCATCAGCCCCGGGGCGACAAACACGTCCAGGGCTCCGGCGTCGACGATGCGCTCGCAGGCATGAGCGAGCAGCTCGGGGCTGATGTCGTCGAGAAAACTCTCCAGTTCCCAGACTCCGTCGCCGGACCGCGCATCCTCCCTGTCCTCCAGAATGGCGCGCAGCAAATTGGGCGTAGCAACGAACGACTTGTGGCCGCAGCCGTAGCCGGTACGCAGCGGGCGGGAGCAGCCCCAAGAGGCGGCCTGGCGCCCGAATGTGGTCAGGATCGCCGCCGCGGTCGGAGTCAGGCGCTCGTCCTCGATGTCGCCGGCGCGACAGGCAAGTCCCTGGATCATATGCAGCACCGCCGGCGGCGGCACCGGCAGCAGGCCGTGGCGGGTGCGCACGCTGCCGAAGCCGGTGACCAGCGTGGTGAAGACGATCGGGCAGCGCTCCAGTTTCTCCCACAGCCAGCAGAATCCCAGGATGTCGACCAGCGAATCGTCGGCTCCGACCTCGTGCAGGTGGACGTTCTTCAGTTCCTGCCCGTGGACGGCGGCTTCGGCCTCGAAAATGGTCCTGAAGATGAGGCCGGCGTCGTGGCGGACTTTTGCCGAAAGGGGGACGGCGGCGATGAATGCCTCGATGTCGGTCCAGGTGACGGCGTGGGCGGCCGGCGGCGCCTCGATCGTGACCTGCTTGCAGCGCAGGTGGTTTTTTTCCGTGTCCGCGACCGAGATGGTGACATCCAGGCCGATGGCCTCAAACGTGGACTTGAATTCAGCGCCGGCGTCGAGCAGGTCGATAAGCGCGGCCAGGATCATGTCTCCCGATGCCCCGCTTTCGGTTTGGAAAAGCAACTCGCGCGCCATGGCGCCCTTATACCTTATCGGCAAGGTACCGTCAAGTTTTGGATTTAAGTAGGGGAGGGTTTTAAACCCTCCC
>DCVB01000072.1 GCA_002327965.1 Candidatus Aminicenantes bacterium UBA2199 | reverse complement strand
GGAGTTTATCGAATATCCAGTTGCGCCGGGGATGGATTGACACAGGGCCACGCCGTCTTTGAACGTCCGCCCATCGAGCCACCTGTGGCGATCCACAGCCATTTCCCTGATATGGGCGATCATGGCAGGGCCGCCGAAGGCCGTCAGGCCGAGCCTGAGGAAGGAGACGAATAGCCTCCGTCCTGAAGGAAGAGTTTCTGCGCAACCATCCGATGTGAGTTCCTCTTCCATCGCAAATTCCCCCCTTCCTGATCTCGTGACCTCACGATAGACTGAAATGCCAAGGCCGTGTATGATCAGGATCATACGCTTTGAAATTTTTGGCCATCCCGCCTCCGGGATGCGAAAAGGATCGCTTCATGCTGGAAGAATTTCCCCTGTTTTCCGATCTGCCCCAGGAACACCTTGCCCGCCTGGAAGCCATCTCGAATGAGATTTCAGTCAAAAAGGGAGTGCTCCTTTTTTCCCCGGGGGACGCTGCTCGAGGCTTTTTTGCGGTCCTGGCGGGGGCGGTTCGTCTCTACAGGGTCTCTCCCAAAGGGAAGGAGATCTCCCTTGAGATTGCCGGCGCGGGCCGCACCATCGCTGAAGCGAGCCTTTTTTCGGATATTTACCACTGCTACGCGGAAGCGATAAGGGACTGTACTGTTTGTCTCGTTCGAAAGGACGCTTTCCTGGAGCTGATACAGAAGGACCCCCAGTTTGCCGTCGCATGGTTCCACATTCTTTCCCTTAAGGTCATTCACCTTCATCGGCAGATCGAAGAGCTTTCTCTAAAAACCCCCAGGTCGCGGATCGTGAGCTACATTCTCTTGCTTGCTGAAATGCAGAAAAGTGCATCCGTCGCTCTCCCCGCGCATAGAAAATCCATCGCAACCCTTCTCGGAATGACCCATGAGACATTCTACCGTTCTTCAAAGGAGCTTGAAAACGAGGGTTTGGTTCGCTTTGACGGCCAGAAGATAGAGATCGTAAATCGTTCATTACTGGAAGAGCTGGTGGAGTGAGGGAAAGCATTCGGGAAAAGGCATGCAATCCACTCTTCCCGGCCATAATGGCACCTCTGCGCTTTTGGTTACGGGTTTGCGCTCTGGCTCTCCAGTTCCCTCACCAGGTCGCCGATCCTGCCCGACCTCACCTGACGGATGCGAACCTCCCCGCTTGTCAACGTGATCACGGGGCGCTGTAAAGCATCCAGGCGCCGCCGGCAATAATCAGCATACCGCAGACCTTTTTCAAGACCACCGCCCCCCTGGACCTCTCGTTCCAGTCGAGATAATGCTGGATCACCTCGGTGAAGGTCCCGGCGAGGACGATCACGGCACAGTGGCCAAGGCCGTAGGCGAGGAGTAGCGAGGCGCCGTAGAGCATGTTGTCGGCGGCCAGACTGAAGGCGACGCCGAGCATCGGCGCCATGTAGGCGAAGGTGCAGGGCCCGAGAGCGACGCCGAAGATCAGGCCGAGGAGAAAGGCGGCGAGCATCCCCTTGCGGGCGATGCCGACGCGGCCCGGTCCTGACCAGGGCATGGGGATGACATCGAGCAGATGCAGCCCCACCAGCAGGAAAATGCCGGCGACGAACCAGTTGGCCCAGGCGCCGAGGTCGCCCATCATCCGCCCGGCCGCTGCGGTCGCGACGCCGATCAGGGCGATGGTGATAAGGATGCCGACGGCGAAGAGATTGGAGATGACGAAGGCGCGCCGGGTCGTCATCTGTCCCTGACCGTCGATGAAACCGACGATGAGCGGAATGCTCGCCAGATGGCAGGGGGAGAGGACCACGCTCAGCACCCCCCAGGCAAGGGCGGCGGAAAGAGCGATCAACGGCGTACCGGTGACCGCCTGGGTCAAGGCGATGAAGAGCGATTCCATGAAAAACTACCTTTATGCAGCAGGGGGGCATATGTCCCATCGGTCCTACGGGTCCCACTCGTCCCATCAACCCTAAAACTCGTACCCCAGCTTCTTCCAGGTCGCCAGAATCTCCTCTTTGCCGATAAGCCCCTGGTGGCGGTGGAGTTCCTTGCCGTCGGCGCCGTAAAAGATCTGCGTCGGGATCAGTTGGATGCCGTAACGCCCAGCCTCCTCCCGCTTTTTCCAGACGTCGATGAAGACGACCTCCATCTTCCCGGCATACTCCTTCTTCAGTTCGTCGAGAATCGGCGCCATCATTTTGCAGGGGATGCACTGATCGGCCCTCAGGTCGACCAGACGAGGAAGGCCAGAAGAGGCGACGGGACCAGGGGCGGAAGCGGGCTTCGAACCGGCGGAATCGGCATTGCCGCAGGCGGCCAGGGTCAGGAAAACCATGGCGATAAAAGCGGGAACAAAAAGTTTGCGCAGAAACATCATCTCACCTCATGGGTCGGTTCGGGTTGCCAGTCAGCGTTCAGGAGCGGAGAAATTTTGCGATCTGCTCCGGGTTGAGCAACTTGCCCTGTGAAACCACCTTGCCATCGATGACCAGCCCCGGGGTGGTCATCACACCGAACTTCATAATCTCGTTGATGTTGGTCACCTTTTCAAATTCCACCTCTTCGCCCACCTGCTGTGCGGCTGCTTTGGCGTTGGCGGTCAGTTCGTTGCATTTGGCACAGCCGGCGCCGAGAATCTGGATTTTTTTCATTGTTTGCTCTCCTTTTGTCGTTTTGTAGGGGCGACCCTCTGGGTCGCCCAGGGCGAGGCAGCGCCTCGCCCCTACAGGTTAAAACAGCGCGCCGAATATCAGGCCGGATATCGTCGACATGACGATCACCAGCGAAACGAACACCACCGTCTTTTTCGTCCCCATGACGCTGCGGATGACCAGCATATTCGGCAGCGACAACGCCGGCCCCGACAGCAGCAGCGCCAGCGCCGGCCCCTTGCCCATGCCGGCGCCGATCAGCCCCTGCAGGATCGGCACTTCGGTCAGGGTGGCAAAATACATGAAGGCGCCCACGACCGAGGCAAAGAGGTTGGCCCAGAGGGAGTTGCCGCCGACCAGGCCGGCAATCCAGCCGGAGGGGATCAGCCCCTCGTGATCGGGGCGGCCGAGCAGGGCGCCGGCCACCAAAACCCCCCAGAAGAGCAGAGGCAGAATTTTCTTCGCGAAATCCCAGCTTGTCTTGAACCACTCGCGCAGCTCGCCGTCATTGTCCTGGCTGGTAGCGGTCAGGGTCGACAGTCCGATCGTGCCGGCGACAAAAGGTAACGCGGGATGCTCCGGCAAGGCGAGAGCTAGCACTGCTGCCGGTGCCGCGGCGATCAACATCTTCCACTTGCCGACCTTGAACCAGGCGACCAGGATCCAGGCCAGGGACAGGGCGAACAGTGCTGTGATGATCCACTTGGCGGCGAAGATCGCCTGCCAGAGGCCGACCGGCTCGGCGGGTTTGCCCCAGTTGGCGAAAACCAGAATGCCGACCATGCTGGCGAAGTAGAGGCCATTCTGCCAAAGCGGCCGGGAGACTTCCGGCTCGGTCATGGCAACGGCCGCATCGACCTTCGACAATTCTTCTTTGCGATAGATCAGGTGCATGAGAAGGCCGATGATAATCGCAAAACTGATCGCCCCCACCGCCCGGGCGATCCCCATCTCCGGGCCGAGGACTGAGGCGGTCAGGACGATGGCCAGGATGTTGATGGCCGGGCCCGAGTAGAGAAAGGCGCTTGCCGGCCCCAGTCCCGCGCCCATGCGGTAGATGCCGGCGAAGAGCGGCAGGATGGTGCAGGAACAGACGGCGAGAATCGTCCCGGAGACCGAGGCGACCCCGTAGGCGAGCGTCTTGTTGGCCATGGGCCCGAGGTACTTCATCACCGCCGCCTGGCTGACAAAAACCCCTACCGCTCCAGCAATGAAAAAGGCCGGCACCAGGCAGAGCAGCACATGTTCCTGGGCGTACCACTTGACCAGGTGGAGCGACTCCCAGAGGGCGTTTTCCACCCGCCGGCTCGCCTGCAGCCAGTCGACCGGCAGCCAATAGCAAGCCGCAAAGACGGCGAGTATCGCGGCGAGCGGCTTCCATTCCTGTTTCCAGTTCACATCGATATCCTCGGATTAATCATGGCTTTTTGGTGTAATGGCCAAGGACTTGCTCAAAAAAAAGTGAACGCGCAATCCGAATTCTTATCCGCAGATTTCGCAGATTGAACCAAACCAAAATCCCGTCTTTTAATCTGCGTCCATCTGCGAAATCTGCGGATAGATCATTTGCCAACGGCCTTCAGATAGGCCGAGTGCTCCCTGGCGCGTGACTCCAGCACCGACTCAACGCAACCGAAGAAGTTGAGGATGCAAGGGACCCGCAGTCGGTAGAAAACCTGGTTGCCCCGCTTGTCGTCGAGGACGAGGCCGGCCTGCTTGAGCACGGAAAGGTGTTTGGAGACAGTGGAGACGTCGGCGCCGATCATAGCGGTCAGGTCGCAGACGCAGCGCTCTTCCTTATCCAACTCTTCGATGATGAAGAGCCGGCTCGGGTGGGCCATGGCCTTGAGCACCCGGGCGCGGGCTTCGAGATGATCTTTGCGTTGTTCCAGCATGGTGGCCTCCTTGGTATTTACTTGGCAATTTAGCCAAATAGCCAAAGACTTGCAACTAGAAATTTGAAGTTTGGGCAATTTTTCCCTCCGGCGGTCTTGCCCGGTCAAGACAGGCCGGAGTTCGGATCTCCCGACTGATAGGCCCGGGCGAGGATTTCCAGAGGGTGGAAGACCGGATAGGGCAAAGACTGACCAAATTGCAGCCGGCAGCTCATGCAGTCGGTAACAATCGCCTGCGGATCCCGTTTTCGGATCTTCTCCAGCAGGGGCCGGCCGACGGCAAGGGATTGCTCGTGGAAATCGGCCTTGAAACCGAAATTGCCCCCCATGCCGCAACATTCCGTGTCGCCCACGAGCTCAACGGTCAGCCCGGGAATCAGTTTCAGAAGCTCCAGGTAGGGGCGCCCCATCTTCTGCTCCCGTAGATGGCAAGGGGCGAAGTAGGCCATGCGGCCGGGAATGGCACTGAAGCGGGTATCGAGCCGCCCCTCGGCATGCAGGCGGGCCAGATATTCTCCGACGTCGAAGAGATGTTCGGCGACGCCGATGCGAGCCATGGGATCGAGGGAAGAAAAATAGCCGTCGTCCTTCAGGATATTCCCGTACATCATTTTTTTGAGGACTCGGTGCGCATTGCCGCTCTTGTTCGGGTCCGGCACCTTCAACTCATCGGCACCGGCATTCACCGATTTCTGGTAAGCCTCGGAATAGTAGGCCCGCTCCTTGAGGAGAGCCTTCATGAAGAAACCGCAGGTGGGACAAGAGCTGACGAGATCGTCGCCGGCCTGAACCGAGGCAAGCAGCGTCGTCATATTGGCTTCGGCCCGCTTCAGGGCTCCCTGACGGTCGCCTTCGACGAGCTGCGGCATACCGCAGCACTGCTGCGGCGGGACATGGACCGTCACGCCGTTGCGCTCCAGAACCTCCACCACCGCCCGACCGATCTGGGGAAAAAGGTAGCCGGCCGTGCAGCCGGCAAAATAGGCGACGTTGCGGCTGCCCTGCCGAGGGGAGGTCAGCCCCTTCTTCTCGGCCCACTGAAAAAAGCTCTCCTCCGGGAAGGCCGGCAACTGGCGCTCCGGATGCAGGCCGGCGGCCTTGCGCAACAGCGGGTCGACAGTCCGGCTCGACTGCAGAGCATTGATCAAGCGGGGAAAGGTTCCGCACAGGCGAGCCAGGCGCGGGACGTCGGTCAGCAGGCGGGTGGTGACAGGCAGCCCCTCCTTGTCGATATAGCGACTTTTTGCCTCCATGACATCCATCGGAATCCGCGGGCAGGGGCAAAGACCGCAGAGGGTGCAGAGTTCGGCCAGGCGGCGCAGCTCGGCTTCGGAGATTGGGATGCCGGTCTCCGTTTCCTGGTCCCAGAGGCGATAGAGCTCGGGAAAGAAGGCGCAGTCCTCTTCCATGAGGAAGCGGCAGGTGTCGCAGTCGGCACACAGCTCAATGGCGCTGCGGAGGATTTCCTGTGGGGTTTTTTCCGGCTTCGCTTCCGAAGTAACCATTACTCACCTTTCTTCTCAGCGCGTCACCGAGGGTTGCGACTGGCCGACGAAATAGCGCCGCTGAAACCAGAAGGCGACGTTGACCAGGGCAATCATCACCGGCACCTCCACCAGCGGGCCGATGACGGCGGCAAACGCCGCCCCCGAATTGATGCCGAAAACAGCGATGGCAACCGCGATGGCCAGCTCGAAGTTGTTGCTGGCTGCGGTAAAGGCGAGCGTCGTCGTCTTGCTGTAGTCGGCGCCGACCTTTTTCCCCATGTAGAAGGAGACCAGGAACATCACTATGAAATAGATCAGCAGCGGAATGGCGATGCGCACCACGTCCATCGGGATCTGCACGATGAGGTCGCCCTTGAGGCTGAACATGACGACGATGGTGAAGAGCAACGCGATCAGCGTGATAGGGCTGATCTTCGGCACCACCACGGAGTGGTAGCGCTCGCGCCCCATCGCCTTGACGCCGATCAAGCGGGTCAGCGCCCCGGCGATGAAGGGGATGCCGAGATAGATGAAGACGCTTTCGGCGATCTCTCCGATGGTGATGTCGACCACCGCCCCTTCGAGTCCGAAGAACGGCGGCAGCACGCTGATGAAGAACCAGGCGTAGACGCTGAAGAAGAGCACCTGGAAGATGCTGTTGAAGGCGACCAGGCCGGCGGCGTACTCGGTATTCCCTTTGGCCAGCTCGTTCCAGACGATGACCATGGCGATGCAGCGCGCCAGGCCGATCATGATCAGCCCCACCATGTACTCGGGATAGTCGCGCAGGAAGGTGATGGCCAGGAAAAACATCAGCAGCGGGCCGATCAGCCAGTTTTGGACCAATGACAGCAACAGCACTTTCCAGTTTTTGAAGACGTCGCCCAACTCCTCGTACTTGACCTTGGCCAGGGGCGGGTACATCATCAGGATCAGGCCGATGGCGATGGGAATGTTGGTCGTCCCCACGCTGAACCGGGTATTGAACGCCTCCACGGCGCCGGGGAGCACGTAGCCGATCAGCACCCCCAGGGCCATGGCGGCAAAGATCCACACGGTCAGATAGCGGTCAAGGAAAGAAAGCCTTTTCGTCGATCCATCCGTCATGTCACACCTCCACGTTGAATTTGCCGACAGCGCCGGCGACCTTGGTTCGTTTCATTGCAGTTGCCTCACTAACACCAGCAGTTCATTGAGGTTCTTGCTGACACTGACACTGACACTTTTAGTTCGTCAAGTTTCTTGCTAACACTATCACTATCACTATCACTAAAAGTACGATTATTGATTTTTAGGGGCATTGAATGAACCCCTGCGACCAGAGGCAGCCGCCGCAGGCCGGGTGGATGTTGCCGAAGCAATCCTCGCCGTTTTCATCGGGCAGGTCGCAGCTGTTGCAGGTGCTGCAGGGAGCGAAGGAGAACTCGTCGAGTTTGCGCCGGAACGCGCTGTATGCCGGGTCCCGCCAGATGGCGCTCAGGCCGCGCTCGACCAGGGAACCCAAAGTGAAATCGGGCCAGGTGCGGGCGTGGCCGTTGATGCGAAGCGTATGGGCATGGAGCAGCGGCAAACAGGGACCGACGCGGCCGTCCCAGCGCACGCTGGCGCTGCGGCGATGCAGGAAGGGGCAGAGCCCGGTGCGGCCGGCTTCCGGGGAAAACTCAGATACCGCCCCCGGGAACAAGCGGACGACCTGCGCCATGGCCTCCAAGACGCTGCCGTTCGCATCCAGGCGCGGCGACAGGGAGCCCGCGGCCGCTATGGGCTCGAACAAACTCCGGGCATAGAGGATTTCTTTCTCCATGTCCCATGTGTACGGTTCGACATTGCTGAGCGAAAACCGGGCCGCGCCCAGCCGCCGGGTCAATTCGAGGACGGCCGGCAGGTCGGCGATGTTTCGCTTCATGGCCACGAAAGAGATCCCCAACTCGGGCTTGGCGCTCCTGGCGTTCAGGCGCTCCAGGTTGGCGATGATCGCGGGTAAGTAATCGCCCAGCCGAACATCAGCGTAACTCTCCGGCGAAGCGCCGTCGATCGAGACCCAGAGGCGATCGAGGCCGGCCGTGATCAGGCGTTCAGCCATGCCATCATCAAGGAGGATGCCGTTGCTGACCAGCTCCACCTCGCTGCCGATCGCCTTGGCCGCTTTCACCATGTCAACGATGCGCGGGTGGCCCAGAGGCTCGCCGAAGCCTCCGAAGAAGACTCCCGGCGGCCCGGGAAAGGCCCCCAGGTCACCCACGATCATTTCGAACAAGGGGAATTCCATGAACCCCAGCTCCTCTTCCCAGCCGTGGCGCATGCAGGTGCGGCAGTCGAGGTTGCAGCGGTTGGTCGGCTCGATATAGATCTTGTCCAGGCGATCGAAATCGCTGCCGATCAGCGATTCTGTTTCCTCAGGCACGCTTCACCCCGGTTCCCTGACCTCGAATTGCCTGTTCTTCAGATAAAACGCCAGCAGGAAGCCGATGGCGATGAAGACGGGGAAGCTGAAAAGTCCGCGCAGCAGCGAGAACTTCCAGCCCAGGAAGCCGACTTCGAACGCCAGCATGGGGATCTTGATGGTGGTGAAGGCGCCCAGGTAAATGAAGACATTGCGCACGCTGCAACCCTTGCGCCACAGCAGGGCGGCCACCGGAAAAGCTCCATAGAGCGGCCCTGCCTGCAGCATGGCCAGCAGGACGACCCAGAGGATCCCCCATGCTCCCGATCCCGGGCCCAGGTGGCGCATGAGCCTTTCGCGCGGGACCCAGACGTCGAACAAGCCGATCAGGATGAACATCAGGGGCAGGATCAGGATCATTTCCAGGAAGAACACGCGGAAATTCTTCCCGATCTCTTTTCCGGCTGCAAAACTCCCGATATGGGAAACCGCAATAAAAACAGCGAACAGCAAAAAGAAGCCGAATTTTTTCAGGAACCCGATCGCCCGGCTGTTCATAAAAAATTCCCCATCAGCAGCCCGACCAGCAGGGCGCCGGCAAAGCTCAAGGCATTGCGCAGGAGGCTCACCCGCCAGCCGAAATATTTCGCTTCCAGCGGCAGGGTGAGGAATCCGACCATCATCAATGTAGTGATGAATACGGCGATCACCTGGAAGGAAACGCCGCTGTGCAGCAGGATCGCGCCCAGGGGGAAGGCGATGAATCCCGGGATGAGGGAGATCGAGCCCAGCACGGCGGCGCTGACAATGCCGGTCCAGCCGGTACCCTTCCCCAGCCAGGCGGTCATGAGGCTCGCCGGGACGAGATAAAGGAAAACGCTGACCAGGATCAGGACGCCCAGCATGGCCGGCAGGATGTTCAGGAACATCCCGGCCCCTTTTTTCAAGCCGGCCAGCGTTTTGTCGCGATCAGCGAGAAACGACAGCAGCAGCGCGAGCACCGTCGTCAGTGCGAGTTCGATCATGGCTGCGGCTCGGATTTCCGCGTCTGGATCTGCACGCCCAGCAGGCGCACGCCGCCGGTTGTTTTCATCGAGTAGCGACCGGGACCGCCAACCAGGCAATGTCCCTCGCCCAATCGGTGCTTCCCGCCGTCAACCTCGACTTCGACCTCTCCACTGACGACATGAAACATCACCGAGGTTTGCATCCGGCAATCGGGCATGACGCCTTCCGCCGGCAGGGCGATGATCCTGGTCTTGAAGCCGTCGCCGCTGAAAAAGACATTCTTCTCCCTCTGTTCAAAAGGGTGGACCGGCAACGTTTTCAAATCAAATACGGCACTTTTTTCTTTCGCCATTTTCAACTCCAGATCATGTACGCCGCGGCAATGAGCAGCAACAGGCCGCAGATCTTTTTGATCCAGCCGAGCGCCTTCGAGCTCTCGTTCCAGCGCAGGTAATTTTCGATCACCCGCGTGAAGGTGCCGGCAAAGACGATCACCGCGCAGTGGCCGACTCCGTAGGCCAGCAGCAGTGGCACGCCGTAGATCAGGCTGGTCGATGACTTGGCCAGAACGATGGCCAGGATCGGCGCCATGTAGGCGAAAGTGCATGGACCCAACGCCAGTCCGAAAACGAGCCCCAGCAGAAATCCCGCCCAGGCGCCCTTGCCGCGGGCCTTGGCATTGGCAGCCCCCGGAAGGTCAAACTTGATGATTCCCAGCAAATAGAGCCCGACCAGGACAAAGATGCCGGCCACCAGATAATTGCTCCAGCGGCCGATATCGCCCAGCATGCGGCCGAGCAGCGACGTGACAACACCGATCAGGCCGATGGTGACCAGGATACCCAAAGCGAAGGCCAGCGAGATGCGGAAAGCCTTGCGCGTGGTGAGCTTCTCCTGCTGGCTGACGAAGCCGACGATCAGCGGAATGCTGGCCAGATGGCAGGGGCTGAGCAGGATGCTCAATATTCCCCAAATCAATGCGCCAAAAAGCCCGACCAGCGGGTGGCCGTACAGCAGCTGCGTCACCCAGGTGAACAGCGCTTCCAGCACTATTTCACCCCTTTCTGCTTGAGGATCCTGACCAGCTCCTCCTTGGGGAAGAATCCCTCGTGGCGGAAATACTCCTCGCCCTCTTTATCCAGGAAGACCTGGGTGGGAATGACGCGGATCTTGTAGCTGGCGGCAAAGGGCTCGCCCTCCGGAGTCCAGACGTCGTGGAAAACCACCTTGACCTGGCCGGCGTAATCCTTCTCAATGTCCTTCATGATCGGCTGCATCATCTTGCAGGGGATGCAGCGCACCGAGCCCAGCTCGACGAAGGTGACCAAGTAAGCTTCCCCAGCCGCTACCGTGCCGATTTTCTCGTCAGCCTTCGAACCAGCAGCGTTGCAACTTACAGAAAGGACTCCTACCAAAAAAAATAAAATGAACCCGCGGATGAAGGTGTTGTTCATTTTCTGCTCCTTGATTATTTGGCCAGCATTTTTTTTATGTCTTCAACGCCCGGCACCTTGCCGGCCACCGTCACCACGCCGTCGACGACCAGCGCCGGGGTGATCATGACGCCGAATGCCATGATCTGCTGCAGATCCATTACCTTCTCAATGTGAAAATCAAGGCTTAACTCGGCAGCCGCCTGGCGGGCATTCTCTTCCAGTTTCCGGCACTTGGGGCAGCCCGTGCCCAAAATTTGGATCAGCATGTTTCCTCCTCGATATGCTTTCTCGACACATCAGATCATCCCGTAAATGAATCCGGCCAGGGTGGACAGGACGACCACCAGGATGATGAAGACCACGGTCTTCTTCAAGCCCATGACCTTGCGCAGGACCAGCATGCTGGGCAGCGACAGGGCGGGCCCGGCCAGCAGCAGCGCCAGCGCCGGGCCCTGGCCCATGCCCGAGCCAAGCAGACCCTGCAGGATGGGGACCTCGGTCAGGGTGGCGAAATACATGAAGGCGCCGGAGATGGCGGCAAAAAAAATGGCCGGCAGGGAGTTGCCGCCCACGGCCGCGCTGACCCAAGCCGAAGGGATCAATCCTTCCTGTCCCGGCCGACCGAGCAGCACGCCGGCAACCAGCACGCCGCCGATGAGCAAGGGGAATATCTGCTTGGCGAAGTCCCAGCTCGAGGAAAACCACTCTCCACCTTCACCCTTGTTGAAACTCAGGAGCAAAGAAAAACCGATCACTCCCGCCCCGAACGACAACAGCGGCTGGGCGGGGAAAAGGAGAGCCAAAACCAAAGGCGGGATGGCGGCCGCGATCACTTTCCAGCGCGGCAAATGGAACCAGAAGACCAGGATCAAGGCCAGCCCCAGGGCGGCCAGCCCGGTGATCAGCCATTTGACCGAATAGACGGCCGCGAAAAAGCCCCCAACGCCGCTTGGCTTGCCCCAATTGGCGAAAACCAGGATGGCGACCAGGAAGAGGAAGAAGAGGGCGTTTTGCCAGAGCGGCCGGCCGGCTTCGGGTTCGGGCATGGCCATTTGGGCATTGGCTTTTTCCGTCTCCTCCCTGCGGAAGATGAAATGCATCAGCAGGCCGATGACGATGCTGAAGACAACAGCGCCGACGGCGCGCGCCACGCCGATCTTCAAGCCCAGCACCCGAGCCGTAAGGATGATGGCCAGCACGTTGATCGCCGGACCGGAATAAAGGAATGCCGACGCCGGCCCCAGGCCGGCGCCCATGCGCCAGATGCCGGAAAACAGCGGCAGCACCGTGCACGAGCAGACGGCCAGGATGGTCCCGGAAACCGATGCCACGCCGTAGGCCAGGGCCTTGTCGGCCTTGGGCCCCAGGTATTTCATGACCGATTCTTTTTTGATAAAAACGCCGATGGCCCCGGCAATGAAAAAGGCCGGGATCAGGCACAGGATCACATGCTCGCGCGCGTACCATTTGGCCAGGTGCAGGGCTTCCGCGATCGCCTGGTCGAAGCGCAGCGTGCCCACCGGCAGGTAGAAAAGGACCAGGAAGGCGGCGACGATCCACAGCAGCGGCTTCCACTCTTTTTTCCAATCCATAGCTGCTCCGTTATTGCAACCGGTTGTTGTCGCTGAATCCTTTATTCAGGAAGAAGATTACGGCGCCGAACAAAATGGCGGCGGGAATGATCAAGAACCAATGGTTGATGCCCAGCAGGACGGAAATGTCTCCATTCACTTCAGCCGACAAAAACAGGGTCTTGACCGGCTTGATGGTGAGCGCGTAGATGAAAATGCCGAACGCCATTCCGAAAAGGGCGAAGATTGACTCCTTCTTGCCTTCGCCGATCCTGGCGGCCATGGTTCCGGGACAATAGCCGAGAATTCCCATCCCGGCCCCGAAGATCAGCCCGCCGGCCAGCTTGCCCCAATCCAGGTTCTTCGGCACCACCAGCAGCCAGCCGAGATCCCCCAGCAGGTGGAAGAGGATCATGGAGGAGATCACGGCGGTCAGCATGAATTTCATGATCTTGAAATCCTTCAGCAGCAGCATGCCCATGACGCGGGGATACTTGGTGATGCCGGTCCTGGTCAGGATGAAGCCGAAAAGGAAGCCGACCGCCAGGCCGAACAGTATCTTGATGATGATCATTGTCTCCCCCCGATCCGCGGATAAAGGATCCTGGCGACAAGGATCCCCGCCGCAAAGAATGAGATCCCGGCCACCATGCTGCCCAGGGAGAGGTGGGCCCAGCCCTGCAGGATGTTTCCCGTCGTGCAGCCCGAGGCCAGGGCGGCGCCATAGCCCAACAATATGCTGCCGACCAGGACGAACAGCCCTCTCTTCCACAAGCTCGGCCCGTGATGCCGCTTCCACAGGTCGGGAATTCCTTCCGCGGCGAATGTCCCGCTGATCCTGGATGCCGCATAGCCGCCGGCGATCAGCCCGATGATCGTAAAGAACTCAATGAATGCATCGGGCTTCGTCGCAAAGCGCTGGATGACCGGATTGGCCGCCAGCGCCTTGAAAAGGCCGCCGAATTTTCCCGCCAGGTAGCCAAATCCGGCGGTAATGCCGAACGGATAATTGCGGCCGGCGATGGCTTCAAAAATGAAATAGGATGCAACGGACAGCAGGGAGACAAGGATCCCCCCCTTGAACCAGTGCCATTCGTTCGAGTTATCCACGTCCATGTTTTCTCCTTTGCGATTCGCCGTTTTTTCGGATCCGCCAGGAATCGCCGCAAAATTCAACAGTTTCAATTTATCATCCACAGCAGGAGCAGCCGGCCGGTTTCCAGGCACGGACCGTGATGCTGGCCAGAAATGGCTCCTGGCCCTGCAGTTTTTCGCCGGGCAGGTCGAGGGCCTCCAGCCAGTCCTTCATGATTTCATTGCCATACGGGCTTTCCTTCAAGACCTCCAAAGCGGTGCCGCCGGCATCCCGGATCGCCTCCAGGTATGCTTCCTTGAGCACGGCTCCGGAGATGCAGGAAGCATAAGCGGCCTCATTGTCGCGCAAGAATTCCGGCAGTTCCCGCAGCAGCACGATGTCGGAAACCACCAGGCGGCCGCCCGGCTTCAGCACCCGGAAAATTTCGCGGAACACCCGCCCCTTGTCGGTGGAGAGGTTGATCACGCAGTTGGAGATCGCGATATCGGCCGTGTTGTCTGCCACGGGCAGGTTCTCGATCTCGCCCAAACGGAACTCGACATTGGCACAGGCGTTCTCCCCGGCGATGCGCCGGGCGCGATCCAGCATCTCCGGGGTCATGTCCACGCCAATGACATGCCCTTCATCCCCGACCTGGCGCGCGGCAAGAAAACAATCGACGCCGGCCCCCGAGCCAAGGTCCAGCACCGTTTCCCCGGGCTTCAGCCCGGCCGGGGCAATGGGATTGCCGCAGCCCAGGCCCAGGTCGGCTTCGCCGGGGATGCTTTGCAGCTGGCCGGCATCGTATCCCGAGGCCAGGTCGGGACAGGAACAGCTGCTGCCGCAGCATGAGCCGCTCTCCCTGGCGATCCTCCCATATTCCTTCCTGACCGATTCCTTTTCATCTTTTTTCATTTTTTCTCCCTTTGTCGTTTACGCGCTGATCCTGCCGCCATGGGCGCAGGCTTGATTTTTTTCCGCTCGCAGCGCAGGGCCTGCCCGCGCGCCCGAAGGCGCGAAGCCGCTCCTGGTCCTTCCTGGCCTGCCCAGGCGAACTTTTCTCGCTGATGGCCATCAACAGAAAGCGGATGAACATGTCTTCCTCGTTCAGGCGGTACAGGATCCAGCGCTCCCGGCGCCGGTCGCTGACGATGCCGGCCTGCTTCAGGATGCGCAGGTGGAAGGAGAGCCGCGGCTGCTCCAGGGCCAGGGCGGCGGCGATCTCGCAGACGCACAGCTCGCCGCGCCCCAGCAGCTTCAGCACCCGCAGCCGCGTCCCGTCGGCCAGGGCCTTGAAGATCGTGACGATATCGGTCATGGCGTGCCTCTCATATCAAATTTATTTTATGCGTTTATTGTAGCCCCGAAACCATCACTTGTCAACATCTTTGCCTTGACAAGGGCAGTGATGCCCAAAAAGCGGCGGTGGCAGGGGTTCGATCAATTATTGTTTATTTGGTAAAACCGCGGCGGCGAAGCGGCGCGTCGATGGAAGGCCATTGCTTGCCATTCCGCGCGGTTATGATATAATCGGGCCAAACCCGACCATGAAAGGAGATGCGACCATGGCCAAAGACAAGGACAAGGGCAAGGAAAAATCGAACAAGCCCAAGCTTTCCATCAAGGACAGGAAGAAGAAAAAAAAGGAAAAGTTGGAAAAAAAGAGCGCCGTCGTCTGATACCGGTCCGCTCGGCCGGCGGCCGCGGCGCAGCCCGGCGCGCCGGGCAAATAGTCCATCCCTATTCGGCCTCAGTCCATCAGCCTGAGCCGCCATTTCGCGAAATCCTCATAGGCCATGATGACGCGGATGTTCCGGTAGCGGAAGGAGGTCCTCTCCCAGGCGATCTCCTGTCGCTCGCTGCGCAGGTCGATCTTCAGGTACGGGCGGCGGAAGCGGTAGATCACCAGGAAATCCCCCTCGCGGCACAGGCAGCAGGCGCTGAGCTGACGCCTGGCGAAACCGCTGATGCGCAGGGTGGCATAGGGCGTGCATTCATCGCCGGAGTGATTGTCCCGGCGCGGGCAGGAACCGCCAAGACGGTTGGCGGCCCAGGTGATCCCCATGACCAGCAGGAAGATCGCCGCCATCAGGACCATCATCTGCGGCAGGGTCTGGATGGCGAAAGGCGAGATCCTTCCCCTCAGCGCCGCCAGCTGGCCGGCCAGCGCCGGCGGCGCCTTCTCGCCGCCGATCTCCAGGTTAAGGAGAAAGCGCTCGACGATCTGCAGCCCGAAATCCAGGGAGCTGTTGGAAACCAGGTCAACCCAGTAGTTCACTCCGTCCCGGTGAAAGACGCAGAGGACGCGGTAGCCCTTGTTCGCCCGGCTCAGCGCCAGCAGGCCGCCGGCGAACAGGTCCAGGTCGGCCTGCCGCCAGGCGGAGGCCGCGTTCCTGCGCGCCAATTCCAGATGGTCGGCGGCGGCAGCGGCCGAGGGGCGGCGGAAGAAGCGGAAGCGGCCGGCGAAGGCGTAGCCTTGCCAGCCGTTCTCGGCTCCGGCCACCGGCGCGTATTCCCCGGCCGGGAACACGGAACGCACGCCCATGATTTCGCGCGGGTCGCCGCCCACATCCAGGCGTGAAAGAAAGTAGAACATGACGGCCAGGGCCAGCAGCATGATGCCGCCCATCAAGATCATCATTCGCTTCCATGTCATGGCATCACCTCTTCAAGCCAGCAACAACAGCACCAGGAAAACGGCGCCGCCGAGCATGGCCAGCGGCCGGGCCGCGCGCCAGCCGGGGTTGGCCCGGCGCAGCACCTGAAAATCGGTAACGTACACGGTCTCGCAGGCCCCGTCGCCGGTGTCGTCGCGCACCGTGCTCGTGCCGCGGCTGAACTGGTTGGCCGGCTGGCTGTAGGACGCCAGGTAGCCATTGAACCGGACCTGGTCGCCGGGGCGGACCTTGAGGATGCGCCGGCGCAGCGCCCGGTCGGCGCTGAGGATATGGTTGTTCGCCAGGTGGCTGGCGGAGAACAGGCGGGCGGTCTCCTCGTCCGGGAAGCGGCACATGCAGGTGAAGTCGCGGTTCCAGAACTTCATCCTGCGGTAGACGCCGCTGCGGATATTCTTCCCCCACACCACGCACAGGTCCTTGATGTTGAGGTAATCGCGCCAGCGGCGGTGGGAAATGTCCAGGAACGAGTCGCTGCGATGCTGGCTGACCACCAGCCCGGAAAGCTGATAATGGAAAAGCGGCTTCACGACATAGGTCAGCTTCTTGACCTTGACCTGAAAGGGGGAGGGAAGACCGCCCGCGGTCTGCAGCGGCTCCTGGTAAAGCTGGGGAAGGATGGCCGATTCGGGCGGCAGGCGATCGTCGAAGACCAGGGCCAGGACCCAGATCAGCAGGCAGGCCAGGAATCCCAGGCGCATGAGCTTGCTCCGGGTTCCCGCCGCCCCGGAAATGAAGGCGAGGACATTCTTCTTCCGCCGCGCGTAGGGGGAAGGTGCGTCGGCAACCGGGAAGCGATAGCCGCAGGGGCACTCCCGGCTGTCCGGCGGACAATAGCACTGGCATTGCGGGCAGTTCATGAATTCCCTCTCTGGCGTCCGGCATTCTAACCCAAACAAGCGGCCGGCGCAAATCGTCCGTTCGGGCAGATTTTCAGCTGAGGCAACCTGATCGCAGGTTATCCCGTTGCCGCGGTCTGGATCGCGCGCAACGCGCCAAGGCGGACCGCGCCTCCGTTGACAAGGCCCTCGACCCGTGTATAATTTCCCTGAATGATTTCACCATCCGCTCGCCGGATCGCCACGCCCGGGGTTCTCCTCAGCGCCCTATGGCTGCTGGCCATGCACGCGATTCATCCCTTGGTGTTCTGCCGGGATCGGGATGGCGCAAGGATGGAGAGCGCCGATCTGCTCGATCGCTGCGCCTGCCGGATTCATGACGAGTCCGCGGCCGCGATCGATCCGCTGCAAAGGTCCTTTCCCGATGAAACGCCTTCATGGGTCGATGCCGGCTCCTGGCGCCGGTGCACGGATACCGCGCTGGCTGAAATCTGGGAAGCAAGCCGGGGCTTTCGGCTTGCATTCCGCCCGACTGGATCCCCGTCTCCTGCGCCGGAGGCTTGGCTGGCCCTGCCGGAGCCGATTTTTCCGACGCCGGCGTCAGGTCCATCTCCTCCCGCGGCCGGGCATGAAGGAAATTCCCGTCTTTTTTCCCGGCGCTGCTGATCCACCGTCATACTCCCCCCTTTTCAACAAATCCACGGACACGACAAAGCGAGGAGACGATGATCCAATTGAAAACCTTATTCCTGATGATAGCCGCCCTGGCCACGTGCCTGGGGGCGCAAACAGCCGAAAAAACCTACACGGTGGAAGAGCTGGTTGCCCTGCTGTTCCGGGCGAATCCCTCCCTGCGCATCCAGGAACGCGCCCTGGCCATCGAATCCGCCAGCCTGCGCCTGGAAAGCCGCCTGCCCAATCCCCATCTTTCCGCCGCCGTGGGCTCGGGCCGACCGCTTGCCGGCAGCGAATCCGAGCGGCGCCTCTGGGGCTTGGGCATCGATTGGACGCTGCCCAATCCGTTGGCGCGCGCCCATGCCCGACGCGGCCGCCGCTGGCAGGAGCGGGCCGCGCAAGCGATGAGCCTGAAGGAGCGCTGGCAACGGGTGCACGAATTCAGGACCCGGCTATTCGACCTGCAATGCCTGGTGTCCCAGAGGCAGATCCAGGGGGAAATGGTCGCCGAGCTGGAACGGATCGCCGCCGTGATCGACGCCCGGGTCGCCGCCGGCGAGGCCCTGCGCCTCGATTCGCTATGGGCCCGCTCGACCCTGACGCTGGCCCGGAACCGCCGGCGGGAGATCGGCGCCATGATCGCCGCCATCGACCAGGAGGTCCATGCCGCCCTGGATGGTTCGCTGCCGCCGGGAATCGCCGTCCGCGATGACGGCGCCCTGCCGCCACCGCCTCCGGCTCTCCAAGAGCTGGAGTCCCGCCTGTCGAGCAATCCCGCCCTGGAGTCGCGGCGCTCCCTGCTGGCCGTGAGCAACGCCCAACTGTCGGCCGGGAAAAGCGGCTGGCTTCCCGATCTCAACTTGGGCATCGAGCGGGCGCGCGAGGTGGACGCCTCGATCTGGAAAGGCGGCATCTCCGTCGAGCTGCCGGTCTTCTCCGGCTCCTGGAGCCGGCTGCCCCTGCTGCGTTACCAGCGGGAGCGCGCGGAGCTGGAGGTGCGCCGCCAGGAACTTCAGGACCGAAACGAGCTGGCGCGGCGGCTGGCCGAGATCGCGGCCCTGAGCGAGGCCCTTTCCGCCCTGGACGACGCCGAGCTGGCCGCCGGGCGCGAGGCCGTGCGCCTGGCGGAAACGGGGCTGCGCTCGGGGGAACTGTCGCTGCTGCACTTCATGGAGGCGCGGAAGAGCTGGCTGGAGATGAGCTTGAGACGCCCGGAACTTTCCGCCAGGCTGCGGACGGCGCATTCCGCCCTGGAGGCCCTGTTGGGAGGATGGCAATGAAAAGGAACCAGAACGGATCGCTGCGGACCGGAAATTTTCGTTTTGCGGCATGGGCCACGGCCCTATGGCTGGCGCTGGCCGGCTGGACCGCCTGCCGCCGGGATGTCGGTCACGACCCGGCAGTTCAAGACCGGGACGAGCATGACCACCTGCACCTGGCCGCTGCCGAAAGCGGGGGCGTTTCCTGGCGGAAGCCCGAGCGGGGCGAGCCCGTGCGCATTCTGGAACTGACCGGGGCGATCGTCCCCGACCTGGACCGCAGCGAAGTGGTCACGGCGCGCATCAGCGGCCGCATCGCGGCGGTCAAGGCCGATGTGGGGCAGTCCCTGGCCAGGGGAGCGATACTCTTCATCCTCGATTCGCCGGAGTTGCTGTCTCTCAAGGAGGCGTTCATCGGCAGCGCCCACGAGCAGCGGCTGCGCCAGGCGGCCGATGAACGCGCCCGGATTCTTCTGCCCCAGCAGGGCATCGAAGCGGGAACGGCCGAGGAACGGCATGCCCAGGCCGCCATCAGCCGGGCGCGGTTTCTGGCCGCTCGCGAGACGCTGCTCCGTCTTGGCCTGAGCCGGAAGCTGCTCGATGAAGCCGCCGCCTCCGATGCGCCGGCGGCAACGGTTTCGTCCTTCATGACCGCCCGGCTCACCGTCACTTCACCTCTGGCCGGCCAGGTGCTGGAAAGGGACCTGGTCGCGGGAGAATGGGTGAGCGCCGAAAAGGCCCTTTTCAAGATCACGGACAATAGCCGACTTTGGGGCGTTTTCAATGCCACGGCCGCCCAGTACGAGCACCTGCGCCAGGACGCCGATCTGGAGTTGAGCATCCGGGGCCTGCCGGGCCCCATGCCCGGGAGCCGCATCCTGCGAATTTATCCGCTGGTGGAGGAAGCCTCGCGGACGGTGAAGATTCGCCTGGGATTCGACAATCCGGACGGCCGCGTCCGCCCGGGGATGTTCGCCACCGCGCGCCTGCGCGTTCCCTCCGGCGTCCAGCGCTGGCTGGTCGCCGGCGAGGCGCTGGCGACCGTCAATGGCCTCTCCGGCATTTTCCTGCATGAAGGCGACGGCTTCCGTTTTTTGCCGATGGAGCGGAATGAACTGGATGGAGACGGCAGGCTGATCCTTCCCGACCGCCTGGCCGGCAAGGAGATCGTCACCCGGGGGGTCTTCGCCCTTAAGTCGGCCCTGTTGCTGAAGTCCGGCGGCGGCGATGCCCATGCCGGTCACAACCACTAGGGATGCGGCGACCATGAACGCGCACATGAAAACAAAATCCTTTCTGGGATTCAAGGGTGTCCTGTTGGCGCTGGCGCTGGCCGCCATGCTGGGCTACTGGTCACTGAGCGACCTGGCCATCGACGTCTTTCCCGATCCCTCGCCGGTTCTGGTATCGGTCACCGCCGAGGTCCCCGGCATGGGCCCGGAGGAGATCGAGCGTTTCGTCACCTACCCGCTGGAGCGCAGCCTGGCCGGCCTGCCGCACCTGCGCAAGACCAATTCCGTATCCACGTTCAGCCTCGCCACCGTCAATGCCTATTTCGAAGACGGCGTGGACATCCACTTCGCCCGCCAGCTGGTCAGCCAGCAGCTGGGGAGTATCCAGGAGCGCCTGCCTGCCGACGTCGAGGGCCCCAGGCTTTCGCCGGTCAGCAGCGCCCTGGGAATGGTTTACATCTACGCCCTGGAGGGGGAGATGCAGGCCATGGACTTGCGCAGCATCCAGGACTGGCTGGTGAAATACCAACTGCAGGTAACCCCCGGAGTGGCCGCCGTCTTCAGCCACGGCGGCGACATCCGCCAGATCCAGGTGGTCATCGCTCCCCAGGACCTAAGCAAATTCGGCCTCACCCTGGAAGAGGTGATTGCGTCCATCCGCGACGGTTCCCACGCCGTCACGGCCGGCATCATGAAGCGCGGCGAGGAAGAGGTGCTGATCCGCGGGCTGGCCCTGGCCGGGAGCGGTGCCGAATTGGGCGAAGTGCTGGTCAAGCGGGCGGACGGAGTACCGGTGCTCCTGAAGGACGTGGCCGAGATCGTGGACGGCCCGGCGCTCCAGCGCGGCGACGCGCTGCTGGACGGCCGCAGCGGCGCCGTCAGCGGCCTGGTGATGAAGCTCATCGGCACCAACACCGCCCGGCTCATCGAGCGCCTGGACGCCCGCATCGTGCAGGTGAACCGCAACCTGCCCCGGGGCCTGCGCATCGTCCCCGTCTACAACCAGGCGCTGATCATCCGCTCGGCCGTCAAGACGGTCATGGAGGCGTTGCTGCTGGGTGTATTCCTGGTGGCGCTGCTGCTGTTCCTTTTCATCAACGATCTCTCCTCGGCGCTGGTGGCCGCCCTGGCCATCCCCTTCGCCGTGGTCACGGCTCTGGTGACGATGAAGCTCAGCGGCACCACCGCCGACCTCATGTCCCTGGGCGGACTGGCCATCGGCATCGGCATTTTCGTCGACGCCGCCATCGTCGTGGTGGACAGCATCGCCCGCAAGCGGCGCAACGGCCAACTTGCCCCCGAAAGCCTGGAAGAGGCCTTGGCCGGGATCCGCAGGCCCCTGCTCTATGCCATGGGCATCATCATCCTCTCCCTGGCTCCCATCATGGCCCTGACCGGCATGGAAGGAAAGATGTTCCGCCCCTTCGGCCTGAGCCTGCTCTCGGCCCTGGCGGGAGCGGTCGTTTTCGCCCTGTGGCTGGCTCCGGGATTGATGTCGCGGTTGCCCGCGCTCTCCTTCGACCTGGGGGGACGATTTTTCAACGCCCTGCAGCGGCCGTACATGAAGCTCTATGACTTCTGCTTCCGCCGCCAGCGTTCCACGCTCCTCTTTTTCTTCATCAGCTCCATTCTGGCGGCCTTTCTGTTTTTCAGCGCCGGCTCCGAATTCATCCCACGCCTCAACGAGCAGACCCTGCAGCTGGAGCTGCTGCTGCCGCCCGGCACCGCCATCGAAACCACCCTGGAGACGATGGCCGAGGCGCATCGCCGCCTCAACGCCCTGCCGGAAGTGGCCCGGGTATATACCCGGGTCGGCCGCGGCGAGGCCGGTGGCCACGCCCACGCGGTGAACGAAGGCTTCATGATGGTCATGGTCCGGGAGCGCCGGGAATGGCAGGCGGCGAATTGGGAAGCCCTCACCGACAAGGTGCGCCGCGAAGCCGCCCTCGGCGCGCCCCAGGCCCAGATCAACATCACCCAGCCCATCCAGCATAACCTGGATTACCTGCTCACCGGGGCCCGGGCCGACGTGGCCGTCCGGATCTACGGTGACGACCTGGCGGGACTGTTTCCCGTCTCCAGGCGCATCGAGAACCTGCTGGCCGGCATCGAGGGAGTGGTGGACCTGGCCGTGAGCCGCAGCAGCGGGCAACAGGCCATCCTGGCCCGCCTCGACCGCCGCGCCCTGGCCCAATACGGGCTTTCGGTCGCCCGCGTGCTGGAAGATCTCGAGATCGGACTGGGAGGAAAAACGGTGAGCCGCATCTATCAGGGGGACCAGGTTCTCGATGTCTTCGTGCGCTTCGCTCCGGAAGCCCGCGATCAGGGCGATGACGTCGGCAACCTGCTCCTGCACGGGCCCGACGGCCAGGTGGTTCCCCTGTCGGCAGTGGCTCATATCAGCGAAGATCAGGGGTATGCCGCCATCAACCGCGAGAACGGCAAGCGCTTCGTTGCCGTCCAGTTCAACACCCGCGGCCGCGACGTGGGCCGCATCGTGGCCGAGGGGCAGCGCCGCATCGCCGCTGCCCTGGATCTGCCCCTGGGAACGGTCGTCGAATGGGGCGGGCAGTACGAGCTGAAGCGCAAGGCCGAGCGGCGGCTCTGGACCGTTCTCGCCCTTGCCTTTGCCGTCATTGCCTGGCTCCTTTACCGCTTCCTGGCCGGCTGGCGGCTTCTCCTGCTCGTCGTCCTCAACCTGCTCGCCGCCCTGACCGGCGGCATCGTGGCCTTGCGCCTGGCCGGGGTCTACCTCTCCATCCCCACCTCCATCGGCTTCGCCGCCCTGGTGGGCATTACCCTGGAGAACAGCCTGATCCTCGTCGACTTCGCACGCGAACGCTGGCGGCGTGGGCAGGGCCGTATCGATGCGGCCCTGCGCGAGGCGGTTGAGGTCAGGCTGCGGCCCATCCTGATGACCAAGTTCACCACCATAATCGGCCTATTGCCCCTGCTGGTCAGCAGCGGCGTCGGTTCGGAGATCCAGAGGCCCCTGGCCCTGGTGGTCATGGGCGGGCTGGTATTCTCCATCTTCACCACCCTGCTGCTGCTGCCCATCATGCTGCGCCGCAGCCGGGTGTTCCAGGAAGCCGGAATCCGGGGTTGAACCGGAGCGGCGTTGTTCCGGCATCCGCAACGACGGCGAATTCCGGCGCCGTGCTGATTTTCCCCGTTGTTTGCGCTATAATGCAGGAAAGAACCATGTCCATCCGCATCGATCAATGGCTGTGGGCCGCCCGCCTCTACAAGACCCGGACCCTGGCCAACCAGGCCTGCCGCGGCGGCAAGGTCCAGGTCGCGGGCACGGCGGTGAAGCCGGCCCGGTTGCTGCGCGAGAGCGAGGTCGTCGAGATCAAGCAGCCGCCCATCGTCCGCATCTACCGGGTCAAGGCGCTGGCGGCCAAAAGGGTGTCGGCGGCGCTGGCCCGCGAGCTGGTCGAGGAAATCACCCCGGCGGCCGACCTGGAGAAGTTGGCCCTGGCCCGGCGCGACCCGCTGGGTCTGATCTTCGCTTCCCGCGAGCGCGGCAGCGGCCGGCCGACCAAGAAAGAGCGGCGCGAGCTGGAGAAACTCCGGGAAGATTGAACCCCGGACCCTGCCCGCGGTCCCGGTCAAGCCGGCATTTCTTGCGCGATCATTTCCAGCACCGGAAAAGCCCCGCCGGCCAGGCCGATCTGCCCGGCCGGGACATCGGCTTCGCGGGCATTGACACGGACCAGCCGCGTGCGCGGCCTGGCCAGGAGCCGCTCGGACATGTGGCGCACGCTGGGCACGGCCGTGCCGGCGCCGCACTCGACGATGACCAGCCGGCCGGCTCCAAGCGCGGCGAGCCATTTCTGAAAGATCCGTCCCTGTTCGCGGCTGCGCTGCGGCTGCCAGTCCCAGTCGCCGAACATCAGCACGTTGGGGCGGGCCAGGCCGCCGCAGCGCGGGCAGGCCGGCAGCGGCAACCGGGCGCGCATGATGCTCTCGTCCACTTCGACGGCCACGCCGTCGGCCGGCCAAACCCCGGCGCCGCAGTCCCGGGCGCACTGCAGGTGGTGGATCGAACCATGGCACTCGTGGACCCGTTCTTCGGCAAAGCCGGCCTTCTGGAACTGGCCGTCGACGTTCGAGGTAAAAACGAAATGCCCGCCCGGCTTGGCCGCGGACCAGCGCCGCAGCAGGGCGAATCCATGGTGCGGCGCCGTGCACCGATAGAGGCCAAGGCGGTGGCCGTAGAAGCCCCAGGCCAGCCCGGGGTCGCGGGCGAACCATTCGGGGCTGGCCAGGTCGTAGAAGTCGAGGCCGAGTTCCTTGTAAGGCGGGTAGGCGTTCCAGAATCCCGCGCTGCCGCGGAAATCGGGCAGGCCCGAGTCGACGCCCATGCCCGCTCCGGCGCATAACAGCAGCGCGTCCGCACAACCGATGACATCCGCCGCCTGTTGGATCCGGTCATCCCGATCGCGGCTCATTCTACTTATCTCTCAGTGATGAGTGAATGGATTCAGCGATCTTCGTGATGAGTGATGAGAAAGAGGACGCCACTTGCTGATCGTTCCCCGCCCTTTTCTCATCACGCATCACGCATCACTTTTCTTGAATAACGGAGCTGCAGCCAATTCCACTCTCTGTCGGGCCGGCAGGAAATTGGACAAGGCGATGCCGGCCAGGCGGACCGGCCTGCGGCCGGCTTCGGTGCGCTCCAGCAGGGCGCAGGCCGCCCGGAAAACATCTTCGGAAGAAAACAGGAAATCCGCGAAAGTCTGCCGCCGGGTGACCAGCTGGAAATCCGCATACTTGATCTTCAGGGTCACCGTGCGCGCGAGCTTGCCTTCCTCCTGCAGCTCCATGAAGACCCGGCCGGCGCAGTCGCGCAGGAAATCCAGCAGTGGACCTTGTTTCGCGATGTCGCTGGCAAAGGTCTCCTCGGCACCGTACGACTGCCGCTCATGCCAGGGAATGACCGGCCGCTCGTCGATGCCGCGGGCAATGTCGAAGAAGTAGCGCCCGGACTTGCCGAACTGCTCCTGCAGAAAATCCAGGGAACATTTTTCCAGGTCGGCAACGGTGCGGATGCCCAGCTTCGCCAGCTGGGCGTCGGTGACCCGCCCGATGCCCGGGATCTTGAGCACGGGTAGAGGGCGGATGAAGGCCATGACCTGCTCGGGCCTGACCACGCACAGCCCGTCGGGCTTGCGGGCATCGGAGGCGATCTTGGCCACGAACATGTTGGCCGCCACTCCCGCCGACGCCGTCAAGCCGGTGGCGGCGAAGATGCGCGCCTTGATCTCCCTGGCCAGGCGGGTGGCGCTGGGCTCGTTCTTCTTGTTGCGCGTCACGTCCAGGTAGGCCTCGTCGAGGGAGACGGACTCGACCAGGTCGGTGTATTCGCGGAAGATGGCATGGATCTGTTCCGACACGTGCCGGTATTTCTTGAAATCCGGGGGAATGAAAAGGCACTGCGGGCAGAGGCGCCGGGCCTGGGCGCAGGACATGCCCGAGTGAATGCCGAACTTGCGCGCCTCGTAGCTGGCGGTGGTGGCCACCGAGCGGCTGTCGGGCCGGCCGCCGACGACCAGCGGCTTGCCGCGCAGCCCGGGACGGTCGCGCAGCTCCACGGCGGCGTAGAACATGTCCATGTCGACGTGGATGATCTTGCGCGGCGCCGCGACCTGCTCCATGCGGCGAAACTAGCACAGGCGCGCGGGGCTGTCAACGATCCATGACCACGTTCGCAAAGGAACGCCTTGTCGGTTGGGCCCGTTTCGGCTATAATGGCCCATCACGGCGTCCCGGGCGCCGCCGGCAAGGAGAATCATGCCCCTCGACCTCTTGGGAAAGCTGCTGGCCCTTCTGTGCGCGATCTCCTGGGCCGGCGCGGTCATCCTGTTCAAGCTGGCGGGCGACAGCATCCGGCCGCTGGCGCTGAACCTGTACAAAACGGCATTGACCGTCACCATCCTCTTTCCCATCCTGCTGCTGCTGGGCATCCCGCTGTTCCCAGAAGCGATCGTCGCCCGCGATGCGCTGGCGGTGGCCGCCAGCGGCATCCTGGGCATCGCCGCGGCCGACACCCTGTTTTTCGCCTGCCTGAACCGTTTGGGGGCCGGCACCACGGCCATCGTCGACGCGCTGTACGTGCCGTTCGTGATGACGGCCTCCTGGCTGGCCCTCGGGGAAGAACCGCGGCCCGAGCAGATCAGCGGCGCCATGCTGGTCATCGCCGCCATCCTGGTCGTGGCCTACCGCCGCAACGGCGACGAACGGCCGACGCGCCGGGTCGTCGCCGGGTTCATTTTCGGCGTCACGGCCATGGCCCTGATGGCGGCCAGCATCGTGCTCATGCGCCCGGTCCTGAGCAAGGCCCACGTCTTCTGGGTCACCGAGCTGCGCATGCTGGCGGCGCTGCTGGTGCTGCTGGCCATGTTCGCCCTGCAGAAGGGGCGTCGGCGGCTGCTGGCGCCGCTTTGGCTCCCGGGCGGCCGCGTCTACGCCTTCCTGGGCGCCCTGCTGGGCAACCTGATCTCGATGACCCTGTGGATCGCCGCCTTCAAATTCACCACGGTCAATTCGGCGGCCATCCTCAACCAGACCAACACCATCCTGGTCGTGGTGCTGGCCGCCATTTTTCTCAAGGACCGCTTCACCCTGCGGCGCCTGGTCGCCACGCTGCTCGCCATTGCCGGGTCCGTGCTGATCTTGATTGGATAACAGACGTTAGACGCCAGAGGTCAGACGTCAGCAAGAATAGGAATGCCGACGAAACTCCAGCAAACGATCTAAAACGAAAACACTCCATGAAACCTCTTTTTTCTTGCTGACGTCTGACGTCTGTCGTCTGACATCTGACTTCTGCCCCACTGTCATTTACAGCCTCGCCCATCTCTGCTAGAATCAAGCCATGAAATGCTTCCTGATGCTCCTGATGCTGCTGCCCGGGCTGCTGACAGCGGCCAGTGACGACGCCGCCTTCGCCGTTGCGCGGGAAAAGATGATCCGCGAACAGATCCTCGAGCGCGGCATCACCGATTCCCGCATCCTCGGCGCATTCCGCCGCGTCCCGCGCCACCTGTTCGTCGCCCCCTCCTATCGCGGCCAGGCCTACGGCGATTTCCCGTTGCCCATCGAGGAAGGACAGACCATCTCCCAGCCCTACATCGTGGCCATCATGACCGCGGTCATCGCCCCCAGCGACAACAAGAAGGTGCTGGAGATCGGCACCGGCTCGGGCTACCAGGCCGCGGTCATGGCCGAGCTGGTCCGCGAGGTCTACACCATCGAGATCATTCCCGCCCTGGCCGACCATTCCAAGAAGCTCTTGCAGCAGCTGGGATACAAGAACATCCATTTCCGCACCGGCGACGGCCATGTCGGCTGGCCCGAAGCCGCCCCCTTCGACGGCATCATCGTCACCTGCTCACCGGACCACATCCCGGCGCCGCTGCTCGAGCAGCTGGCCGTGGGCGGGCGCATGGTCATCCCCATCCGCTATTCCCACACCGTGCAGGACCTGCTGCTGGTGGAAAAGCTGCCCAACGGCAAGCTGAAGAAGACCAACCTGATCTCCGTCCTGTTCGTGCCCATGATCCGTTCCCATGCCCGCTGACGTTCTGGCGGGCCTCAATCCCGAGCAGCGGCAGGCGGTGCTGCACTTCGACTCGCCCCTGCTCATCGTCGCCGGCGCCGGCTCGGGCAAGACGCGGGTGATCACCCATAAGATCTCCCACCTGGTCCTGGAGATGGGACTGGCGCCCCGCCAGGTGCTGGCCGTCACCTTTACCAACAAGGCGGCCAACGAAATGAAGGTGCGCATCGAGGCCCTGACCGGCATCCAGGCCCAGCTCTTCCCCATCTCCACTTTCCACGCCCTGGGGCTGCGCATCCTGCGCGAGTCGGGTGCCGCCCTGGGTTTCGATGCCCAGTGGCAAGTCATGGACGACGACGAACAGCACCGGCTTTTCGGGCGCCTGCTCAAGGAAGGTTTCCCCCACCTGCTGCGCGAAGGCGACGCCCTGCTGCGGCGCATCGGTCTGGCCAAGATGGGGCTGCATTACCCCAACAACGGCGAGTTCCTGCGCCAGAAGGGTTTCGACGACGAGGAGATCCGCGTGTTCGCCCGCTACCACGCCGCCCAGCGGGAAGGCAAGCTCTGGGACTACGAGGACCTGATCTCATTCGCCGTCATGCTGCTGCGCGACCACGACGCGGTGCGCGACCGGTACCAGGAACGTTTCCGCTACCTGCTGGTGGACGAGTTCCAGGACACCAACCCCAACCAGTACGAGCTGATCCGGCTGCTGAGCCGCGACCGCCGCAGCATCACCGTGGTCGGCGACGACGATCAGGCCATCTATTCCTGGCGCGGCGCCAGCGTCCGTTTCCTCCTCGACTTCGAGCGCGATTTCCCCGGCACGCGCATCATCAAACTTGAACAGAACTACCGCTCGACGCCGGAGATCCTGAACTTCGCCAACCTGCTGATCAGCCAGAACACCGCCCGCAAGGACAAGCGCATGTGGTCGGAGAGCGAGAGCAGCCACCCGGTGTTCGTGCTGCGCAGCCGTTCCAAGGAGGAGGAGGCCGAGGAAATCGCCCGCCTGGTGAATCGCCTGCGCGACGCCAATCCCGGGCTGTTCCCGCTGGCCATCCTCTACCGCATCAACTCCCAGTCCCTGGCCCTGGAGACCGAGCTGCTCAAGCAGCGCATCGCCTTCCGTATCCTCAAGGGGCTGCGCTTTTTCGAGCGCAAGGAGATCCGCGATGCCCTCGCCCTGCTGCGCCTGGCGCTGAACCCGGCCGACGACCTGGCCTTCCTGCGCCTGGTCGAGTTCCTGCCCCTGGGCATCGGCAGCCGCACCCTGGAGGCGCTGAAAAACCTGGCCACCCGGAATTCGCAGCACCTTTTCCCCGCCCTGGAGGAGCACCTGGGCGACAAGTTCTCCGCCCGGCCCCTGTTCCCGCTGCTGCGCGAAATGAACCGCCGCCAGGGGGAGCTGCCGGTCGCCGGGATGCTGGCGCGGCTGCTGCAGGCCTCGGGCTACCTGGAAACGCTGAAGGAAAAAGGCGAGGATGAACGCCTGCTCAACATCGCCGAGCTGCGCGAGTTCGTTGCCAAGTGGGAGGAGGAGAACCCCGGCGCCCCCTTCTGCGACCTGCTCGACCGCATGACCCTGGAAACACGCGAGGGGCGCGGCGCCGAGAAGACCCAGGTGTTCCTGCTGACCATGCACAACGCCAAGGGCCTCGAGTTTCCCACCGTCATCGTCAGCGGCGTCAACTCGGCCTACATGCCCTTCTTCATGAGCAAGGAGCGCGACGAGATCGAGGAGGAGCGTCGGCTGTTCTACGTGGCCAGCACCCGGGCCAGCCAGCTGCTGGTCGTCTCCACCGCCTCCGACCGCCCATCCTTCTTCCTGCAGCAGATCGGGACGGCCTCCTACCTGCCCGTGTATTCGTTCCACGAGATCGTCGACGGGCTGTTTCCCGTTGCCCCGGCTCCGGTTTCCGGAGCGGCCAAGGGCGACGGCCGCGTCGATGCGCGGCGAGACGGGCGCTTCATCGTCCACCCCATCTTCGGCCGCGGCCGCGTGGTCGAAAAGATCTCCGCCAGCAAATTTGTCATCCATTTCACCGACAAGGGCGAGAAGCTGATCGACACGTCGGTGGTCCCAGTCGAATTCGTATAACAAGGACTCGGTATACGGTCGAAGGTTGACGGTTGACGGCAAGAGAAAGAAAGGAAATCTGATTGAGTTCAGTTATCGTCTTCCCGTCTACCGTCCACCGTATACCGTCTACCGAGGTCTTTCCAGGTCAGGGAAGCACGTAGAACAGAATCGCGAAATAGTGGCACACGCTGCCGGCCAGAACGAACAAGTGCCATATGCCATGGTGATAAGGCAGCTTTTTCCAGAGATAAAAGACGGCGCCCAGCGAATAGAACAGGCCGCCGGCCAGAAGCCATAGCAGTCCCGGCCGGGGAACGTTCGCCAGCAGCGGCTTGACGGCGACGACCACCAGCCAGCCCATGCCCAGGTAGATCAGGGTCTGGGCCAGGCGGAAGCGGTCGACGAAAAATATCTGGAACACGATACCGGCCAGCGCCAGCCCCCATACGACGCCAAAGAGGCTCCAGCCCCAGCCGCCGCGCAGGTTGACCAGCAGGAAAGGCGTGTAGGTGCCGGCGATGAGCAGGTAGATGGAGGCGTGGTCGACGATGCGGAAGGCGTGCTTGACGCGCGGCCCGCGGCAGCTGTGATAGAGGGTGGAGCTGGTGAACAGCAGCACCAGCGTGGCTCCGTAGATGGCGCAGCTGACGATGTGCCAGGCGTCGCCGCGCAGCACGGCCGACACCACCAGCAGCGCCAGCCCGGCCGCGCCCAACACCGCCCCCAGCCCATGCGTTACCGCGTTGATCGTTTCTTCCTTGAGCATTGGAAAGAAAGTATAAAGTAAAAAGAAAGAAATGGGTAGGGGCAGGCCCCCGTGCCTGCCCCGCCGATAAATACCGGATCGTGATGATTGAGAGAGGGCGGACACGGGGGTCCGCCCCTGCAGATTTTTGCCTTGAATCATCGAGAAGGGAAGGCAAGCCCCGCGATTCCCTTCTTCCGCGTCACTCGTCACTTGTCACTTGTCACTTGTCCCGATAGTTTGTTTCCGTTCTTGCCGTCCACCGTAAACCGTCTACCGTATACCGAGCTCGTGTGGTCCCTTTCCCCTATTGACTTTCCCCGCGGCCGCGATTATAAACCGTCATATAGCGGGAATTCATGAAAAAAAAGATACTGCTCATCCATACCGGCGGCACCATCGGCATGACCCGCGACCTGAGCAGCGGCGTGCTGCGCCCCGACCATTTCTACGCCAGCCTGCTCAAGGTCATCCCCGAACTCTCCGCCATCGCCGACATCGAGGTGGAGATCCCCTTCGTCTTCGACAGCGCCGAGCTCGACTTCCAGCATTGGCAGCGGCTGGCCGCCATCATTGCAGCCCGCATCGATGCCGTCAACGGCGTGGTGGTCACCCACGGCACCGACACGCTGGCCTACACCGCCTCGGCCCTCTCCTACATGCTGCGCAACGTTCCCGTCCCCGTCATCCTGACCGGGGCGCAGAAGCCGCTGGACGAACTGCGCAGCGACGCCCGCAACAACCTCATCAACGCCGTGGAGCTGGCCTGCGCCGACATCCCCGAAGTGTGCATCTTTTTCGATTACCAGCTGATGCGCGGCAACCGCACCAGCAAGAACCACATCAATTTCTTCGACGCCTTCCATTCACCCAACTACCCGCTGCTGGCCGAGGTCGGCATCAACATCGAGATCTACCGGACCCACATCCTTCATCCCGGCGGTCCCTTCCGCGTGTTCAATGAATTCTCGCCGGCGCTGGCGGTGCTGAAGCTCTTCCCCGGCTGCCGCTGCGATTATTTTCAGCCGGGGGACGATATCCGGGCCGTGCTGATCGTCGCCTACGGCGCCGGCACCATTCCCCTGCGCACGGGGGACCTGCCGGCGCGAATCGAGAAATGGCTGCGCCAGGACAAGCTGGTGTTCCTGGACAGCGAGGCGCATGGCGGCCGCATCGAACCGCAGCTGTACGAATCGGGAAGCCGGCTGCTGGAAATGGGCGTGATCTCTTCCGGCGACATGACCTTCGAGGCGGCGGCCACCAAGCTGATGTTCCTGCTGGGCCAATACGACCAGCCGGAGCCGATCAAGGCCAGTTTTCAGAAATCGCTGGCCGGCGAGTTGACCGAGTTGTCATGAACGGCCTTTTCCATCATAGTGCCCGCCGGGGCAACGGAGGAGTGAAATGAGAGCGATCCATTCGCTGTGGGGGAACATCTTCAGGGACAAGGCCCCTGGCGCCGACCAGACGATCACGCTGTTGAAGCGTGTCCCCCTCTTCGCCGGCCTGCGCAAGAGCGAGCTCAGGGATATCGAACGCCTGGTCCATCGCCGCCTGTACAAGGACGGTGAAGTGGTCTTCTGGGAGGACGAACCCGGCGTGGGCATGTACATCGTTCAGCAGGGCGAGGTGGGCATCTACAAGGAGTACGGCAAGCGGGGACAGAAGGAATTGGCACAACTGAAAACCGGGGATTTTTTCGGCGAGATGGCGCTGCTGGAGGGCGATTGCCGTTCCGCCACCGCGGTGGCCCGGGGCGACGCCTGCCTTTTCGGCCTGATCCATCCCGACCTTTTCCATCTCTTCCGCCGCAAGCCGCAGCTGGGCGTCAAGCTCCTTTCCGCCCTGGCCGACGTCCTGGCCCGCCGCCTGCGCCTGACCAACCAGGAACTGCAGCGGCTTTCCCAGGACGCGCTGGTGGTCGAGACCGAGGGGGGGAACACGCCATGAGCCCGTCGGGCGGGCCTCGGGGCATCGTCGTTCAATTCGACCGTCATTTCCTGCGCTTCCTGCTGCATGCGGCCCTGGCGCTGCTGGCCCTGCTGGCGCTGGCCTGGGTCCTCTCCTACAGCCGCCTGGTCCTGACGCCGCTGATCCTCTCCTTCATCCTCTCGCTGCTGCTCAATCCGCTGGTGGTCATGCTCGAGCGCCGCGGCCTCGGGCGCACGGTCGCGGTCATCCTGGTCCTGTCCGCCCTGGGCATGGTGTTGGCCGTCGCGCTGACGCTGCTGGCCCCGGTCATCGCCAACGAGTTCCGCACCCTCAGCCGCCTGGCCCAAAACGAAACGCCGGCCACGTTGCTGCAGAAATTCAAGGCCATGCTCGGCGAGAACCTGCCCTGGCTGAAGAACCCCGGCATCATCGCCCAGATCCTGGCCCATGCCGAGAAATTCATCCAATCCCTTTTCCAGCGCAGCATCCAGCTCCTGCCCAGCGTCGTGCCGGTGGCCATCGCCGCGGTGCTTATCCCGTTCATGACCTTTTTCCTGCTCAAGGACGGCCGGCGGCTCAAGAAATCCTTCATCGCCCTGCTGCCCAACCGCTATTTCGAGATGGCCGTCAGCCTGCTGCACAAGATCGACCGCCAGGTGGGCAACTATATCCGCGGCCAGTTGCTCGTCTCGCTCTGCGTCGGCATCCTGGCGGCGACGGCGCTGGCCGTCCTGCGCATCCCCTACTTCCTGCTGATCGGCGCCATCGCCGGGCTGGCCAACATGATCCCCTACTTCGGGCCCATCGTCGGCGCCATACCGGCCGTCATCATCAACGTCATCATCAAGGGCCGGCTCGGCGCCGCCCTGCCGGTCATCGCCGCCTTCCTGCTCATCCGCCTGATCGACGACACGCTGCTGTCGCCCAACATCCTGGGGCGAAGCCTGCGCATTCATCCCCTGCTGGTCATCCTGGTGATCTTCACCGGCGGCGAGATGTTCGGCATCATGGGGCTGCTGCTCTGCATCCCGGTGACCGGCATCATCAAGGTGATCATCGAGGAATTGGCCTGGGGCCACCGGCACTACCGCGCCCTACGCGGCGGCGATTAGCCGGCAGCGGCCGCCGCGGGGCCTCAGGCCGGTTTTTCCCGCACGGTGTCGGAAACCGCCTCCAGGCCGCTGCGAAAATCACGGCGGCCGAAACCGATGCGGAAATGCTCCGCGGCGGCTCCGAACAGGCGGCCGGGCGCCAGCAGCACGCCGCGATCGCGAAGCAGGCCGGCGCAGAAATCGTCGCTGGCGGCGGCGAAGCGCAGCGCCGGGAAAGCGACCGGACCCGCCCGCGGGCGCTGCCAGGAAAAAAGGCCTTCATGCCGGGTGAAAAAGTCGCTCAACGCCTCCAGGTTCCCGCGGAGGATCGCCAGGTTGCGCTCCAGGATGGCGTCGCGTTGGCGCAGCGCCAGGGCGGCCAGGAATTCGCTGGGGGCGGCCGTGCAGATGGTGGTGTAATCCTTGAAAGCGGCCATGGCGCCCAGGACGTCATGATTGCGGCAGGCCGCCCAGCCCAGGCGCAGCCCGGCCAGGCCGAAGGCCTTGGACATGACGCCCAGGGAGACCCCGTTCTCGTATATCTCGCAGGCGGCGGGCAGGCGGTCGGCGGCATCGTACTCCAGGAAGCGGTAGACCTCGTCGGAGAAAAGCAGCAGGCCGCGGCTGCGGGCCGACTCCACGATGGCGGTGAAGCGTTCCTTCTCCGGCAGGTATCCCGTCGGATTGTGGGGGAAATTGACGACCACGGCCCGCGTGTCGGTCCCGGCCAGGCCGGCGAGATCGCCGGGATCGAGGGCCCAGCCCCGTCCGGCTTCGGCCGGCCAGCGCGTCACCCGGCAGCCGGCAGCCTCGGCGACCGATGCCAGCGACTGATAGCAGGGGGAATGGACGATGAGGTGGTCGCCGGCATTGAGCACGGCGTTCATGAAAACGAAGATCGCTTCCTGGGCGCCGGCAAAAACCAGGATGTCGTCGGCCGTGATCCCCTTGTAGAGCGAGGCGATCTCTTCTCTCAAAGCCGGACCGCCGGCGGTCTCGGTGTAGCCCAGCCGCAGCGCCTCAAAGGCCTCGTCCGCCCCCGGCTCCAGGGCCAGCAATTCGCCCAGGGAAAATGTCTCGCAGTCGGAGGCGCACAGCAGGTGCCGGGCGCTGAACTCGTGCTCGGCAAAAAAGCGCTCGAGGGCAAACGGTTCTATCTTCATGGCCGCCATGATAGTTTTTCAACAGTTCCCTGTCAAGGATTGAAAGACGCTACAACATCTCAACAGACCAGTTCACGGAATGGAATGAATCGTATGCATGGGTCACCGCCTCACTGGAGTATCCTTGAGCTTAATATTGTTCAAGCATCAATTTTACCTTGTGGATATATGAAATAAGCCAATGATCGACCTGATAATTCAAGACCTGATTCCGAATCGCTGACCCCGAATCACGAATCGTCTCGAATCGTCTACTGGAGATCAACTTTTTAATAGCTATTGTGGACAGTTGTGCCGCTGATATACTTTTTTTGGCGGTAATTCATATCTAAGCTCTACTTGTCATGACAGTAAAGTAAAACAGATAAATATATCTGCCGATTGGCTGATACGTTTCCGCCAAACATTGAAACTTTCCGTTTAGTATTAGCCCTTAGTGAGGTGGACATGAAAAAATTAGTTTATTTGAATTTCCAGGCGTTTAGTTTCCGGCTGAGCATTTCTCCGCTGGTGGGAATTGCCGTTCTCTGGCTCATGAGGTTTACCCACAGTTTTTATGAGGAGTTGATCGCTGCATTACTCATCGGGATGTTTTGTGGATGTGCCTGGGGTTGGCGGAGCATGGTTTGGGGAGGTGTGTTTGGCGGGGGCGCATGGACGATTGGGCTCTTGCTTTCAGGTTTTATTGAAGCACGGATAGGAATTGCTTTTGGGACATGGTTCACAGCCGCAGTGGCTCTATCATGCATACCTTTTGTTTTTCTTTTGCGAGTGCGGAGATCGGTCAGGGCCGTGGGCATGTTACTTCTTGGCATTATAATCGGGCTGACTTTGGAAACTCTCACGCTCATGCCTTCTTTTTTGTATGCATTCCGCTTTGCTGATAGCCAGGCTCTGACAGTTCTTGGTGCAGCCCTTCTGATGATCCCCCTGCTGGGATTAGGAGCAGGTGCCGAAAGGAAGGCGGGTCGTTTATGAAACGCCGTGAATTTCTTTTCAAGACCACATTGGGTTCGTTTGGGATCTCGGCTGGTATCCTCTCTTTATTTCCTCTGGAAAGGCCGATCAGCAGATCTGGACCTTATGGCAATCCCTTTTATTGCGGAAAAAAACCGCTTTTGCTGATTCTGCGGGGTAAAAAACCAGAGAGAATCTTGGCGGAAGCCTTTCAGTTTATGTTGGACAGGGCAGCGAAGCCGATTCCTCGCCAAACCTGGTATATCAAGCCAAATGCCACGGCCAACGAACCTTATCCAGTAACCAGTGATGTTGATTTGTTGCGGCGGATCATCGGGATTTTTCAAATGGCAGGGGTGAGACACGTCATTGTGGGTGATAATCCATCCTATCGGGGGATGATGGTTCAGCGGATTTTTTTTGAACGCGGCTACTTCAGTTTGAAGGGGATGCCAGGAGTTCAGGTGCTGCCCCGCAACCCTACCAGTGCCTGTTCTTATCGTAAGGTGAGCAATTCCCGCTGGCTGGCCCAAAACACTATTATGGTAAACCGCGATCTCTTAAACGCGGATTTGGTGGTCAACACGGCCATGCCCAAGCGTCATCATGAATCCGATTTCACTTGCGGCTTGAAGAATAATTTCGGTGCTGTTTATGACCCTGTGCGTACCCAGGCGCATATCCGCATGAGGTCAGGTGGGGTGGAGGCTGTGAGGTTCTTCGACCGTACCGTTGTCGAATGTGCCGATGCGGCTCGGCCGCAGCTGACTATAATTGACGCCCGCTCGTTGTTGATCAAGTCGGGCCCCGGTCTGTATGCTGGCGGGGAGATCAAAAATGGTGTAAACGAGATTGTGATTTCCGGTGATATGCTGGCCGCCGACGCTTATTGCAGCCAACTGATGCAGAAACACGATCCCACCTTTGAACCGTCGCGCCGGCTAACTTTTCAGCTGACATATGGCAGGGAACTCGGCCTGGGTGAACCGGATTTATCGCGGGTCGAGATGCTGGTATGGACAGTTTGATTTGAAGCGATTCACTTCTAGGTTCAAATATAGTAAAATTAAACAGTGCGATTCTCAATTGGCTGGATTGAATTGGCAAGCCTGGCCGGAGCGGTTATCGGGATCTTTTTCTCCCTAGTTATATGCGGGAAAAAACGGAGAAATCGTGGCTCTAACTATTTGCTCGCTTTATTTATCAGTGTGTTCTCCCTGCTGCTATTCTATGATGCGCTCGGGAAATTCATAGTTCCGTACTTTCCCCTCCTGACCGGTTTAGTTCCCCCAATGGTCTTCGCCATCGGACCGTTGCTGTTTTTCTATGTCCGAAGTCTAACAAATCCACAACCTGCGCCGATGATCAAGGTGATCCCGCATTTCATCCCCTTGTTGCTGGCTATTTTCGTCCAAATGCGCTTTGGCTTCACAACTCCACTGTCATTGGAATTGCTGGTTGTACTTCGCTATCTCTCCTTGTTGGTTTATCTAACAGGTATCATTTTTGTTTTGGAGAAATATCAAAGCCGATTGCTCGGATTCAGTTCCTGGAAGGAAAAGATTAATTTGGCTTGGTTAAAATATCTTGCCTTTGCTTACATTTCATTAGTTGGAATATCATTACTTTATTCTTTGTTGAGTACGCTATGGTTTGATGTTTCGGTTAAATTGCAAGTTTTTCTTCGCTTGTCAGAACCGATTGTGATTTTGGCTATTTCCTATGGCGGGTTGCGCCAGGAATTGATTGTTTTCGGACCCGAAACTGTTGAGAAAGTGCCCCTTTACCTAAAGTCCCCGCTGACCCCTGAATTAATTGAGGCTTACAAGTTAAAAATTCTTGAACACATGACCAGAGTTAAACCTTATCTCAATCCCGCCATCACTCTTCCAGAGCTATCTCGCCAACTTTCCCTGCCCTCCTATCTGGTTTCGCAGGTGATCAATGAATCATTACAGATAAAATTCTTTGACTTCATTAATTCCTACCGAGTGGAGGAGGCAAAAAGACTTTTACGTTCTCGACGGGATGATAAACTTTTAAAAGTTGCCGCAGATTCAGGTTTTCGTTCTTTAGCCACATTTTACCGGATGTTTAAAAGGAAAACCGGAATCACCCCGGCTGAATTCCGTTGAGAGAAACTAGAGGGTAGAACCGGTAGCGGAAATCCATAAAACACAATAGGAAGGGCATCGGGGTCAGGTCTCAAAAATGAAAGTTGACATTTCGAAGGGTCATAGATAGAATCCGCTCATGTCGCGGCCATTGCGGATTGAATATGATAACGCTTTTTATCATGTCATCGCTCGGGGCGAGCGCCGCGAAGCCATTTTTACCTGCCCGGCCGACAAGGAGAAGTTTCTGACCAAAGTAGGGGAAACGGCCGAAAAGTACCAGTTGCTTGTTCATGCCTATGTACTGATGGACAACCACTATCATCTGTTGGTGGAAACCCCGCGCGCCAATTTGAGCCAGGCCATGCATTATCTGAATGCCAGTTACGGCAACTGGTTCCGGCGCAAGTACGATATCGTCGGCTCTGTGTTTCAGGGGCGCTACAAGGCGATATTGGTGGAAAAGGACGAATATTTGAAAGTATTGAGCGCTTACATTCATTTGAACCCGGTGCGAGCCGGAATAGTCAAGGAACCATCCAAATATGAGTATAGCAGCTGCCGTTTTTACACTCTCAAGTCAAAACAGCCGGCCTTTCTGCGGACAGATGACCTGTTAGGAATGTTTAATGGCAATAGAAGCGAATACAGGAGATTTTTGAAAGGATATTCCGAACAGGGTGCGGAAATCGACCCCGAGTTGATATATGGAAAGAATGCGCTGCTGGGCAGTGAAGGCTTTTTGCGCAATGTATTTAAAAAGATCGAAAATAACGTTGGAGGGATAGACGACCGGGAGCAGCCGGATGTTCGCGATATGAGCCTGGTGAATGCCGATGACATCATGGAGATCATGCTCGTGGAAATGTGCATTGCGGAGGATACAATATGGCAGCGGCGGCGCGGCAATATGTATCGCAAGTTGCTGATCTATGGCTTGTGGCAGCATACGGCGAACAGCCTGAAGCAGATCGGAGAGATCATGAAAATGGATTATGCGGCCGTGTCGGCCATGGTAAAGATATTCAAGAGGGAAATCACTCAGAACAAAGACTCTCGGAAATTAGCTGAACAGCTGGCCCGGGAGGTCGTGAAGCGCCGGATCAGGAAAACGTGATGGTGTTTGAGTAATTTTCAATTTTGACGGGCTGTTGCCCAAATCGGATAA
>DCVB01000123.1 GCA_002327965.1 Candidatus Aminicenantes bacterium UBA2199 | reverse complement strand
TCGGCATGATCACCTTCAACCAGTCGCTGGCCAACCTGTATTTCAAGCGCGACATCTCTCTGGAACTGGCCATGAGCGTCTCGCACAACCAGGAGGAGCTGCAGGAGCTGGTCAACCGCGGCCCCACCGCGCTCAGCAGCCAGTTCAAGACTGTCCACGCCCAGGCCGCGAACGCCGGCAAGGCGCATTAACAAGGGGGACACATGGCCATATTCAAATACCGGGGGAGAAACAGGGTCGGCAGCATCGTCGAAGGCGAGCGCAGCGGCCGCAATGCCAATGAGGTCGTCACCGCCCTGGAGAAGGAACAGATCCAGGTGCTGGGCATCGAGCGCAAGACGTTCAAGCTCAATATCCCCTTCATCGGCAAGAACCGCGGCGTGTCGCTCAAGACCATCGCCGTGTTCAACCGCCAGCTCTCGGTCATGTTCAACGCCGGGCTGCCCATCACCCAGGCCATCGGCATCCTGGCCAACCAGCAGAAGGACAAGTTCTTCCAGGGCGTTCTCACCGAAGTGCGCAAGGACGTGGAGGCGGGCACCAACCTCTCCAACGCCATGAAGAAGCACCCCAAGGTCTTCAACGAGCTGTACACCAGCATGATCCAGGCCGGCGAGGCCTCGGGCAACCTGGATACCATCCTGCTGCGCCTGTCGCAGTACGTGGAGAACATGAACAAACTGGTGGGCAAGGTGAAGTCGGCCCTGGCCTATCCCATCGGCGTGCTGATCATCGCCCTGATCCTGACCTCGGTCCTGCTGTGGAAGGTCGTGCCCGTGTTCACCGACATGTTCACGCAGATGGGCGCCGAGCTGCCCCTGGCCACCCAGATCGTCGTCGGGGCCAGCAACTTCATGATCTCCAATTTCTTCCTGATGGTCATTATCCTCGTCGTCGCCATCTTCGCTTTCCGGGCCTATTACAACACCTTCAAGGGCCGGCGCGTCATCGACAGCATCAAGTTGAAGATCTGGGTGTTCGGCGACCTGCTGACCAAGGTGGCCGTCGCGCGCGTGACGCGCACCCTGGCCACGCTGCTCACCTCGGGCGTCGAGATCATCGAGAGCATGACCATCACCGCCAAGACCGCCAGCAACTCCATCATCGAGGACGCCGTGCTCAAGAGCCGCGCCTCGGTCCAGGAAGGCAAGCCGCTGTGGGAGTCATGGGAGGATACCAAGCGCTTCCCCTACATGGTCACGCAGATGGTCGCCGTCGGCGAGCAGACCGGCTCGCTGTCGACCATGCTGGGCAAGGTCGCCGACTTCTACGACGAGGAGGTCGACCAGGCCGTCTCGGCGATCGTGTCGCTGATGGAGCCGCTGATGATCCTGATCCTGGGCGGGCTCGTGGGCGGCGTCGTCGTGGCCATGTACCTGCCGCTTTTCGACATCATTGGCAAGGTAGGCTGAGCCGGGCAAGTTGATCGCCGTCGAAGAGCGCAAACTGCACAAACGGCTGGTATTCCTCCATTCCATCCGCATCGCCATCCTTTCGGCCCTGGCCCTGGTCACGGGCATCATCCTGCTGTTCTTCCAGGCGCCGTTGTCGCTGCTGGCCATCCTGGCCGCCCTGCTGGCGGCCGTCGTCATCAGCATCCTGTTCTTCCCGCTGGCCCGGCTGCTGCGCAAGCGCACGCTGCTCACCATCGAGCTGGCCTTTGACATCCTGCTGGTCACGCTGCTGGTCTACCTTTCCGGCGGCATCGTCAGCCCCTTCTATTTCCTGTACATCCTGCCGATCATCGTGGCCTCGATCTTTCTCTCGCGCCGCGAGACGCTGGTCATCGCCACCGTCTCCTTCATCGCCTTCGGCGCCCTGGCCGACCTGCTCTACCTGGGGCTGATCCCCTACTATCCCGGCTTCGAGGTGGGGGAGGTGCCGCTGGGTACCTTCATTTACAACCTGCTGATGGGCTTCATCGCCTTCTCCAGCGTCAGCTTCGTCGCCTCCTACTACTTCGAGCGCATCCGCCGNNGGCTTCGTCACCGCCGACATCCTGGGGCGGGTGATCTCCTACAACCCCAAGGCAACGCAGTTCCTGAACCTGAAGCCGGGAGCCAATCTCTTCGACCTGCTGCTGCCGCCCGGGGACCTGCCCGCCGTGCGCCGCATCTGGGAGGCCAACAATTCCTATTATTTCGAGAAGAGCCTGCGCGGCTATTCCCTGGGCATCACCCTGTCGTCGATCGAGAAGGTCTCGTCTTTCGAGCGCCTGCTGGTCTTCCTGATCACCGACCTGAGCGCCATCAAGGAGATCGAGAGCAAGCTCAAGGAGAAGGAGCACCTGGCGCTGATCGGCGAGATGGCCGCCGGCATCGCCCACGAGATCCGCAACCCGCTGGCGTCGATCTCGGGCTCGGTGCAGTTCCTGCGCCGCGAGCTGGCCCTGCAGCCCGAGCTGCGCAGCCTGATGGACATCATCGTCAAGGAGTCGGACCGGCTCTCGGCCTTCATCGAGGAGTTCCTGAACTACTCCAGGCAATCGCCGCTGGAGAAGGCCGACGTCGACCTGGGCGCCCTGGTGGACGAGGTGACGGCCATGCTGGCGCGCAACCTGAAGGAAGTGCGCTTCATCAGGAAATTCGACCCGGGCAACATGATCCGCGCCGACGCCAAGAAGATCAAGCAGCTGCTGTGGAACCTGCTGAACAACGCCGTCAAGGCGCAGAAGGAGAAGGGCGGCATCGAGATCGCCATCTTCCAGCAGAAAGGCGCCCCCTGCCTGTCCATCCGCGACTTCGGGGTGGGCATGGACCGCGCCGAGCTGGAGAAGATATTCACCCCCTTCTACTCCAAGTTCGCCTTCGGCATCGGCCTGGGCATGAACATCGTCAAGCGCATCGTCGACGAGCACGGCTTCACCATGGAGATCCAGTCGGAAAAGAACCAGGGAACCGAGGTGGTGGTATGCTTCAAAAAGGGCTGAACGTCCTGCTGGTCGACGACGACCAGAGCCTGCGCAACATGCTGTCGTTCGTGCTGGGCAAGGAAGGTTACCAGGTGGAGGAGGCGCAGAGCGGCTCCGAGGCCCTGAAGAAACTGAAAGGCCGCAAGTACGACCTGGTCATCTCCGACATCCGCATGCCCGACCTCAACGGCATCGAACTGCTCAAGAAGATCAAGACCCACGACCCCGAGCTGCCGGTGATCATGATCACCGCCTACGCCGCCACCCACGACGCCATCGAGGCCATGAAGCTCGGCGCCGAGGACTACATCACGAAGCC
>DCVB01000060.1:2217-4442 GCA_002327965.1 Candidatus Aminicenantes bacterium UBA2199 | reverse complement strand
GAGGATCCGCCGGCCGTTGTGGGTCGCCTTCGCCGATGATTACGGGCATTACGAGTGGATCGACGGCAAGGAAACCTATTTCCTGGACCGCCCGGTAAACGCCTATGAGCTGGGCAACGCCCCGTTTGCCAAGGAGCCGTTCTATGCCCAGCTTCTTCTGCGCATCCACGGCGAAAGGGCGAGACGCTGGTATTTCTCGTTCTCGTTCCTGGCCCACATGGGCATGGGCACCACCGCCTTCGGCAACGGCCCGGAGGCCAATGACGTCGGAGTCATCTCCGAGAGCCAGGCCTTCCCCAACGCCTGGATCAACGGTTTCGGTCGCGTCGACGGCGACCGTGCCTTCGTGGGCAAGATCTTTTTCGGCTATTACCTGGCGCCGCGCCTCTTCCTGGGGGGCAGCGTCAAGTACCGCGACGGCAACCCCTTCGCCTTCATCAACGCCTTCCAGCGCCGCGGCCAGTGGGTGATCACCTACCAGACCATCCAGGCCGAGGACGAGCATGGACGGAAAGGCGGGCCCAGGGAAGACTGCATCTGGGACTTCAACTTCAAGCTGAACTACGATATCCGGCTCTTCGGGAAAAAGTGCCGCCTGGAAATGTCCGTGTTCAACCTGCTCGATTTCGGCGGCGAACTGTCGGAGAACGCCTTCTCCAACGACCTGGAGCGCATGGCCAACGAGCTGCAGCTGCCGCGCAGCATGCGCCTGGGATTGATATTGGAATTGTAGTCCCTAGCGGCTGCGGCTCTCCATCTTCTCCTGGCAGGGGACGCAGTAGCGGGCGAAGGGCAGGACGTCGAGGCGCTTAAGGGAGATCTCCTCGCCGCAGTGCAGGCACTTGCCGTAGTGCTTTTTCTCGATGCGGGCGAGGGCCTCCTCGACCTCCTTGAGGTTGGCACGCATGTTGTTGGACATGACGAAGCCCATCTCCTTTTCGATCAGCTCGTTGGCCTGGTCGATCTCGTCCATGGCGCCGTTGGTGCCGCCGGGGGCGTCGCGCCACTCGATGACCTTCAGGATCTCATCGCGCAGCGAAATGAGCCGTTTTTTTATCTTGGCGACCTGTTCAGTTTTCATTTTATTCTCCTAGCGGTGATATGCGGTGCCGTGAATGATGGTCATGGCCCGGAAGATCTGTTCCAGGAAGAGAATGCGGAATATGTCGTGGGCGAAGGTCATGTCGGAAAAGGAGATGGCCAGGTCGGCGCGCGCTTTCACCCGCGGGGCGAAACCGGCGAAGCCGCCGATCAGGAAGAGCAGGCGGGCCGGGTGATAGGACAGCTTTTCCTGCAGGAAGACGGCGAAGCGCCGCGAGTCCATTTTTTTCCCCTTTTCGTCGAGGGCGACGACATAATCCCGGGGCTGGATCTCCTTCAGGAACAATGCGCCCTCCTTCTCCTTCACGAAAGCCTCCTCCTTGCCGCGGATCTCCCTTAGTTTTTTTACGCTGAATTTTACATAATAATTTATGTTTTGTAAATATTTTTTTTCAAGTTCCTGCAGGCCGCTGAATTTCAATTCGCCCGGGCAGACCAGTTCAATGGCGTTCATGGCGTTTCAGCTTGTTGTACAGCGACTTGCGCGAGATGCCCAGGATGCGAGCCACCCGGCTCTTGTTGCGGTACTTGCGCAGCAGGTAGGCGGTATACTCGGCCTCGACCTCGGCCAGGGTGCGCTCGCCGGAACGGATCAGGTCCAGGATGGGTCCCGGACGGTCCAGCAGGGCGGCAACGGCCGCCGCGTCCAGGGCGGCGCCGCGCACGGCCAGTCCGGCGACGAAGTTCCGCAGCTCGCGGATGTTCCCGGGCCAGGGATAGCGCCGCAGGCGCTGCTGGTCATCGTCGGCGAGCGCGACGGCGACGCCCTGGCCGGCGCAGAAGTGGCGCAGCAGGGGCAGGATGTCGCCCGGGCGTTCGCGCAGGGGGGGGATGCGGATGCTGACCGTCGAGATGCGGTAGAAGAGATCGGCGCGAAAAGCACCGCCGCGCACCTTGTCCTCGATCGTGGCATCGGCGGAAAAGAGGAAGCGCGCCGCGATGTCGACCTCGCTGGCGGAACCGAGGGGGAAGACTTTCCTGCGCTCGATGGCGCGCAGCAGCTTGGCCTGCATGGCCAGGCTCAGGAGGTCGATCTGGTTGAGGAAGATCGTGCCGTTCCCGGCCTGGCGCCACTTGCCCTCGCTGTCGCGGTCGGCGCCCGTGAACGCTCCCCGACGGTAGCC
>DCVB01000060.1:1322-2203 GCA_002327965.1 Candidatus Aminicenantes bacterium UBA2199 | reverse complement strand
GGGCTGGCGGCCGCCAGGGCCTCGGCCCAGAAATCCTTGCCGCTGCCGGTCTCGCCCCAGAGCAGTACCGGGGTGCCCAGACCGGCGACGCGCTCCACGGCGGACCGCACCGCCAGCGAAGCGGGATCGGCCAGGCTAGAGATCAGGGGAAAAATCGTAGCGCTTGGCATCCATCCACAGCTTTTCCAGCGCGTACTTCTTCCGCCACTCGGCGGAAAAAATGTTGACGATGAAGTCGACATAGTCGACCAAAATCCACTCGGCCGCCGTCTCGCCCTCGCTGCCCAGCGGATGCAGCCGCAGGTCATTCCGCAGGCGGTCGCGCACGGCGTCGGCCAGGGCTTTGTTCTGGCGGGACGAATTGCCGCTGCAGACAACCAGGTAATCGGTCATCTCGCTGAGCCCCTTCAGCCTGAGCACGGCGATCTTTTCCGCTTGCTTGTCGAGCAGCGCGGCCACGGCTTTCTTGACGGCGTCCGGAATGCGGCGCCGTTGCAGGTCCTCCAGGACGCGATCGTATTCAACCTTCTTCATACAGCCTGATCTCCTCCATGATCTTTTGCACGTCGTGCTCCACGTAGGGCGAAACGTCATGCCCGTGGAAGCGCTTGCGGCGGATGGCGGTGGCCGAGAGCTCCAGGTAATCCGAGACATAGGAATGCAGGAAGGCTCCCGGCGGCGGATCCGCCTCGGGCAGGGCGGGGCCGAAGGGGATGCTCTCCTCGCGCAGCAACCCTTCCACTTTCGACCGGTGCTCGGGGCGGCGCAGGACGATGATGAAATAGACCTCGCTCAGCACGCGGCGGTACTCCTTCCAGGTGCGGATCTTCAGGAAGCCTTCGCTGCCGGTGATGAAATAGAAGCGCTCACCGGCGGCGGCA
>DCVB01000060.1:0-1294 GCA_002327965.1 Candidatus Aminicenantes bacterium UBA2199 | reverse complement strand
GTTTGGCGTTTCTTGTGCGGCGGCCGGGCCGAGAGGATGTAGAGAATGCGGTCCAGGCCGAAGGCGGCCTTGATCTTCAGGCCCAGCTCGATATGCCCCCGGTGGACGGGGTTGAACGTGCCGCCCAGCAGGCCGGTTTTATGCCGGGTCATGCGCCGAGAAGAGCAGCTTCTTCATTTTTTCCAGGTGGATCGCCTTCAGTGCCGATATCTCCACGAAGGGGATTTTACGCCGACGGCAAAAATTCCGCAAGGCGTCGATGCCCTCGCGTTCCTTTGCCGCCAGGTCGATCTTGTTGGCCAGGACCACCCGTTTCTTGCGCAGCAGCTGCGGCTGGTAGCGCTCCAGCTCGTTCTCCAGGACCTCGAAGGTCCTCAGGGGGGGCAGGGAACTGAAGGGCGAGACGTCGATGACGAACAGCAGGACGCGGGTGCGCTCGATGTGGCGCAGGAATTCCAGGCCCATGCCCTCGCCGCGGTGGGCGCCCTCGAGGATGCCGGGGATGTCGGCCACGATCAGGCTGCGCCCCTGGTAATCCACCACCCCCAGGTTGGGGGTCAGGGTGGTGAAGGGGTAGTCGGCGATCTTCGGCCGGGCGGCGCTGATCTTCGAGATCAGGGTCGATTTGCCGGCGTTGGGCAGGCCGACCAGCCCGGCATAGGCGATGAGCTTCAGCTCGAGCACGACCTGGATGGCCTCGCCCGGCTCGCCTTTCTCGGCGTGGCGCGGCGCCTGGTTGACCGATGATTTGAAATGGACGTTGCCGCGGCCGCCCTTGCCGCCGCGGGCGATGACGAAGCGGCGGTCGAGGCGGTCGAAGTCGAAGACCAGCTTCTCGTCGGGGCAGGTCTTGACCACGGTCCCGGCGGGGACCTTGAGCACGATGTCGGCCCCGTTGTGGCCGGTGCACTTGCGGCGGCCGCCGGCGCCGCCGTTTTCGGCGGCGAATTGGCGCTGGTACTTGAAGTCGGTCAGGGACTGGCAGATGGGGCTACTGACCAGGACGATGTCGCCGCCCTTGCCGCCGTCGCCGCCGTCGGGACCGCCGCGGGGGATGAATTTCTCGCGGCGGAAGCTGCGCGAGCCGTCGCCGCCGTCGCCGGCGCGGAAGGAGACAATGACGCGATCAACGAACATGGGATGGCTGCCCCGGCTGCAGGGAAAAGCGGGCGGGGAAGACGAACCGGCCCCGCCGCGGCCTAGCTGGGATCGACCTCAACGAACTTGCGGCCGGCGCGGTCGACGAAGCGCACCTTGCCGCTGGCCAGGGCGAACAGGGTGTCGTCCTTGCCGA
>DCVB01000074.1 GCA_002327965.1 Candidatus Aminicenantes bacterium UBA2199 | reverse complement strand
ATTTGGAATTTGGGATTTAAGTCTTAGTAATCCCTATTCTTGCCGTAAACCGTCAACCGTAAACCGATTCCTTTTCTTGTTTCCTAACTCCAGAGCACCAGCCCCATCTCGTAAGGATCGAGGAGCAGCGGATGGCTGGGGGTGACGCGCAGCCTGAAGCCGAAGCTGCCGGTGCGGCTGCAGGTGATGACGCCGCTGAAACGGTAGCGTCCTTCGCCGGTCTTTTCCACTTCGCCCAGGCGCGCCAGGGCCGAATTCTGCAGCACGTCCTCGCCGACGATGGTGCCGTAGTACGCGTCGACGCGCACCTCCTCGGGGGCAAGCCGTCCCAGAAAAAGCTCGGCCTGCACCGGAAAGCTCTCGCCGCTTTTGTAGGTTCGCGCCGTGTCGGCGTGGACCCCCTCGATGCGCAGGGAGGGGAATTCGCCGCGCATGCGCTCCTTCCAGCGGACCAGCTCGCGTGCCGGCTGGAAATCGTCGGCGCTCAGCCTGAGATAATTCTCCGCGGCGGGTTGGTAGAAGCGGCGGAAGTACTCCTTGACCATGCGGTGGGTGTTGTAGCGCGAGGCGATGGTGACCAGGGAGTGCTTCATCATGCGGATCCATTCGCGCGGCAGCCCGTCGGAGCCGCGCTCGTAGAAAAGGGGGATGATGTCCTTCTCCAGGATGGAATAGATGGCCTTGCTCTCCACTTCGTCCTGGTATTCCTTGTCGGCATATGCCTCACGGTTGCCGATGGCCCAGCCGTTCTTCAGGTCGTAGGCCTCGTCCCACCAGCCGTCCAGGACGCTGAAGTTCAGCACGCCGTTGCAGGCGGCCTTCATGCCCGACGTGCCGCACGCCTCCAGGGGCCGCTGCGGGGTGTTCAGCCAGATATCGACTCCGGACACCAGGTAGCGGGCCACGTTGATGTCGTAGTCCTCGATAAAGGCGATCTTGGAGCGCAGGTGCCCGGCCGACATGAAGGAGATGATGTTCTTGATCAGCTCCTTGCCGGCCTGGTCCTGGGGATGGGCCTTGCCGGCGAAGACCAGCTGCACCGGCCGGTCGGGGTCGTTCAGGATACTGAGCAGCCGCTCCTTGTCCTTGAAAATGAGGTAGGCGCGCTTGTAGGTGGCGAAACGGCGGGCAAAACCGATGGTCAGGGCCGTCGGCTTCAGCGCCTCCTGCGACTCGCTGATCAGCAGGTTCGAGGCGCCCTTGGCGATCAGCTGCTTTTGCAGGCGCTGGCGGGCAAAAGCGATCAGCCGCCGGCGGCGGATCTCATGCACGCTCCACAGCTCGGGATCGGGAATGTTCTGCACCTTTTCCCAGGCATCGCGGTAATCCTGCTTCTCCCGCCACTTGCCGCCCAGGTAGCGCTCGAACAGGTCGTTCATCTCGAAGGAGATCCAGGAGGGGATGTGAATGCCGTTGGTGATGGCCTGGATGGGGACGTGCTCGGGCGGCAGTGCCGGCCAGATGTTCTTCAGCATCTCGCGCGACACCTCGGCCTGCAGCACCGAAACGCCGTTGACGAAGGCCGAGTTCTTGACCGCGGCCACGGTCATGGAAAAACTCTCCTGGTGGTTGTCGGGGTGCATGCGGCCACAGGCCATGAAGTCGTGAAACGGAATATTGAACTCCCGCAGGTAATGGGCGAAATAGGACCGGATCATCTCGGGGCTGAATACGTCGTGACCGGCCTGGACGTTGGTATGGCTGGTGAAAACGTTGGACTGGCGTACCACCTCCATGGCCTCGGCAAAGGAAAGCCCCTGGTTGCGCATCAGCGCCCGGGCGCGCTCGAAGGGGGTGAACGCCGAATGGCCCTCGTTCATGTGCACGACGTTGACCTGGATGCCGAGGGCGTCGAGCATCCTCACCCCGCCGATGCCCAGGATGATCTCCTGCTGCAGTCGCATTTCCGGATTGCCCCCGTACAATTGGGCGGTGAGGCGCCGGTCGGTTTCGCTGTTGCGCTCATGGTTGGAGTCGAGCATGTGCAGGAAGACGCGTCCGACCCGGATCTGCCAGACCTTGAGCCAGACCTTGCGGGCGGGAAAATCCAGCTCGATCTCCAGCGGCGTGCCGTCGGGGCGCCGCATCTCCAGGACCTGCATGTTGTGGAAATCGTTCACCTGGTAGAAATCCTGCTGCCAGCCGTCCATGTTCAGGTACTGCTGGAAATAACCCAGCTGGTAGAGCAGCCCGACGCCATGGAAATGGATGTTCAGGTCGCTGGCCGACTTGACATGGTCGCCCGACAGGATGCCAAGGCCGCCGGAATAGATGGGCAGCGTGTCGCTCAGTCCGTATTCGGCGGAGAAATAGGCGATGCTGGCATTCCGGCCGTGGTTGATGCTGCGCAGCACGTTCAGGTACTGGTCCAGTTGCTCGCCGACCCGCTGCACCTCGCTGAGGAACCCCTCGTCGCGGGCCAGTTCCTCGAGCTTCTCCTGGCTGATCTCGCCCAGCATGCGCACCGGGTTGTGCAGGCTCTTCTCCCACAGGTCCTCGTCCAGGGTGATGAACAGCTTGATGGCCTCGGGGTTCCAGGTCAGCCAGAGGTTGGAAGCGATATCCAGCAGCGGCTTCAGCTTCTCCGGCAGGTCGGGCACGACCTTGAATCTCTTAAAATTTGCCATGGATCAACACTCCTTGGGAGAACGGGCGGAAGGGACCGGTCACAGCATGGCGAGGATGCGGTCGCGCTTCAGTTCCAGGTAGAATTTAAGTTTGCCGGAGATCAGGTTCCGGCCGGAGACCAGGAGCAGGAAATAGCCGCTGTTCAGCGACAGGACCATGATCTTCAACTTGCCGGAAACGTACTCGATCTGGAAGCCGGCGCGGTCGAGGTCCAGGTTGTCCAGCTTGCCCACCACGTCGGCGAGCTCGGCCCCGATCAGGTCCATGTCGGCGTCCGGGGGGAGATAGACCGATTTTTCGAGCTCCAGCCCGTCCTTGCCCCAGATGCCGATCAGGTAGGTCTCGGGATTGTGGTCGTGGATCTCGTTGAATATCTCTTTAAACAATTGGGCTCCCCCTTCTCTGCAGCAATTCCAGGAAGCGCTGCAGCCGCTCGATGACCCGGTCGCCGCGCTCGGCGCGCAGTCGCTGCAGGATGGTTTGGATCTTCTGGAAATGATCGGAGCGGCCGGTCTTCTCGAACAGGTTCTTGTAGATGGCCAGCGCTTCGCGCAGCATGTCCTGCTGCAAATAGAGGTCGGCGGCGCTTTCCGTCTGGAAATGCAGCCCGGCGCCTTCGCCGCCGGCCGTGCTCCCGGCCGGCGGACTGGCGGGCTTCTCCCCGAAGTCGAGGGTGATGGGCGGCGGCTCCGTCACGGTCTCGGTTTGGGGCAGCGGCATGGCGGCAGCGGGCTCCGCAATGGGAGCGCTTTCGGGACGGAATTCGGCCTTGGTATCGGCCAGGCGGTCGGAAACGCCGATCTCCAGGCGCTCATGGAGCAATTTGAGCCGCTCCTGGGCCTGAGTGTTGAAGGAATCGAGAAAGACCAGTTTTTTATAATACAGCAGGCTTTCCGGGAATTGCTTCTGCTGGAAATTCAGGTCGGCCAGCTCCCTGACCACCATGATGTTGTCCCCGGACATGGCATGCATCTCGCGAAGCAGCTGCAGCGCCTCCACGTTCTGCTGCAGCTGGCGCAGGAAGCGGTAGCGCAGGAACTTCAGGTGGAACGAGGCGGGGAACTCGCGCAGGACATCCTCGGTGCGGGCCAGTCCCTCGGCGAATTTTTTCTGCTCGAACAGCCATTCCAGCTGCGCCAGCTGCTCCCGTTCACTCTGATAAGCGGCCAATCTAACCTCTTTCTTTCAGCACGGCGGACAAATTCTTATATCACAGCCGCGGCAACGGCGCAAGCGGAAAACGGCCGCCGCTTGTCGCTCGCGAGACGGTGCCCGGCCGTTACTCGGCGGCTGCCGCCGCGCCGGCGCTGTTGTACATGGTGATGCCGATGTAGTCCTGGGGAACATTGCCCACGTGACTGGTGCTGCCGCGGTCGGCGTGGCCATCGACCTGCATGACCGCATGAATGTACATGATGCCCGAATTGAACCGGGTGGGAGCGTAAAAAACAACGCTGACCTCGCCGTTGGCATTGGTCGTTTTCCTGATGGTCACGCCGTTATTCTCGAAATAGCCCCAGTCAACCTGGCGGTAGGAAGCACTGTCCGCCAACTGCTCGAAGAAGATGGTGCGGCCGGAGAGCGGCCGGCCCTTGGAATCGGTGACCCGCACGTAGATGCGGCTGGAATGGATGTTGCCGTCGATGAAGAACACGGCCGGGTTGGCCGAGCCCTCCAGCAGGATGTAGAAGCCGGCCGGGTCGTTCCATTCGGGGTCGGGGATCTCGCTGCGCGTGCACGAGGCGACGGCCAGGATCAGGCCCGCCAGGATCATCAGATATAATGTTTTTTTCATGTTCCTGCCTCCCATGATCAGGTAGTGGGCTCGGGCTCGGGCTGGGAATCAGCGAAGTTGGAGCACCAGACGCTAATATAGCCGCTCACCGGCGCCACGCGGTGGCCGCCCAGGTCCTTGCCGTGCAGGGTGACCTTGGCCACCAGCTGCAGGACGACACCCTGGCTCGTGATCTCGCGCAGGGCAAAGAGCGGCGCCTCGAGCTTGGCCACGTGGCGGATCAGGACGAAGGGGATCTCGACATTCTCGTCAACGGGGACGATCATGTTGATCGGCTGGGTGAAGCGGTAGGGAACGTCGACGCCCTCCACGTTGCGGCCGTCGGTGCGCATGAACTCCACGTCGATCTGGTCGACGATGACGTTCATGTAGTAGGTGATGTCATGCTCCTCGGAATCCTCGAGGGGGTTGTAGGTCAGGGTGCTGACCGAAGCCACGCCGTTGTCGTTGACGATGCTGCCGCCCATGTCCACGTCGGAGAAGACCGTGGTCGACCCGGCGTTGCCTTCCAGGTCGTTGCCGGTCAGCGAATTGATCACCAGGAAGCTGGCCGAGGTCGTGTCGCCCTCCTTGGCCACGCAGCCGCCCAGGACCAGCGCCGCTATGATCAGGACCAGGAATCTCAGTTTCATGCTGCCCTCCTACTTGATGATGCGCGGAGTGATGAAGATCATCAGCTCCTGCGTCTTTCCGTATTTCCGCGAATTCTTGAACAGCGAGCCGATCAGCGGGATCTTGCTCAGGATCGGCACGCCGGTGTTGCTGTTGTCCTCGTTGATCTTGTACAGCCC
>DCVB01000078.1:25769-26193 GCA_002327965.1 Candidatus Aminicenantes bacterium UBA2199 | reverse complement strand
GCAGCTGGAAAAGGCCATCGAGGTCTGCCTGGCCGCGATCGAAAAGAACAGGGAGAACCGCCTGCCGCCGGTGCCCGCCTACCCGGACAAGCGCTGACCGCAACTGAATCGCAGGGGCACGGATTGCCATGCCTTGATCGCCGGCCTGGACTCAGAACAGGCCGCTGATGTGGCCCGCGGCGTCGATGTCGATCGTTTCGGCGGCGGGTTCCCTGGGCAGCCCGGGCATGAGCATGATCTCGCCGCNNCACGAAGCCGGCGCCGGCGGATAGGAAGAGGCGGTCGACGTCGATGTCGAAATCGCGCGGCCGGCCCAGGGCCTTCGGGTCATCGGAAAGCGAGTTGGGGGTCTTGGCGACGATCACGTGCAGCTGGTCGTAGCCCAGGCCGGTCAGCAGGTCGATGTCCTTGCGCGCCTGGCGGG
>DCVB01000078.1:5269-25683 GCA_002327965.1 Candidatus Aminicenantes bacterium UBA2199 | reverse complement strand
CCAGGTCCAGGCAGCCCTCGCCGCCGCGGTTGAACGGGTCGCTGACCAGGGCCTTGACCTTGCGGGATGCGGCATGCTTGACCGTCAGCGCCAGCTCCTCGGCGTCGTTGTCGGGGAAATNNCAGCGGCACGCCGAAAAGCTGCATGTTCTCGATGTGCTTGTCCAGGTTGTCGAAACCCTTGACCAGCGCCTCCAGGTTTTTTTCAACCAGGTTGTCCCGGGCGGCACCGCCGTGGTATTTCAGCGCCCGCAGGGTGGTGACCAGCACCACGGTGTCGACATTGAACTTCCCCGTCTGGCATACGAAATCCATGAATTTCTCGCCGCCCAGCTCGGAAGCGAAACCGGCCTCGGTCACCGTGACCTGGGAGAGGGCTTGGGCCAGGCGGATGGCCTGGATGGAATTGGTGCCGTGGGCGATGTTGGCGAAGGGGCCGCCGTGGATGATGGCCGGCGTCCCCTCCGAGGTCTGCACCAGGTTGGGCTTGACGGCATCCTTGAGCAGCAGCGCCATGGAGCCGACGGCCTTGAGGTCGGCGGCGGTGATGGGCTTGCTCTTCGCGGTATAGCCGACGACCATGCGCGCCAGGCGGTCCTTCAGGTCCTGGAAGTCCTCGGCCAGGCAGAGCACGGCCATGATCTCCGAGGCCACCGAGATGTTGAAGGCGTCCTCGCGGGCGAAGCCGTTCTGGCGGCCGCCCAGGCCGATGACGATCTCACGCAGGGCGCGGTCATTCATGTCGATGACCCGGCGCCAGGCGATGCGCCGCGTGTCGATGCCCAGGCGGTTGCCGTGCTGGATATGGTTGTCGATCATCGCCGCCAGCAGGTTGTTGGCGGTGGTGACGGCATGGATGTCGCCGGTGAAGTGCAGGTCGATCTCGTCGGCCGGCAGCACCTGCGAGGCGCCGCCGCCGGTGGCGCCGCCCTTCATGCCGAACACCGGTCCCAGCGAGGGCTCGCGCAGGGTGGCGATCGAGCGGACGCCGATGCGGTTCAGGGCCATCGACAGGCCGATGGCCATGGTGGTCTTGCCCTCGCCGGCCGGGGTGGGCGTGGTGGCGGTGACCAGTACCTGGCGTCCTTCAGGGACATCGCCGGGGGCGGAGTTGCGTTGGCAGCAGCCCAGGCGCTTCGCCAGCGACGGCTCCAGCTTGGCCTTGTAGGGCCCGTAAAAATACAGTTCCGTCTCGTCGATGCCGAAACGGGCGGCGATTTCCCTGATCGGCAGCATTTTTTCAGCCATGATCAACCCCTCCTTGTTCCATATTCCCGGCCACCGGCGGTTCGGACGGTCCCCGGGCCATCAGGCCGGCAGCTCGATGGTGAAGCGCGCGCCGTGCGGCGGGTTGTCGCTGATCGAGATCATGCCGTTGTGCTCCTCGATGATGTTGTGAGCAATGGCCAGGCCCAGCCCGGTGCCGCCCTGGCTTTTTTTTGAGAAATAGGGCTGGAACACTTTCTGCTTGTCCTCATCACTGATGCCCGGGCCGTTGTCGGTGATCTCGACGGTGAGGAACTTGCTCTCGGCGTTGTAGCGCGTGACGATCTCGATCACGCCCTCGTTGCCCATGACCTGCAGGGCGTTGTCCAGGATGTTGACGAAGACGCGCTTGATCTGCTCGACGTCCAGCTTAACCAGCGCCGGCAGGTCGACGTCGAATGCGGCTTTGAACTGGACATTCTGGTACACCGAGGTGTAGGTGGCCACCAGCTTCTCCAGGATGTCGTTGACGTCGCCCTGGGTGAACTTGATCTCGGGCAGGCGGGCGAAGTTGGCGAACTCCTCGGCCAGGTTCCTGATGGAGCCCAGTTCCTGGGAGATGATGTTCAGGCTGTCCTCGACGATGGCGCGGAACTTTTCCGGCGGTTGGTCCAGGCTGCGCAGGATGCGCTGCGAGGAGATCTGGATGGGCGTGAGCGGGTTTTTGATCTCGTGGGCAATGCGCTTGGCCACTTCGCGCCAGACCAGCATGCGCTGGGCCTTGATCAGCTCGGTCAGGTCGGTCAGCACCACCAGCAGCCCGGCGAAACGGCTGTTGATCGGATTGCGCAGCTGGGTGATCTTGACGGCCAGGTTGATGTACTTGCCCTGCAGCTTGACGTCGATCTCCTTTTCGATGAGCTTGAAGCGGGCGGCGAAGGCTTTCTTGACCAGGGCATGGATGTCTCCGTAGAGGGACTCGGAGATCACCTCGGCGTAGTTCTTGCGCACCGCCGTCTCCGGGTCCAGCGACAGCATGCGCGCCGCCTCGTTGTTGATGACCATGATGTCGCCGCGCAGGTTCAGGGCCATGACGCCGGTGGTGATGTTCTTGAGAATGGTCTCGGTGATGCTGCGGCGGTGGCGCAGCTCGATGGTGCGCCGGTTCAGCTTGTCGCGATTGTCCTTCAGGTCGATGGCCATGCGGTTGAACTCGTTGATCAGGGTGTTGAACTCGTCCTTGGTCTCGTAGTCGATGCGCACGTCCAGGTTGCCCTTGGCGATCTCGGAGGTGGCCGTGACCAGCTTCTCGATGGGCACGGTGATGCCCTTGGCCAGGTAAAACCCCAGCCAGGAGGCGGAGAAGATGATCAGGATGGTGATGAACAGGAAAAGCAGGATGTAGGTGTTCTTGACCGGGTCGCGCAGGACGCGCATCTGGTTGTGCTTGCTGACCATGCCGGCCAGGGAGTTCAGGCTGCGCGTGTAGCTGTCCGGGAAGTACTTGCCGGTGATGATTAGCATCTTGTCGCCCTGCCCGATGTCGAAAGCCACGCCGTTGCGGATCAGCTCGGCCGACTTCAGGGTATCGATGGTGGTGAATCCGGCGCCGCCCAGGCCGCGATAGACGACGTTCAGCGGCAGGTCCTTGTACTCCTGCATGGGTATGCGCGGATGGCAGATGGTGTAGACATCCTTGCTGTTGCGGTAGAGGGTGACCACGTCGAGCTTGTACTCCAGCATCTTCTCCTTGAGCTTGTTCATCAGGAAGATCTTGTTCTCCTCGGCGTACATGCGCTTCTGCTGGATCATGGCGGCGATCAGGTTCGAGTAGTGGCGCAGGTCATCGTTGATGTTGCCGTAGTAGTTGGTCTTGACCTCCTCGACGTTCTGCATGATATTTTCGATGGGGGCCTTGAACCACTGCTCGATGCTCTGCGAGATGACGTCGGTGGCGAAGAAGAAAAGCAGCAGGGTGGGCACGATGGAAAAGGCGATGAAGAAGAAGACCAGCCGGTTCTTGAAGCTGTGGACGGCGCCGCCCTGGTTGCGCTCCAGGTACATTTTCAGGATGTTGCGCGCCAGGATGAACAGGAAGGTCAGGCCGAAGAGGATGATGATGATCCACAAACCGAAGATCACGGTGTTGCTCTTCAGGGCCGGGGGCGAGAAGTTCTTGCTCTCCTCGAAATACAGGCGCAGGATGACGAAAACGATGAAAAACAGCACGAACGCCACCACGATCAGGCGCGTGCCCTTGACCTTCTTGCTGTTCATTCCTTCACGTTCCTCGCCGCCTCGCGCCGTGAACGGCCTGGGGACGGCGCATCCTGCCCACCCAATGTAGCATGATTGGCCGCGCGGGTCAATTGACAGCAACGGCAAAAAATGATATGGGTGTATCCTTGCGCCTGTAGCTCAAAGGATAGAGCATGGGATTCCTAATCCCAGGGTTGGATGTTCGAGTCATCTCAGGCGCAATGGCGAGGTCAACCATGAAGAAGAAGGAAAAGGAACACCTGAAGACCGACCCGTTCATCCGTTTTTTTGAAACGGCGTTCGCCTTCATCCGGAGCCACCGCCGCTGGATCGTCATGGGCGCCGCCGCCGTCGCCCTGGTCGTCCTCACCCTGCTGCTGCTGCTCCTGCTCAGCAACCTGAGTTCCTCCGGCGAGAATGCCCTGTACGCCGAGGCTTTCCGCGTCCGCAACGACGGCCAGATGACCGTGGACCAGAAGATCTCCGCCCTGCAGGGAATGAGATTCAAGCGGGGCATCTCGGCCTCCGGCCGGCTGTTCCTCGCAGCCCTGCACTACGAGAAGGGAGAATTGGCCAAGGCCGAGGCTGTCCTGAACGCGATGCCCGCCAGCCGCATGGGACTGCTCAACGACGAAAAGCATACCCTGTATGCCCGGGTGCTGGCCGCCGGCGGCAGGATTGCCGAGGCCGAGGCGGTGCTCAACCGCCTGCTGACGGAGAAGAAAACCGTCATGGCCCGCGAACTCATCCTGCTGCAGCTGGCCAAACTGCAGCAACAGGACAAACGTGACGGCGAAGCGGCCGCGACGCTCCAGCGCATCCTCGCCGAGCACCCCAACACCCCCGGCGCCATGGAGGCGCAGAACCTGCTGTCCGCGATCGAAGGCCCGGCCCCGACGGCTCCCTAGCCGCGGCCGCCGTCCGCCCAGGCCGCGGCGATCCGGAAATGGACAAGCGGTTGATCCTGCCTGTTTCACGGCATCTGACCCCGGCGCGCATCTTCATCCTGAGCTTCGCGTCATTCATCCTGCTGGCGACCGCCTTCCTCTGCCTGCCGGCCGCGGCCGGCGGCCGGCCGCTGTCGTTCATCGACGCCCTGTTCACGGCCACGTCGGGCGTCTGCGTGACCGGCTTGACCGTGATCGACATCGGCAGGGACCTGTCGCCGCTCGGCCAGGCGGCGACGATGGTCATGTTCCAGATCGGCGGCCTGGGCATCATCACCTTTTCGGTCCTGCTGTTCTCCATCATGGGCCGGGGCATCTCCTTCAAGGACCAGGAGATCATCCAGTCCACGTTCTTCCATACTCCGCGCCGCGACTTCATGAAGCTGATCCGGGCGATCTTCTCCATCACCTTCGTGGTCGAAGCCATGGGCACCGGGCTGCTGTTCATCCGTTTTTGCCGCGATTTCCCCCCGGGGAAGGCGTTGTACTACGCGGCCTACCATGCGATCTCCGCGTTCAACAACTGCGGCTATTCCCTCTTTTCGTCGAGCCTCGTCGGCTACCGCAACGACGGCTGGGTCAATTTCGTGATCATGGCCCTGCTGATCACGGGCGGCATCGGCTTCATCGTGCAGTACGAGCTGATCGCCAAGTGGCGCGGCCGCATCCGCTGCCTGTCCCTGCACAGCAAGATCGTCCTGCGCGCGACGCTGCTCCTGGTCCTGGCGGGCACGGCGCTGTTCTTCCTGTTCGAGGCCGGCAACGTGCTGAAGAACGGCGCGCTGCCGTCATCGCTGCTGACCTCCGTGTTCCAATCGGTCACGGCGCGCACCTGCGGCTTCAACACCGTCGATATCGGCCTGCTGACCAACTCCACGCTCCTTTTACTGCTGCTGCTGATGTTCATCGGCGCCGCCCCGGGATCGACGGGCGGCGGGGTCAAGGTCACCAGCTTTTCGCTCATGATGCTGATCATCTGGAACAAGATCAAGGGACGGGAAGAGGTGAGCGTTTTTCACCGCACGATTCCCAAGGAGATCCTGACCCGGACCGTCGCCATCCTCGTCGCCGCCGTGCTGATCATCTTCATCGTGGTCTCGTTCCTGTTGTTCACCCACCCGGGCAACGGTGAGACGACAGGGGACAGCCGCCATTATTTCATTGTCTATCTCTTCGAGACCGTGTCGGCCTTCGGCACCGTCGGCCTTTCCATGGGCATCACCCCCGAGCTGAGCCCGATTCAGAAAATCGCCGTCACCATCCTGATGTTCGTCGGCCGCATCGGCCCGATCACCCTGGCCTATTCCTGGTATTCCCGGAAAAGAGGCCTGGCCTACGCGGAGGAATCGGTCATGGTGGGCTGAGGGAGGAACAAATGAAAAAGCGCATCTTCGTGATCGGCCTGGGGATCTTCGGCTCCAACATCGTCAAGGAGCTTTATGCGGGCGGATTCGAGGTCATCGCCATCGACAAGGACAAGAATGCCGTGCAGAACATCCGTGACCACGCGACCAAGGCCATCTTCGCCGACGGCACCGACAGGGAGATCGTCGACAAGGTGGGCATTCAGCAGGAGGACACGGTCATCGTCTCCTTCGGCGAGGACCTGGCCGCCAGCACGCTGATCACCCTGAACCTGGCGCAGCACAAGATCAAGACGATCATCGTCAAGGCGCCCAACGAGGAGCACAAGACGATCCTGGAAAAGGTCGGGGCGACCCAGGTGATCATCCCGGAGATGGAGATCGCCCTCAAGGTGGCGCGGGGGATCATTTCGCCGAACGTCCTGGACTTCCTGCCCCTGTCCGAGGATTACACCATCTTCGAGCTGGCGCCCCCCGAGAGCTTTCTGGGCAAGAGCATCGGCGAGCTGCAGCTGCGCACGCGCTTCCACATCGAGGTGATCGCCGTCCGCGAGCTGATCTCCGACCAGTTCATCATCGTGCCGCCGGCCGATTTCGTCATCAAGGACGGCGAAGTGCTGCTCGTGGTCGGCAAGGAAGCCGATATCCAGCGCATTTCCTGAGCGTGAACGTCCTCCGTTCCCGCGGCCCGACTTGAATTCTTCGGCTGTTTGCGGTATGATCATGGCGATTGACCAGAGCGATCACCAACCATGAAAAACAAAACCCTTGCGATCTGCCGGCATGCGGCGCCGATGTTCCCGTCCACATGAAGCTGATCGATTACCTGAACCCCGAGCTGATCTTCCTCGACCTGCCGGCGCGATCGAAGGAAGAAGCCCTGGCCGAGATCGCCAGGAGCATGGAGCAGGCCGGGGCCGTCAAAAATGAGTCCGAGCTGCTGAAAGTGATCAGCCAGCGGGAGAGCCAGGGGAGCACCTCGCTGGGCAACGGCGTCGCCATCCCCCACGCCCGCATGAAATCCCTGGAGAGGATCACCCTCGCCATGGCCCGCGTGGCCCCGGGCATCGATTTCGGTGGCGAAGGCCACCCGCCGGTGCAGCTTATTTTCCTGCTGCTCACGCCCGTGGACAAGGCCGCCGAATACCTGAAGGTCCTGGCCAGGCTGTCCAAGTTAATGAAGGAAAACGATCTGCCCAAAAGCATGAAGAAAATCCCTTCGCCCCAGGCGGCATGGGAGTTCTTCGCGTCCCTGGAGAACCAGGAGATCCATTGACCCGCCCTTCCGGCGCGCAAGCGCCGGGCCATTTACTGCGTTGAAGAACCGTGGCATAATGGGATCATGCAAGACGAACGCGGCCTCATCGAGGAAGCCCGCAGCCTCGGCAGCGGCTACCAGCTGCTGAAGATCGCCGCCCCGCACGCCGCGAAAACGGCCAAGCCGGGCCAATTCGTCATGGTGCGCATCCTGCCGGCGCTCGATCCGCTGCTGCGCCGGCCGCTCGGAATCCTGGACGCGCGGCCGCCCTACATCTGGCTCTATTACCAGGTGCTGGGAAACGGCACGCGGCTGCTGGCCGGCCAGCGCCCGGGCGACAGCCTGGATATCCTCGGCCCCCTGGGCAACACATTCCCGGAGCTGCCGGGACAGCGGGTCCTGCTCATTGCCGGCGGCCGCGGCATCGTCCCGTTGTTCCATTACGCCCGGGCCTACGGCGAGCGCCGTCCGCTGCTCATGCTGTATGGCGGCCGCAGCAAGGCCGACCAGCAGCTGCTGGACCGCGTCCTCTCCCTGCGCCTGGAGCGGCTGTTCATTTTCAGCGAGGACGGCTCCATCGGTCAGCAGGGGCGGCTCAGTGACGGCCTGGAAAAGATCTTGCGCGACGAGCGGCCCGACGCCACCTATTCCTGCGGTCCCGAGGCCATGCTGGCCGCGCTGGCCAAGCTGCTGAAGCCCTTCCCCACGCGCGACCTGGTCTCGCTGGAGGCCCGCATGGGCTGCGGCTTCGGCGCCTGCCAAGGCTGCGCGATCCTCGCCGCAAACGGCACTTACCGCCGCGTCTGCGACGAGGGGCCGGTCTTCCCCATGGAGGAGATCCAATGGCCGACCTGAGCGCCGACCTGGGTTTCCGCACGCTGAAGAACCCGGTGATCGCGGCATCGGGCACTTTCGGCTACGGCGAGGAATTCCTCCCATTCTATGACCTGGACGTCCTCGGCGCCATCGTGATGAAAGGCATCTTCCGGGAGGAACGGCCGGGCAACCCGCCGCCGCGGCTGCACGAGACCCCGGCCGGGCTGCTGAATTCGATCGGCCTGGCCGGCCCGGGCAGCGCCGCCCTTCAGGAGATCATCCGCCGCCTCCATGCCCGCACCCCGGTGCCGATCATCGTCAACGTCTGCGGCGGGGACGACGACGAGTTCGTTGAAGTGGCCGCGCTCTTCTCCGGCATGGACGAGGTGGCCATGCTGGAGTTGAACATCTCCTGCCCCAACGTCAAAAAGGGGGGCGCCTGCCCGGCGCAGGACGCCGGCCATACGTCCCGTCTGGTCAAGCGCGTCAAGGAGAGGATCCGCAAGCCACTGATCGTCAAGCTCTCCCCCAACGCGGCCGACATCGTCGGCGTGGCCCAGGCGGCCCAGGACGCCGGCGCCGACGCCCTGTCGCTGGTCAACACCTTTCTGGGCCTGGCCGTCGACCTGGAAGCGCGCCGGCCGGTGTTCGCCAACGTCTACGCCGGCCTCTCCGGGCCGGCCGTCAAGCCGTTGGCCCTGCGCCTGGTCCGCGAGGTATGCCTCAAGGCCTATGTGCCCGTGATCGGCATCGGCGGCATCGCCAGCGGCCGCGACGCGCTGGACTACATCCTGGTTGGGGCATCCGCCGTCCAGGTCGGCACGGTCAACTTCTACGATCCCGCCGGAGCCGCGCGCATCGTGACGGAGATCGAGGCGGAGATGGAAAGGCTGAAGATCAGGGATCTCTCCGAGATCCGGGGAAAGCTGCAGGCCTGAGCGTGAGATGTCCAGGATGAAGATCCCCACGGGACGGGCAGGGGCACTCACAAGGAATTTCCTCATCCCGATCCTCGTCCTCGCGGTCATTGTCGCGGTTTTCTTTCGCGATGTCTCCTTCGCTGACATCCGTGCCGGCTTTGCCAGGATACCCCTCACCTACCTGCTGGCCTTCATCCTCCTCTGGCTCCTGGGCAGCGTTCTGCGAGCCTGGCAGTACAGCATCCTGTTGTCGGGGAAGCTGGCCGGACGGGACATATTCCTGATCACGCTGGTGCGCAATTTCTCGGTGGACCTGCTCCCCGGGCGCGCGGCCGCCCTGGGCCTCTACTCGTGGCTGGCGAGAAAAAAAGGGATCGCTCTCGAAGAGGGTGCTTCCAGTTTCATTATCGGGGTCTTCTACGATGCCATTGGCCTGGCCTTGATGCTGGCAGGGCTGCTCTTCTTCCTGGAGACCGGTCTGAGCCGCTGGCCGCTGATCGCGGCCATGGCCGTCATCTTCCTGCTGTCGGCCGCGGTGATTCTTTTCGCCCACCCTATCCTTGGCTTTCTACTGCGGGGCGGCAAGCTGGAGCGACTGCGCCTGGGCCGGCTGCAGAAGGTCTTCGGCCGCATCCATGACTACCTGATCGAGCACCGCGGAAACCGTCAGCGGTTCACGCTCATCGCCATCAGCCTGGCCATCCGTCTCTGCAAGTACACATACAATTTCATCCTGTTCGAGGGCGTGCTGCATCTGGGCGTCAGCCTGAAGAACTTTTCCCTTTTCAGCTTCGGCTTGGCCGCGACCGAGCTATCGACCCTGCTGCCCGTCCAGGGGCCGGCCGGTTTCGGCACCTGGGAGCTGGCGTTTGCCCTGGTCTTTTCCGCCCTGCAGATTCCGGCGGCAAATATCAAGGAAGCGGGGATCGTGATCCATGTCACCAGCCAGGCGTGGGAATACGCCATCGGCCTGATGGCTCTGGCCTGCCTGGCTTTCCGCGGCGGCCGCAAAGATCCCCGGCGCTAGCGGGCGGCATCAGGCGGACCGACCCATAGATCGGGGTCCCAGCCGTTGCCGATGAACAGGTGGGCGCCCGAGGAGACCCTGCGTGCATGCATGCGGGGAGCGGCTCCGGCGCCATCGGCATGCACGGCAAAGTCGGGCCGGTTGGACCAGTTGAGCCGATACATATCCTCTCCCGGCGGGGCCAGGAGGTCGCCCAGGAAGCCGCCGCTGGACGCCGAGTAGATCCGGTAGCGGTCATGGGGAGAGGGCAGCCACGCGGCCCGGTCATCGGGAGAAGCGCAGGGCCGGCAACTCTGGCCGCTGGATATCGCCATTCCCCCGCCTTTTCCTCCGAAGGGAGCAACGCGGATGCGGGCCCCGTCGTCATAGACCACGAAGCGGCCGCTGCCGGTGATCTCACAGTGTTTTTTGACATCACCGCCGGCATGAGCCGTGCGCACGACGGCCGGGTCGGATATGCTGACCAGGATGACGTCGCCTTGCAACGATGGCCCCGCCAGCCAGTCGCTGCCCCGGAAACGATGCCAGCTCCAGCGTGTCTCATCGGAACAGTCCATGCGCGGATTGATCACCGGGCGCTTGCGTCCCTCGAGGTCGCAGACATAGACCCTGGCGTTGAAGCGGTAGGCGAAGCGCTTGCCGTCGGGAGCCCAGGAGGGCCGCGGCGATTGCCCGCGCAGCCTGCGGCCCGGGGCTCCGGCAACTTCCACTCCGGGGATCTGCTTTTCGATCCCTGAATGCAGGTCAAGGCGGAACATCCCGGGCGGACGGGCGAAGACCACCCGGCCCTGCTGGTTTCCCGAAAATGCCGCCCAGCGCCGCGCCAGGACCGCCGCCGATCCCGCGTCATATGCTTCATCGCTTTCGCCGGACGCTCCGCCGCAGGCTGCGGAGTGCCAGAAGGCCGCGAGCAGCAACGCCGCCGTCAGGGTCCGGCGCGCCAGGCGCCTGCCGTTCAAGTTTCCCCCGCCCCGGCGGCCAGCATGTCACGCAGCGTCACCTCGGGGTGGTGGTATCGTTCGTAGGCCGGGGTCTTCTTGCCGAACTGGATGGCTTCGCGCGGGCACCACTGGATGCAGGCCAGGCACTGCTCGCAGCGGTGCCGCCAGGCCGGCCGGCCGTTCTTCAGCTCGATGTTCCCCGCCGGGCAGATACGGGCGCAGACGCCGCAGCCGTCGCAGCGCTCATCGCACCAGAAATCCTTGTCCATCTTGTGCACCTGGCCGAAGCTCAGCTTGTACATGGCCGTAAAAACGACGCGCTGCCACAAGGGGCCCATTTCCACCGGCCCCGTTGCGCGGGCGGCGATTCGGTCGGCGGCGGCGCCGATCTTGACGCGGGCGGCGTCGATGCGCGCCTGGCGCCGTTCGAGCGGGCCGGGTCCGCCCCAGGGAATATAGTTGCTGGGCAGGACGATGTCGTAGCCGGCGGCGAGCGTCAGGCCACGCCGGGCGAGCATCTCCCGCAGCTGGACCAGCGTGCGCGCGACCTGGCCGGCGTTGACCGCCAGGGCGAACAGGTAGGCGTCGGGGCGCAGGGAAAGCTTTTCGACGAACGCCGCGACCGGGCCGGGCACGCCCCAGATATGGACCGGGAAGACGAAGCCCACCGCCCCGGCATCGCCCGCGGCCAGGGCATCGGCCCCTTTCATGGGCCGGACGCCGGTCGCGTCCAATCGCTCGGCCAGAATCCTGGCCGACCATAACGAGTTGCCCGTGCCGCTGTAATAAAAAACAATGGTTTTCATGACATCCCTCTGCAGAAGATCATTCTAGGGAGTTCCCCGGCTAAATTCAACCGCCGCTAACAACCGGGGAACAGCCAATGGCACCGTGAGCCGCTATTTCTTTTCCAAAATCGACTTTTTCAGCTTCTCGTTCACCTTCACGCCGTTGGCCTCTGCCTCCTCCAGCAGTTTCAGGGCACCGGCCTGGTCGCCGCTGTGGAAGTGGATGCTGATCAGGTTGCTCCAGGCGTTTCCATGGCGCGGATCGGCCTGAACCGCCGCCTGGTACTGGCCGCGCGCCTCGCCGAAGCGCTTCAGCTTGAACAGGATGTTGCCGTGGATGTAGTGGAATTCAGCCGGGACCTCGAGGGTTTGCGGGATGGGCTCGTACAGCTTGCGATCGATCTCGGTGATGTCCTGCTTGGCTTTGCTGATCGCCGCCTGCGCCGGATTGCGCCCCTGGGAGGAGCCCTTGTCCGAAACATTGGTGGACATGTCCTTGACGTAGTTTTCCAGGTCGTCGCGCTGCTTGCGCAGGCGGTCGAGGTAATCCTGGTAGGAAAAGGCGTAGAGATCCTTGACCGTGACGAAGTCGTCCTTGGCGATCGTGACTTCGGTCAGCGCCTCCTCATAGCGGCCGCGCTGGTAGGCGATCTCGGCCTTGAGCAGCCGGGCGTCGGCATACCTGGGCAAAATCCCCAGGCTGACGTCGGCCTCCTTCTCCGCCTTGTCCAGCTTTCCATTTTTCAGGAATTCGCCGCCCTTTAAAAAATAGGCACGGGCCTGCTTGTACTTGGCGAGCGTCTCCTTTTCCGTCTGGCTGAAGTCCTTCTGCGCGGCCAGGGGCAGCGCGAGCATGAGCACGGCCGCCAACAGCACCAATCCGTGCAGGCGAGTGATCTTCATGGTTTTCTCCAGCATTATTCTCTCCTTATTCTTGATGGTTATGACCGAGGCTGCTTTTCCAACACGGCCTTTTTTAGTTTCTCATTCACCGTCACGCCGTTGGCTTCGGCCTCCTCCAGCAGTTTCTGGGCCCCGGCCTGGTCGCCGCTGGCGAAATGGATGCTGATCAGGTTGTTGAAGGCCTTGGCGTGGCGCGGATCGGCCTGGACCGCCGCCTGGTACTGATCGCGCGCCTCGCCGAAGCGCTTCAGTTTGAACAGGATGTTGCCGTGGATGTAGTGGAACTCGGCCGGGATCTCCAGGGTGGGGGGGATTGGGCTGCTCAGCCGGCTGCTGATCGAGGTCAGGTCCTGCCTGGCCTTGCTGATCTGGGCTTCCAATCGCATCTGCTCGGTTTTGCTCTTGGCATTGGACAATGCCGCGGCCAGGCTGTTGAGGTAGTTCTCCTTCTCGTCGCGCTGCTCGCGGAGGCGGTCGAGATATTCCTGGTAAGTGAAGGTATATAGCTTGCCGAAGGCGGCAAAGTCCTTTTTGCCGGTCTCGATCTCCTTCAGCGCCTCCTCGTACTGCCCGCGCTGGTAGCCCACTTCGGCCATCAGCAGGTGGGCCTCGGCGTACTCGGGAAAGATCTGCAGGCTGGTTTCGGCTTCTTTCCGGGCCTTGTCCAGTTTGCCCTTCTTGAGATAATCCCCGCCTTTCAGAAAATACGGCCGGGCCCGCTTGTATTTTTCGATGGCCTCCTTTTCCGACTGGTTGAAATCCTTCTGCGCGGCCAATGGCAGCGTCAGCAGCAGGCCGATGGCGACCAGTGCCGGCGTGGCCATCCGCAACGTGTTCATGCCGATCTTCTTCATTTTTCCTCCTGCCATTTACTCTGTGGACCGCGCCAGGCCAGCCGAACGCCCGGCAGTGAAGCCCAGCTGACGATTATAGTCCAATGCTTTTTTGATGTCTAATCCACAATCAATACAAGCAATTCCATTGCCAAAGATGGCGGAAAATTGTGTCCTGTTTTAATTACAACCGGCTCCGGAACGCCGAAATTCAGGACAGGCACCCACCGAGCCCGACAGAATAGCCCTGCGGGTCCGGTGCGCTGAAATAAACCGGCATTTGCCCGCGGCCGACTTTTGCGCTACAATGATTTTCCCGCGAGGTGGCACCATGGCCTGGACGACCGTCAAGACGATTTTCGCCGACAGCGAACCGCTGCTGAACCGCAAGCTGGAAGTGCGCGGCTGGATCCGCACCCAGCGCGAATCCAAGAATTTCGCCTTCATCGATCTGAACGACGGCTCCTGCTTCAAGAACCTGCAGATCGTCTACGACGCCGCGCTGGCCAATTTCGCCGCCGTGGCCAAATTTCCCCTGGGAACCTCCCTGCAGGTGACGGGCAGACTGGTGTCGTCGCCGGCCGCCGGGCAGCCCTTTGAGCTGAAGGCGGCCGCGATCGAGGCCATCGGTTTCTCGGCGCCCGATTACCCGCTGCAGAAAAAGCGGCACTCCTTCGAGTTTTTGCGCACCATCCCCCACCTGCGGCCGCGCACCAACACCTTCATGGCCGTTTTCCGCGTGCGCAGCCTGGTCGCCTTCGCCCTGCACAAGTTCTTCCACGAGAAGGGCTTCGTCTACGTGCACACGCCGATCATCACCGGCAGCGACTGCGAGGGCGCCGGCCAGATGTTCCGCGTCACCACCCTCGATCCCGTCCATCCGCCCCTGAACGAACAGGGCGGAGTGGATTTCAGCCAGGACTTCTTCGGTCGCGAGACCAATCTGACCGTATCGGGGCAGCTGAACGTCGAGGGCTTCTGCCTGGCCTTCGGCCGCGTCTATACCTTCGGTCCCACCTTCCGCGCCGAGAACTCCAACACCCAGCGCCACGCCTCCGAGTTCTGGATGATCGAGCCCGAGATCGCCTTCGCCGACCTGGGCGACAACATGCGCCTGGCCGAAGAGATGCTGAAAACCGTGATCGCCTTCGTGCTGGAGCAGGCGCCGCAGGAGATGGAGTTCTTCAACCGCTTCATCGACACCGGGCTGCTCGAGCGGCTGCAGCGGGTGCGGGACGCGAGTTTCGAGCACATCACCTACACCCGGGCCATCGAACTGCTGCAGCAGGCGGACAGCCAATTCAGCTTTTCGCCCGAGTGGGGCAAGGACCTGCAGACCGAGCACGAGCGCTACCTGAGCGAGAAGGTTTTCCGCAAACCCGTCTTCGTCACCGACTACCCCAAGGGGATCAAGGCCTTCTATATGCGCCTGAACGACGACAACCGCACCGTGGCCGCCATGGACCTGCTGGTGCCCGACGTGGGCGAGATCGTCGGCGGCAGCCAGCGCGAGGAGCGTCACGACGTCCTGCGGCGCCGCATCGCCGAAATGGGGCTGAATGAGGAGGACTACGGCTGGTACCTCAACCTGCGCCGCTTCGGCGGCGCCCCGCACGCCGGCTTCGGCCTGGGCTTCGAGCGGGCGGTGATGTACCTGACCGGCATGGAGAACATCCGCGACGTCATCCCCTTCCCGCGCACCCCGAAGAGCGCGGAATTTTAACCGCCAAGGAGTCATCATGAAAAAAATCATCGTCATCCTGGTTTGCGTTTCATTGTGCCTCTCCGCCGCGCCGCTGCTGGCCGGAGCCAAGAACAAGGCCAATTACGAAAAGCGCTACAGCGATCCGGTGCTGAAGGCCATGGAAGAGGCCCGGGCCAGGGAGCAGGCCTCCCTGGACGAGGAGACGGCCGCCATCCGCAAGCGCCAGGCCGAGGAGAAGAAAAAGGAGCGCGAGCAGGCGCGCAGCCTGCAGTCCGACCTGGCCGGGGTCGTGCCGCCGCCGTCGCCGGCCGCCTTCCAGGCCATGTTCCATTTTCCGCCCGTGGCGCAGTACAACACCAACATCTGCTGGAGCTTCGCCGCCACCTCGTTCTACGAATCGGAGATCTTCCGCCTGAGCGGCAGGAAGATCAAGCTTTCGGAAGTATGGACAGTCTACTGGGAATACCTGGCCAAGGTGCAGCGCTGGGTACGCGAGCGCGGCGCCTCGCTGGTCGCCGAGGGCGGCGAGAGCAACGCTATCAACCGCATCTGGAAGGAGCACGGCGCCGTGCCGGCCGCGGCCTATCCCGGCCGCCGCGTCGACGGCGACAAGCTGGACCACGAGCCACTGATCACCGAGGTCAGGGGCTATCTCGACTACGTGAAGGCCAACAACCTCTGGGACGAGGAGGTCGTGCTGAAGCACGTGGCCATCCTGCTGGACAGGCACCTGGGGGCGCCGCCGAAGACCTTCACCCACGAGGGTCGGGAGATGACGCCGCTGGAGTTCCTGCGCAACGAGACGAAGCTGAACATGGACGACTACGTCGACGTCATGTCGACTTCCTACTATCCTTTCTACACCTTCCAGGAGTTCGCCGTCCCCGACAACTGGTGGCACAGCCGGGAATACCTGAACGTGCCTCTCGGCGAGTGGTATGCCCTGATCCTCAAGGCGGTCAAGGCCGGCTGCACGGTGAACATCGGCGGCGACGTCTCGGAAGCCGGCAAGCTCGGTTTCCAGGACGTCTGCTTCATCCCCAGCTTCGACATCCCCGCCGCCTATATCGACCAGGACAGCCGCGAATTCCGCATCGCCAACCGCACCACCCAGGACGACCACGGCATCCACATCGTCGGCTACAAGCGGCTGCAGGGCCACGACTGGTTCCTGGTCAAGGACTCCAGCCGCTCGGCGCGCTGGGGCAAGCATGAAGGCTATTTCTTCTTCCGCGGCGACTACGTCAGGCTGAAGATGCTCACCTTCACCGTGCACAAGGACATGGCCAAATCCCTGCTGGCCAAGGTGAAGAAATAGCGGGGATCCGGTGGGCAGAGTCGTCGCCGAGGTGACGGTGGTGCCGCTGGGCACGGGCTCGGCCTCGCTGAGCGCCTGGGTCGCAGACGTGGAGAAGGTCCTGAAGGGCTTCCCCCGCCTCAAGTCCCTGCTGACCCCCATGTCGACCATATTGGAAGGCGAGATGGACGAGGTCATCGAGGCGGTCAAGGCCATGCACGAGGCTCCCTTCCGGCTGGGCGCCCTGCGCGTGTCCACGACGCTGCGCATCGACGACCGCCGCGACCGGCCGCTGACCATGGCCGGCAAGCTCGCCGCGGTCAGGAAGAAATTGTAATTCATAAATCGGGGCTTGGTGAATCAAACCCTGACTTTGAATCATTTTCGATAATCTCAGCACCAGCCATGAGCTCGGGGCACCGGCAGCGGTTCGCTTCCATCAAAGTCCCCATCCGCCGGGTCAGTTCAGGCGCCGTTATAGACCCGGATGCGGCCGTACATGGAAACGACGACGCGGCAGACCCGGCCGTGCCGCTCCAGGGTGACGGTGCACAACGGGGAAACACCTCCCAGCGGCGAGAACACCGGTCGGCTGTTGGCGCGCACCGCGACCTTGTCCCCCAGGTCGAAGCTGCGGATCACCCTCCAGCCCCGGCCCGCATCCTGGCTCAGCAGCAGTTTGCCGGGGATAACCTCGGCACGCACGGGCTGGTTGTCGCGGATGGCCTGGCAGCGCGCCGTGCTCAAGCCCGCGGAGACGCCGCGCAGGGCGGCATGGAACTCCATTCGTGAAAAAAAGGCGCTCAGGCCCGGCGCGGTCAGCAGCAGCAGGAGCCAGAAAATACCGATCGTTACCAGCAGCTCCAATACCGTCATTCCCTTGTCATTCGTCATGGCTTCTCTCCTCGATGTAACGGACGCGGAAATCGCGCAGCAGCTTGAAGCCGGGAAGGCGGACGCGGCGGGCAAGATCGAAATCCCCTCTCGCGCCGCTAATCAGCAACTGCCCCTGGTTCGCGATGTCGGCGGCAAAAAGGCCGCCGCTGATCTGCACCTTGCCCTCACCGTTGACCAGGCTGCCGGCGGCGATCACCTGGGCTTGGACGGTCGCTTCGCCGGCGGCGGCGATGACGACATCGGCCGCGGTTTTCTCGTTGCTGAAGAAATCGTCGGCGCAGGTCATGAGCAGCAGCTTCGGAAAGCGCTCCCTGCCAGGCGCCAGGTTCTCGCTTTCGAGCCCGGTGGCGACGACCAGGCGGCCGCCGACCAGCAGCTCGACGCGCGCCTCGTCCAGGAACGCCGCCGCGCCCGCCTGGGCGACCGAGAAGACACTGCCGTGGACAACGATCCTTTCTCCGAAGCGGGCGCCGGCGACATCGTCTTCTCCGCTCCAGGCCAGCGAATCCTCGCCGGGCCGGTAGCTCAACTCATGAGTCCGGCCGTTCTGTCCGAAAGCGATCGTCTGCCGGCCGGCGCCGGCGCTGAATTCCAGGATCTGCAGGTCGCCCTCGACGAACACGGCGCCGACACCGTTGCCGCCGCGCGCCAGGTAGATGCCGGTTGGGAGGGGCGCGGCCCCCGGCTCCAATCCAAACGCTTCGCGGATGCGCCGCCAGTCCGGGACCTCGACCGGCAGGCCCAGCGCCGCGCACAAAAGGCCCCCGGCATCGATCCCGGGCGCCAGGTCCCCGACCCGGGGCAGCTGCGAGCCGGAATAGTCCACACCGTGTTCCGCCAGGAAAACGGCGGCGTCGGTCGTTCCCGGCTTCGCGACCAGCAGCCCGGCCTCGCCGACGGGGATGTCTCCCGCGACCAGATCCACTCGGGCGCAGCCGGCGTACTCCAGGTTGCCGGCACGGCGCCGTGTGCGAATGACATCGTCGATGCGCACGACGCGGAAGCCGTCCTCGCTGCGCAACTCCCGGCCGCTGAACTCGTGGCAGCCCGTTATCCCGTTCTCGCTCCAGGCAGGAAAGACATCCGCGTTGAAAAACCCGCCCTGCGGGTCTTCCCAGGCGTTGATGTCGCTGGCGGCGAGCTTCCCGCGGTAGCGATGCAGCCCCAGCAGCAGCGCCTGTTCCAGCGCCGCCGCTTCCAGCCGTCTCTCCCGGCGGGCGGCGACGACCGCATGGTGATAGCCGGTATGGGTCAGCAGGGCCGCTCCCGAGGCGGCCAGCAGCAGGGCGAACAGCAGCGTCAGGACGATGTTGCCGCGGCGATTCACGGTCACACCGTGTTGAGCAGGAAGATATAGCCGCGCACCTGCTCCTTCTTGTTGATCTCGATGCGGTAAAGAACCGAGTTGGCGTCGGGAAAGAAGGTCACGTAGAAATCGCTTACCTCCTCCAGCAGCGGCTGGAAGGTGCCGTTGTCGCTGCGCCGCTTCAGCGTGCGCTGGGCGGGGAAATACTTGTACTCGACCTTTTTCAGCGCCACCAGCATGCTGTTGCGGGGAAAGTCGTTCCGCAGCGGGCGCTTCATGACCAGGGCGCCGTCGAGGCGGTACTGGACCTCGTTCAGCTCCCAGGCCGGCTGCGCCGGGTCGTAAATGAGCACCACCTTGTCCTTCTTGAAGCACTCGCCGGCGGCGACCCGCAGCGCCTGCTGGCCGCGCAGCGCCCCTTCCAGGAGCGGCTCGTCGGCGATGCCGTAGGTGCTGGAGAAGAAGCCCGGGGTCGAGGCGAAAGGGGCGATATCGCTGAATGGCCGGACATCCTGCAGCCGCATGCCGCACTTGTTCAGATCGGCCTTGATGGCGTCCACGGCATGAAAGATCGCCTCCAGCCGCTCCTGGTTGCCGCCGACCTTTTTCTCCACCCGCGCCGCCTCGGTCGAATGGGCGATGATCACGGTCAGGATGCCCAATCCCAGCGAGAGGGCGATCAGCATCTCCAGCAAGCCGAATCCCCTGATCATGATTGCACCGCCAGGATGAAGCGCGAGCGGTGCAGCACCAGCGCCAGGGCGTAATGCCGCGCCTTCGCCAGCAGGCGCACCCGCTTCAGCGCGGCGCCGGCGTCCTCCACCCGCCAGTCGACGCGCAGTTCGCCTTCCTGCCGGTGGTGGGTCCCCGCGGCCAGCTCGGCGGCGTCCAGGGGCAGGGATCCCAGGTAATTCTTGTAATAATCCAGCTGCTGCAGCACGCGGAAGCGGATGGCCGCCCCGCGCGTCTGCCCCAGCGCCGCGACCAGGATGCGCGTGCTGGACAGGACCGCCAGCAGCAGCACGGACAATGAGACCATCGTCTCGATCAAGGTGAAGCCTTTGTTCATGTTTTCCTCCTGCGAGGAGAGATTCAATTCACGTGCCAAGGGAGCTCCGGCGTCGGAAAGCGCTTCAGGAAAGGGCTTTCAAATCCAGGCTCGTTCCTGGCCCGTACAGGTTGCTTTACCGGATCCATTTGCCAAGTAAAGATCGATTTACACCGCGGCGAGCCCCAGACAGGAACGGACCAAGTCATTTCCATCTGATATGGGCATTTCCCGCTCATTGATCCCGCGCCGACGCAAGATGGCAGCGGGCATGAATGAAACCCGGCAGGAGGTCACATGACAAAAACCAAACACATTCTCACCCTGCTGGTCATCCTGGCGATGGCCGCTGTCTCCACCGTTTCCCTGGGCGCCGCCGACAAGCCGGCGGGCGCGGGCGCCGACAAGCTGGTCAACATCAACACCGCCGATGCCGCCCAGTTGGCCAGGCTGCCCCAGGTTGGGCCCAAGATGGCCCAGCGCATTCTGGATTTCCGCAAGAGCAGCGGTGGCTTCAAGCGCGTCCAGGACCTGCTGAAGGTCAAGGGCATCGGCGAAAAGGTCTTCGCCAAGCTGCAGCCGCTGATCACGATCTGACGTCGACGGCAGGGGAGGCCGCCGCGGCCTCCCCGCCATGCGCAAGGAGGTAAAAATGGACGAAAAGATCAAGGACCTGAGTTTGCTGTTGATGTTCCTGACGGGTTGGGAAGAAGACTCGCGCAAAAACCCGGGTGAAAAAGCCTTTTGCTCGTGGAAAGGCTACAGCTTCAAATCCCTGAACCAGCTTGCCGACGACAAGCTGATCGTTCAGTTCAAGGACAAGAAGCTCGTGATCCTGACCGAATCGGGCAAGCAGGTGGCCGAAAAGCTGAAAACGAAATACCTGAACTGATTTCCATC
>DCVB01000078.1:0-5232 GCA_002327965.1 Candidatus Aminicenantes bacterium UBA2199 | reverse complement strand
CGCCCCTGCGGATTCTTTGTGGTTACCGTTCGCGGTTCAGCACGCGGAAACGGCGCTCGAGGCGGTGGCCGTCCTCGTCGACGAGCACCAGCACGTGTTCGCCGGGGCCGGGGCTCAGCGCCAGCTGGTGGAACTGGCGGGTGGCGCCCAGGTAGCGGTCGCCCAGGTGCCAGAAGATCACGGTCTCGGGGCGGCGATGGACGGCCTCGAACACCACCTGGCCGGCGCGACCGTCCAGGTCGACGGGGACATAGACCGCGGTCTTCAGGTCGGGATAGACAAGGCTGATGACCTGCCTCCCCGCCTCGGACTGCAAAAGACCGGAGCAATCGCCGCGAAAAGGGGGCAGCGGACGGTAATCGGGATGGCTGCGCCGGTAATAATATTCCTGCACCGGCGGCAGGACGAACCACGGTTCGTGCACCATGCGCGCCGGCGACTCGCAGCTCGAATCGACCCGGAAGCGCCGCTTGGCGTCCAGGTGCACCAACTGGTGAAAGGGGCACGCCTGCTGGAAATGGCTTTGCCGGGGCATGTCCACGCTGACGGCCGGGCAGAGTTCGCCGGCCAGGAAGCCCGAATCGCGGCAGACACGGAGTTTCTTCAGCCACAGGCGCGGGGCGGGAATGGCCCCGCCCGTATCCAGCGCCTGCAGGACCTCGAACAGCACCGGGGCCGCCGTGGACAATCCGGTCAGGTCGGGGTTGCCTTCGCCGTCGGCGTTGCCCGCCCAGATGCCGACCGTGTACGCCGGCGTCACGCCCACTGCCCAGGCGTCGCGCAATCCGAAGCTCGTGCCGGTCTTCCAGGCCACCCACCTGGAGGAGGAGAACTGCTTCCAGAAGCCCTCCTGGTCGGGGCGGTTTACCTCGGTCAGCGCCTCCAGCGTGAGATAGGCGGCGGCCGGGCCCAGATCGGTCATGGGTGACTTGCGGGGCGGTTCGTCCTGCAGCAGGCGGACCTCGCGCCGGGGAACGGCGTCGCCCAGGGCGAGCTGTGCCAGACCGGCGTAGAGCCTGGTGATATCGAACAGCGTCCCTTCGGCCCCGCCGAGGACAAGGGTCAAGCCATAGCCGCCGGGAGGGCGGGACAGGGTAGAGAGCCCCCATTTCTTCAGCAGATTGTAAAAACGGGGAATGCCGAACTGCTGCAGCATGCGGATGGCGGGAATGTTCAGCGACCAGGCCAGCGCATCGCGCGCCGGCACGGCACCGCGGAAGCGGCGGTCGAAATTCTCGGGCACATAGCCGGCGAAATGCACCGGGGTGTCGGCCAGCAGGGTGGCCGGCGTCAATCCACCTTCCTGAAGCATGGCGGCGTAAAGGAAGGGCTTGAGGATGCTGCCGGTGCTGCGCGGGGAGCGCACCAGGTCCACGTCCTGCCCGTGCTCGGCCCCGGCGCGGCTGACGTTTCCCGCATAGGCCACCACCGCTCCCTGGCGGTTGTCGATGACCAGGACGGCCAGGTTGCGGATATTGCCGCGCAGCAGGCGGTCGCCGTTCGCCTGCAGGATGCGGTTCAGCGTCTCCTGCAGCCCGGGGCGGATGAAGGACAGGAACGGCCGTTTTGGCCCGGAACGCGCCGCCAGGGTATCGAGAAGATGGGGCGCCAGCCGCGGCACCAGGCGCGCCCCGGGCGGCAGGGGCTCGGCCTCGGCCAAGTCGCACTCCAGGGGCGAAAGAATATTTATTTGCAGCAGGCGCCGCAGCAGCCGGTCACGCTTGGTTTTGAGCTGCCGGCGCCGGCCTTCGCCGGCGATCAGCTTGGGATCGTTCGGCAGGACCGCCAGGAAAGCGGCTTCGGCCCAACTGAGAGCCTCGGGGCCGCGGTTAAAATAAAGCCAGGCGGCCGCATCGATGCCCACAATATTTCCCCCGAAGGGAGCGTTGGCCGCATGCAGGTCCAGGATCTCTTTTTTCGAGCTGGAGAGCTCAAGGCGCAGGGCCAGGAACATTTCAATGATCTTTTCCCGGTAGGTGCGCCGCGGGTTCTTGCGGGCGATGCGCACCACCTGCATGGTCAGGGTGCTGCCGCCGCTGACCACGCGGCCCTTCCTGGCGTTCGTCCACAGGGCCCGGGCCGTGGCCTGCAGGTCGACGCCGCGGTGGCGATAGAAGCGACGATCCTCGTACTGCAGCAGGGCCTGGAAAAAACGCTGCGGAACCGCCTTCAGCCTCGGGAAGCGCCATTGCTCGTCAGCGGCCAGGCGGGCGCCAAGCAGCCGGCCGTCAGCCGAGAACAGAACCGGCGACAGAGAATCGTTGAACAGGACGCGGGGCTTCGCCCACCAGCCCAGCAGTCCCAGGAGCAGGGCGCCTCCCCCCAAAAGCAGGAGCGTCTTATAGCGCCGGCGGATGAATGCTCTCAGCGGACAATCTCCACCCATCTCCCGCTGGTATTGGCGTGGAAATCCGCGTCATACATCGATTCCACGCTGATGCCCGGCAGATAGAAACGGCCGCTGTACGAGGCGTTGAGCACCACCGTGAAGATTTTTTTGGCGCCGGCGCCCAGGTTGAAATAGGTATAGATGCGATCGTCGCGGACGTCCTGGTAGTCGTAATAGCCCCTGTCGGGCTCGGCGTCAAAGAGGCGGGGATTGGCGATCTGGCAGCCGGCGGGAATGAAATGGGTCAAGGCCAGATTGTTCAGCGAGACCTTGCTGAGGTTGGTGATGCTGACCTTTACGCGCAGGTCGCTCCCCTGGGTGAGGCGCGCCGTATCCAGCGCCCCGCCGTCCTTGTCCTGGTAGGCCACCTCCAGGCGCAGGTTGTTCTCGTGAGCTTTCTCGGCGCCGGCGGCAGGAATGCCGGAAGCATAAGCGGTCAGGTACAGCGGGCCTTGCCCGGGGTTGACGATACGCAGCTTGCGTTCCATGGCGCTGAAGGGGGAATGGACCTGGAGGAAAAAGGGGACGGCGGCTTCCACTTCGCGGGGAGATTCACCGTCCCAGCCCAGCTTGAAGCGGAAGGGCCTGGCCGGAGAGCCGCCGTAATACGCGGCCACGGCCATGAGGCCGTAGGCGGTCTCCTGGGTGGAGTACCAGGTATCGGCGGCCATGGCCGCCACGATCTCGTCGAGATATTTCCTGGCGCGCCCCGACTGTCCCATTTGCACCAGGGTGCGCACCATGACGGCCTTGTCGCGGAACTCGGAGCCGAAGGTGCGATGATCGTCGCGATATTTTTCCACCTGCCACTTGCATTTCCGCAGCAGGTCGTCGGCGGCCTCACTCTGGCCACCGGCCTGGAAAGCCGCCGCCAGCAGCACGGAGGCGGCGCTCTCCAGATCGCTGCTCTCGCGCAGGCGGTTCATGGCCCCCAGGTCGGCGGCGCCGGCTTGCGCCAGGGTGAACAGGCGGAAGGCCTGGACCAGGCGGCCCTGCTGCGGCGCGGCGGTCCAGGAATTGGCCAGCGCCTTCTGCTGCTTTTTCCAAGAGTCGAGCATGCCCGCCGGCACCTGGTAGCCCAGGCGTGACGCCTCCAGCAAAAAATACCCGGCATACGAAGAGGTCCACTGGTGGACCTCGTATTCACCCGGCCAATAGGAAAAGCCGCCGCTGGGCGCCTGGAAGCCGCGCATTTTCTCGATGGCCGTGGCGATGAACTGCTCGACCTTTTTCTGCTGCCCCGCGTCCAGCTTGATCAGGTATTTCAGGTACAACTGGGGGAACGCCGTGGACAGGGTCTGCTCCAGGCAGCCGTGGGGATACTGGATAAGGAACTGCAGCCGCTTCTGCAGGTTGAAGGGGGGGAGCATCGAGAACTCCAGGGTCACGTCGTTGGTGCCCTTCATCCCGATGGCCCTGATCGGGATCTCTCGGGATTCACCGGGCCCCACGTCGGCCCTGAACGATTCCGTGATCCTAGGGTTGCTGGCCAGAACGGGGATGGCGATGCGGCTCTCGGCCTTGCGCGTGCCGCTTACCGCCTTGACATATACGGAACCCTGGCCGAGGGCGGTCGCCGCCATGGGGAAAGTGACGATCACGTCGCCCGGCCTGGCGAATTCAACGGTCTTGATCCTCGGACCGTCGACCCGCAGCTTGTCCCCGGGCTCGACCTGGACCTGCACGCTGCGAATATCGGCGCGGCTGACGAACACCGACACCGGCATGTCGAACTGCTCTCCCGGCCGCACAACCCGGGGCAGGGTGGGCAGGATCATCAGGTCCTGGCGCACCGGCACCGATTTCTCGGCGACGCCGAAGGCGCCGTCGCGGCCGGCCACGGCCATGACCCGCACCGCCCCGACGTATTGCGGCATCTTGAACCTGTGTTCCGCCTTCTTGCCGGCTTCCAGGGCGAAGGGGCCGGCGAAGAGGACGACGGGCGGGAAGCGCTGCTGTTTTTTCTCGGCACCCGCGCCAGTGCCCTCCTCGTCGCCGCCGAGCGCCAGCAGGCGCGACAGGTCGGCACCATAGGCCTCGGCCACATTGTCAAAGAGGTCCCAGGTGAGGACGCCCAGCGCTTCGCGGCTGTAGAAGCGCTTGCGCAGGTCAGGGGCGGCATAGCGCGTCAGCCCCAGCAGCCCCTCGTCGACCACGGCCAGCGTATAGGTCATGGCCCGCCCGGTTTTTTCCCCCACCGTCACCTTGAACTCCTCGAGCGGCTTCAGCTCGTCGGCCACGTTGACCTGAGGCTCCAGCCGCGTGCCGGGATTTTCCACCATGACCGGGATCACGCCGTAGAGACGAATGGGCGTATCGCTTTTCTTGCCCGAGTGCGGCTGTAGCAGGGTGACATGCACATAGATGTTGGGGCTCATGCTCTCGTCGAGATCGATCGTAAAGCGGTTCTCGCCGGCTTGCGTACTCACCCACATCTGCTTCAGGATCTTCGAGTTGTTTTCCAGCGACACCAGCGCCCGGCCCTGCGGGGCGTCGGGGAGGAAGATGGTCGCCTTTTCTCCAACCAGGTAGCGCTCCTTGTCGGCGCTGAAATTCAGCCGCGTGGCGCCGCTGCCCTTTTCCTCGCGGGCACGGCCGGCCCAACCCGGCCAATCGATGTAGATGGTCTGGCCGGAGGCGTGGCCGCCCTGCGGGTCGACCACACGCACCAGGTAGCGGCCCCACTGCGGGTACTTGATCTGGAATTTCCATTGCCCTGTCCCGTCGCGCGTCGCCACCTCGCCCTTCAGGACGGGCACGTGGCTGGTGTTGGCGACATACTGCGCCAGCGAGTCACCGCTCTTGTCCCACCACCATTTCCATTCGACCTTGTACAGGCTTAC
>DCVB01000017.1 GCA_002327965.1 Candidatus Aminicenantes bacterium UBA2199 | reverse complement strand
GCGATCGTCGCCGCGATGACCAGCCAATCCAGTGCTGTCATTCGCCCATTACAGCAAAAAACAGCGTTTTTTTCAAATGATTTCAGTGACAGTGACAGTGTCAGTGTCAGCAAGAGCCTTGGGAAAATCTCTTTTTCTTTCGCTTCAACGTTTCAACGCTTCAACGCTTCAACAATTTCTGCTCTTGAATTCTGGATCTTCGTTTTGGTAATTGGAATTTGGAAATTAATTGGAATTTGGTGCTTGAGATTTGGAATTTAAGTCCTATTAATAACTTTATTCTACCTTACGCCCTGAACCGTACGCCGAGTTCCCTTCTTCCTTGTCACGCGTCACGCGTCACGATGGCCACTGCCCGGATGGGCGACCCATCGGCATCGACGATCTTCAGCGGCAGGCAGGAGAACAGGAACTCCCTGCCGACCAGGGGGGAGAGGTCGCCCAGGTTCTCGACGATCACCATGTTCCGGGCGAAGAGGGCGCGGTGGACCGGCAGTTCCCTGGAATCGATCCCATCGACCGAGATCGTGTCCACGCCATAGCCCTTCAGGCCGAATTCGGCCAGCCATTTGGCGGCGCCGGGGGAAAGGACCGGGTAGGGGCCGAAATACTCATCCTCGCCCCAGTGCCGCGCCCAGCCGGTATGCAGCAGGGCGAATTCGACGCCGCGCAATCGCGGCTCGCCCATTTCCAGATCACTGATCTCCACCGGCCGCCCGCGGACCCCGGCAACGTCCAGGACCAGCCCGGGGCCCAGGAAACGATCGACGCCCATGGCGTCGAGGCGGACGGCGCCGGGAAGGATATGGCCCGGCGCGTCGATATGGGTGCCGGTGTGCGAGACAAGGTGGAGCATCTTCTCGGCAAAGCCGTTGCGCTCGATGGTATAGGCGTCATCCAGTCGTGGCGCCTCGGTGCCGGGGAAAACCGGCATGTCCGGGCTGATCCCGTGGGTCAGGTCGACGATATCCAGTATCGGGGGTGTCATGGGCGCTCCTCCATGCGAAAAAGGGCCATCATACGGCAAGCGCCGCGGCAAGTCAACTATCCAGCGCCAGGCTCACGGCATGCCACACAGGACATACGGTGCACGGCATGAAATCGATTGAAATCGGTTTACGGCAAACGGTTCAAGGTTTACGGTGACTGCCATAAATTGAAATCGGTTTAAGGTAGAAGGTTCAAGGTTCAGGGAAAGAAAGGATGGCCACCTTGCGCCTTGAACCTTAAACCTTGCACCGATTGCCTTTCTTCCCTTGCGCATTGCATCCTGCGCCCTGCGCCAAGCTCTTTCCTCGTCACGCGTTACGCGTCACGATAGATCATCATGTTTCTATGGGCGGAATATCTTCTGCAACAGCCGGCCGATCATGGGCAGCAGGTTCAGCTCGAGATCGGTGCGCTCGGGCTCGGGGCGCGTCTGGAAAAAAGCCCTGTCGATACGGGCGAACTGCAGCTTTTTTTTCTCCTGCTCCAGTTCCAGCCTGGCCATTTCCAATTCGCTCTCCCGGCGCACCAGGTTGCCGCCGGCCTTCGTCCATTCCAGGATCTGGCGCAGCTCGCCGCCGTCGAGCCACATGCCGTGCTCGCGGCACTGGTCGGCGATGACGCCGCTGCGCGAACCGAAATTCACCCGATTCATCAGCCGGCGGCAGACCGGGCAGTCGATGTAGGTGACCGGATACCCGTCGCGGCGCTTGACGCGCTGCACCTCGTTGAGGCGCTGGGGATCCACGGCGTGAACGTTGGTCACGGCCTTCTCCAGAAGCGCCTCCAGTTCGCCGGGATCGAAAAAAAGGCCCAGGCAGTGAGGACAGCGCTCGATCAGGAATTTTCCTTTCAATTGCAGATCGATGGTCTGCAGCGGGATATGGCAGCGCGGGCAGATGCGCTCGGATCTCGGCTCCTCGACCGTGTAGCGGTGGACCACCGACAGGTCCACATCCTGGCGGGTCTTGCAGTATTCGCAGACCAGCAGCGTGCCGGTCAGCACGGCGCCGCAATTTTTGCAATTGGCCATGGTGTTTATTCCCTTTCGTCGATTTTATATGGCGAATGAGGGAAATGCAAGTGGATCCCGCTGACCGATAACATGGGAAGAGGTTCGATATTCGACGTTCGACGTTCGAAGTTGAAGAGATGAACTTGCGCGGCGACATGAAAAGTCAGGCCTGCGGGGTTCTCAGAATGGATTACGGCATCCATTCAAACTTTTACCGTTCGTTCTTCTTTTTTAACATCGAACATCGAACATCGAACTTCGAACTTCGAACTTCGAACAACTATTCTTCATCTCTCTCAGAGCTCGTATCCCAAACTGAGTTCCAGCGCGATCACCGGCGCCTTGAGAATACCGCAATGCCGTGGTCCGGTCACGTTGTCGAAGAGATCGGTGACATCGATGCCCTTCACCGGTCCATAGGCATAGAGATAGCCCATGAAGCGGTAGACCAGGCCGGCACTGAAGAACATGCGCGAAGAGACCGGGGACAGGATGCCGGCGCCGGCGTTGGCCCCCACCCCGGCGTAGGTGGCATCGTGGAATTTTCCGTCGCGATCAACGACATTGTCGCGCACCCTCAGCCAGGGAAAACTGAGGCCGAGCTGCAGGAACAGGCGCAGGGGCGAGGTCCTGAACAGGAACGTGCGCGCGTTGACCTGGACCTGGCGCGAAACCGCCGTGCCGTCCCGGCCTTGGAAATTCGCATCGTGCCCGGAGACGAGGTAGGAAACGGCCCACAGCCCCGAGCGGAAGCGGCGGCCGAAGCCGATGCCGAAACCCAGGCTGGGCTTGATCCTGGGAACGAAGAATACCTGGTCGGCGTTGCCGATGACCAGCGTCCCGTCCAGGTCTCCGGAGGCGAAGGAGAGGTACTGGCTCGTGGCCTCAAAGAAGAACGCGCCGCTGTCCCCGGGCTTGGGCAACGGTCCGGCGGGCTCCTCCTGAGCAGCCAGCCAGGACGATATCATGATCAGCGCTAAGGCGAGCAACTTTCTCATGGGCACCTCAGTCAAGCGATTCGCGATTCAATTTTCCTTTTCTGGACTTCGGACATCGGGATGGGCTTTGTTATTGGCTCTTTCTGTATCCGCCTATTGCCCTGAGCGCGGCGCCCTGACTCGTGCCCTTTCCTTCATCGGGGACCTGCCGATTCGCCACTCGTCACGGTTCCGTTGTCCGTGGCTCTTCCGCCGGTATTCCAACCAGCGCCTTTTCCTTCGCCTTTTCACTGGCGATCTGGACAAGCGCCTCGATCAGCCCCGGCACGGAAGAGATCTCCATGCCGTGGTTGAAGGTGTAACCCAGCCCTTGGTCGGAGTTCTCGACAACCCAGTAGAATCCCTTGCAGTTTTCGAGAAAACCGGTGATCTTTTCCAGGGCGGACGGCGGCTGAACCACGGCCATGTTCTCGCGCAGAACCTGGGCGGCCAGGCGCGGCAGCAGCGGATCGACATAACCGAAACCGTTGCCGCGGCGCGGCGCCTTGAAGGCGATCTCCCTGAAGGCGGCTCCGCCGGCCAGGCGCGGTGAGTCACGATCGAGTATCCTGTCGGCGAAAGACGCCCGGGAGGCCACCAGCAGCCACTCGCCCTTCTGGACGACGACCGGCTCCAGCGGCATGGGGGCCGGCAGGCGGGGGAATGCGATCTTCTTCACTCCGCCGGCCTCGCTGAACTTGGCCCGGGCCTGAGGCGGCAGTTTCGCTTTCAGCGTATCGAAGAGATAGGTGTCGTTGACCCGCAGCAACAGGGCGAGCTCAGGCTCGGGGATCGACAGCGGCTTCTCCTTCCCGGGCAGGAGTACCCGCTTTTCCGGGTCCATGGCCATCAGCCAGCCCAGGCGGCCGCCATAGGACTTCTTCAGGCGTTCGTACTCGATGCCCACCGTCTGCAGTCCGGCTTTGATCATGGCCATGGCCTGCTCCGCAGTCGGTCCCTGGGCGTTCACTCCCTTCTGGGCGGAAAGCTTCGGCCCGAGAGCGCTTGCCCACTCGATCAGCTGGAACAGGTTGTAGTCCGAGACGAGGGCCAGGGCCGTATTGGCGGGAAGCAGCCCCAGTTCGTCCAGGGAACGCGGGACCGGCCCGGTCATGTTCCAGATCAGCCCCTGGTTCCGTCCGGGGCGGTGGTGCAGGACGGCGCGGACGCGACGCAAGCCCGGCTTGACCGCGAACGAACTGAAGCCGAATCCGCTCACCTCGTCCAAACCGTAACCCTTGAACATCATGTCCAGCATTTCCAATCCCTGCATGGCCTGGGCGCGGCGTTCCGCGGGCAGCGCCGCGACATTGTGCGTCAGCCCGGCCAGCAGCGCCTGCGCGGCCTTGCTGATCTCCTCGGCATGGAAATAGGCGAAGGCCTCGCCACCCTGGTCCAGCCGCGACGCCACCTGCCAGTAGGTGTTGTCCACGGCCGAGCGGTTCCAGCGCGGCACGACGTAATGCATCACGGCCCAGGCCGCGGCCGCGCCAAGTATCAGACCGCACAGGATCAGAATAAGTGATTTTTTCATTTCTCACCTCACCAAACACTGATTATAGGCGCCGGGAACATAATTTCAAGTGCCAGCGACGCTGAGTCGTGATTAGTGATTCGTGAATCGTGATTCGAATCGGAGACGAATCGGTCTAGAGACATTAGACGCCAAACGAAAGACGTTAGACGACAAACGTCAGACGTTAGCAAGACAATCAAAAAGTTCTCGTAACGCGTGACGCATGACATGTGAAGAATTAAATTCCAAGCACCAAATATCAAATTCCAAACAAGCACCAAATTCCAATTACCCAATCCCCTGGCGGGGACTTTGACCAAAACAAATAGAATTCCTCGCAAGGGGGCTTTCGTTTTGGAAATTGGAATTTGGAGTTTGGAATTTGCTTGGAATTTGGTGCTTGTGATTTGGAATTTAAGTCTTCGTATTGCAGTTTTCTGACCGTCTACCGTAAACCGATTACTTTAGTTTCTTGCTGACACTGACACTGTCACTGACACCGAAGTTCGTTTAGTTCTCCTACTACCACGACCACTATCACCACCACTTGTCATTGTATTGCCCTGCTGACACTAACACTGTCACTGACACTGACTTGATGGACTGCTGCCGTACGTTGACACCCGGGGGTGTGCTGCGCTACAATGAAATCAAGGGAACTCGCGCTTCATGGGAAAACAGGACGGATTCATCGTTGGCATCGACTCCGAGCAGCAGGTCCGCGAGCGGACCGAGCTGCGCCCGCCCCGCATGTACCGGGTCATCCTGCTCAACGACCACTACACCTCCATGGAATTCGTGGTCGATGTCCTGATCCGGGTCTTCCACAAGCCGGCGCCCGAAGCCAGGAGGATCATGCTCGACGTCCACCGCCGCGGCAGCGGCGTCTGCGGCGTCTACAGCTACGACATCGCCCGCACCAAGGTCTCCCGGGTGCTCGCTCTCGCCCGTGAGCAGGAATTCCCCCTCCGCTGCACCTTCGAGGAGGCCTGAAGCCGCCGTGAACAAGATAGAGATCCATGAAGAGCTGAACCGCGTCCTCGCCGTTGCCTTCGCCGACGCCCGCAACCGGCAGCACGAGTACCTGACCCCGGAGCATGTCCTGTACGCCTCGCTTTTTTTCGCCGCCGGCGCCGGGATCATGGCTCGCTGCGGAGCCAATGTCGAGTTGATGAAAAAGGAGCTGGAGACCTACCTGAATGAACGGGTGCCCAAGGCGGCCAAGGCCGATCCCGTCTCCTCGCTCGGCTTCCAGGACCTGATGGAGCGCGCCGTGGTCCACTCCCTGGCCGCCGAAAAAAAACTCCTGGAGATCGGTGACATCTACGCTTCCCTGCTCGAGGAAAAGGAGTCGTTCGCCGCCTACCTGTTGCTGCGCGAGGGGGTCAGCCGCTTCACCCTGCTGAACGTCATTTCACACGGCGCGGACACCAACGGCAACGGCGACATGGAAACGGATGAGTCCCTGCCAGCCGACGATCCGTCCGTTCGCCCACCCGGCAGCCGCAAAAGGCGGGCGGGCGCCGGAGCGCCCCGGGAATTCCTGCGCCTGTATGCCCGCGAACTCACCGACAAGGCGCGTGCCGGCGAAAGCGAGCCGCTGATCGGCCGCGAGGACATCCTGGAGCGCACCCTGCAGGTTCTCTGCCGGCGCTTCAAGAACAACCCGGTCCATGTCGGCGACCCGGGCGTCGGCAAGACGGCCATCACCGAGGGGCTGGCCCAGCTCGTCGTGCAGGGGGATGTGCCGCCGGCGCTTAAGGGCATCCGCATTTACGCCCTGGATTTGGGGTCGCTGCTGGCCGGCACGCGCTACCGCGGAGACTTTGAAGAGCGGCTGAAAAAAGTGCTGGCGGCGCTGCAGGATGAAAAAAACGCCGTTTTGTTCATTGACGAGATCCATGCCGTCATCGGCGCCGGCGCCGTCTCCGGCGGCTCACTGGACGCGGCCAATATTCTCAAGCCGGTGCTGGCCCAGGGCAAGCTGCGCTGCATCGGCACGACCACCCACGAAGAATACAAGAAATACTTCGAGAAGGACCGCGCCCTGTCGCGGCGCTTCCAGAAGATCGAGATCCCCGAGCCCTCAGTGGCCGAGACCGTCGCCATCCTGCAGGGCCTGTGCCGGCGCTACGAGGAATACCACCGGGTGACCTACGCCGACGAGGCGCTGCGGGCAGCCGCCGAACTGTCGGCCCAGCACATCAACGACCGCTTTCTGCCCGACAAGGCCATCGACGTCATCGACGAGGCCGGGGCGCTGGCGCGCATGAAAGCCCCGCAAAAGGGCAAGACGCCGGTCATCGCGGTCGACGATATCGAGCAGGTCGTTTCGCGCATCGCCAAGGTGCCGCGCCGCAGTGTCTCCAGCGCCGAGAACCGCAGCCTGCGGCGACTGGACAAAGAACTCAAATCGCGCATCTTCGGCCAGGTCGAGGCCGTGGAAAAAGTCTCCTGGGCGATCAAGCGCTCGCGGGCCGGCTTTCGCGAGGCCGACAAGCCCGTTGCCAAATTCCTCTTCGTCGGACCGACCGGTGTGGGCAAGACCGAGCTGGCCCGCCAGCTGGCCGCGGTGCTGGGCGTGCCGCTGCTGCGCTTCGACATGAGCGAGTACCAGGAGAAGCATACCGTGTCGCGCCTGGTCGGCGCTCCTCCAGGCTATGTCGGCTACGAGGAGGGCGGGCTGCTCACCGAAGCGGTGCGCAAGTCGCCCTACGCCGTCCTGCTGCTGGACGAGATCGAGAAGGCCCACGCCGACATCTTCAACACCCTGCTGCAGGTGATGGACTACGCGACGCTGACCGATAACAGCGGCCGCAAGGCCGATTTCCGCAACATCGTGATGATCATGACCTCCAACGCCGGCGCCAAGGAGCTGGGCCGCCCGGCCATGGGCTTCCAGGGCAAACCGCTCTCCGGGACGGTCACCCAGGCGGTGGAAAGGCTCTTCTCGCCTGAGTTCCGCAACCGCCTGGATGCCGTCATCACTTTCCGCAATTTGGACGAAACCCTGGTAGCGCGCATCGTCCGCCGGATGATCGGCGAATTCGGCCGCCAGCTGAAGGAAAAGGGAGTGACCCTGCGGGTCAGCCCTGCCGCCGTCGCCTGGCTGGCCCGGCGCGGCTATTCCCGTGTCTTCGGCGCCCGCGAAGTGGCGCGCCTGGTCCAGGAGAAGATCAAGAATCCCTTCGTCGACGAGGTGCTTTTCGGTGGCCTCAAGGACGGCGGCCAGGTCCGCGTCGAGGTCGTCGGCGACCAACTGGCGATCCGGATCGAGGCAGAGAACAAGGGCAAAAGCAGGGGCGCGGTTCCCGCGCCCAAGGCAAAAGGCAAAAGTACTAAGTAGCCGCCTCTTCCGGCAGCAGGATTCGCATTCGACAAGAACAATTCATGGCGTTCATTTTCACATGAGCCGGCATTGATATTTGTCCAACTTCTCCCTATAATGCTCTTTCAGCCAAAACCCCTGGTTCCCGGTCCGGAAAAAGAGGAAAAATGGACAAAGAGGAAAAGAAGCAGCCCGTCGAGCTGCTGCGCGAGATCGGGCTGATCGCCGCCGTCGCCTTCGCCATCGGCTCGGTCATCGGCTCGGGCATCTTCAAGAAGCCGGGGCTGATGGCCTCGCAGCTCGAGTCGCCGCTGCTGCTGCTGGCGGTATGGATCGTCGCCGGCCTGATGACCCTGTTCGGCGTCCTGAGCATCGCCGAGATCGCGAGCATGTTCCCTGCCGCCGGGGGCCAGTACGTCTACTTCAATAAAAGTTACGGGGAATTCGCCGGCTATCTCTACGGCTGGGCGGTGTTCATCGTCATCCAGACCGGTTCCATCGCCTCCATCGCCTATGTCTTCTCCGATTCGCTCGCATACTTCTTTGCCTTCCCGCGCCTGGGGCCGGCCTGGGAAAGCTTTGCCCTGCACATCCCCTGGGTGGGCGATATCACGCCGTTCAAGTTCATCGGCCTCAAGGGCTGCACCATCCTGCTCATCCTGTCCCTGACCGCGGTCAACTACCTGGGCGTGCGCCTGGGCAGCGCCGTGCAGGTGTTCTTCACGGCCCTGAAGGTCGCCGCCATCCTGGCCATCGTCGTCCTGGCCTTCGCCTTCGGCCATGGGGACATCAGCCATTTCACCCAATCGGCCGTGTCCTTCAGCCATGGAGCGTCCCCGGTGTTCCTGGCATTCATCGTCGCCATGGCCGGCGCTTTCTGGTCGTACGACGGCTGGATCAACATCACCTATGTGGCCGGGGAGATCAAGAATCCCCAGAAGAACCTGCCGCGGGCCATGGTCATCTCCACCCTGACCTTCATTTCCGTGTACCTGCTGATCAATCTGGCCTACTTCTATATCATTCCGGCCAAGGTCATGGGCGCCAAGTATCTGGCGGCCGAGGCCAGCGGCCAATCCTATCTGGTGGCCACCGACGTGGCCTCGTCGTTCCTGGGCAACTGGGGCGGAGGACTGATCGCCATGGCCATCATGATCTCCACCTTCGGCACGGTCAACGGCACGCTGATGATGTCGGCCCGCGTCTACTATGCCATGGCCCGGGACCGGCTTTTTTTCCGCCGCCTGCAGAATGTCCATCCCCGCTTCCGCACGCCGGGGCCGTCGCTGCTGGCCCAGGCGGCATGGACCTCGGCGCTGATCCTCAGCGGCACGTTCGACCAGTTGACCGACATGCTGATCTTCGTCTCCTGGGTCTTCTACGCCGCCGCTGCCCTGAGCGTGATGGTCCTGCGCCGGAAGCTGCCCCGTCACGAGCGGCCGTACCGGGTCTGGGGCTACCCGGTCGTACCGGCGATCTTCATCGTTTTCGCCATGATCTACGTGGTCTTCACCATGTATTCCGACATCACCAACTACCTGCACGGCAGCGCGCCGCTGATCAATTCCCTGTTCGGCCTGCTGCTGGTGGCCTCCGGCATACCCGGTTACTTGTACTGGAAAAACCGCAAAAGGAAAAGTGAGTGTCAGTGACAGTGTCAGTGTCAGTGTCAGTTCCAGTTCCAGTTCCAGTTCCAGCAAGAAACTAAAGTAATCGGTTTACGGTAGACGGTTTACGGTTGACGGTGACTGCCATAAATTGAAATCGGTTTAGGGTAGAAGGTGGCTGCCATTTTTTGAAATCGGTTTACGGTCAAGGGCTCAAGGATCAAGGTAAGGGAAGATGACCACCTTACACCTTAAACCTTACACCGATTGCCTTTTCCATTTCTTTCTTAATCCAGTTCTTCAACCTTTCGCCTTGCGCCATGAGCCTTACGCCGATTTCCCTTCTTTCTCATCACGACTCACGACTCACGAAAGGACATTCTATAAAAACTGGCTGACCAGCACCGCCAGAATCAGGAACGGGCAGACGTACTGGATGGCCACTGCCCACAAGCGGGCCAGTCGGAAGCGGGCGCCGGCAGCGGTGATCTCTTCCAGGGCGTTGGCGGTCTTCCAGACGTGGGCCACGAAAAAGCAGACCAGCAAGGCACCGACACTCAGGGAGATGTTACCCCACACCTTGTCCCACAGGGAAAGGAAATCCACGTGCAGCAGGGGCAGGCGGCTGAAGAATTTCACCCCGCCCCCGGAAAGGGCCGAGGGGATGCCGAAAGCGAGAGCCGCGCCCCCCGTCAGCCAGGCGGCGCGGCGGCGCGGCCATTGCTTCTCGTCGATAAGAAAGGCCACCGGCACCTCGAGCAGGGAGATGGTCGAGGTCATGGCGGCCACGGCCAGAAGCAGGAAGAACAGGGTGCCGAACAGCATGCCTCCCGGGATATGGGCGAAGATCACCGGCAGGATGGCGAAGACCAGTCCCGGGCCCTGGTCGGGCGCCATGTTCTGCGAAAACAGCGCCGGGAAAATGATGAATCCGGCCAGGATGGCGATCGATGTGTCCAGGACGGCTACCCAGACGGCCGAAGAGACCAGGCGATCCTTTTTGGCCAGGTAGGAGCCGTAGGTCAGCATCGTGCCCATCCCCAGGCTGAGGCTGAAGAAGGCCTGGCCCATGGCCTCGAGGAACACGCGGCCGTTGATCTCGGAAAAATCGGGCTGCAGATAGAACGCCAGCCCCTTCTCGGCCCCGGGCAGACTCAACGAGTGGGCCATGAGCAGCAGCAGCAGCATGAACAGCGCCGGCATCAGCACCTTGGCGAACTTCTCCAGGCCGGCCGCCACCCCTTTGCTGACGATCCATATGGTCAGGAGGATGAAAAAAGCCATCAGGGCGATCTGCAGCCAGGGCGCGGCGACGAATTCGCCGAACAGGGCGGCCACCTCGCCCTTGCCGACCGCGGCGAACTGGCCGCTGAGTGTCTTGATGCAGTAGCCCACGGTCCAGCCGGCGATCACCGCGTAGAAGGAGAGGATCATCACCGCCGTGACCACCCCCAGATATCCCGTGTAGTGCCAGCGGCTGCCCGGGCGGATCGCCTGGAAAGCGCCCACGGGATTCTTGACCGTGGCTCGGCCCAGGGCCAGCTCGGCCAGCAGTACCGGCAGTCCCAGGATGATGACGCAGCCGATGTAGATCAGCACGAACAACGCGCCGCCGTTCTTGCCGGTGATATAAGGAAAGCGCCAGATGTTTCCCAGTCCGACCGCCGAGCCGGCGGCGGCCAGGATGAAGCCGAGGCGCGAGCCCCATTTGCCGCGAGATGCCATGTTCCTTCTCCTTTGGAGTGGATGTAGCACAAGCGGGCCACGGAAGTCAACATGACGAAAAAGAAGCCGATAAAGTAAAAAGAAAAAGTCGGAAGTAAAAAGCAGGAAATGGCGCTTGCAGTGATCATTTCATTTCAGATGTCAATATCGACAGGGCGGTTTCTTCACTTTTGCCTTTTTCCTTTTGCCTTTGATCGATTGACTTGGCGGACGCTCTTCCCTACAATCTCTTTTTCAGCGAGGAGAACCTGATGAATCAAGGGCCGTCACTGTGGGGCTGGACTTTCATGGCCGGCGCCTGGGGAGCGATCCTGCTGCTGACCGTCTTTTGCTTCCGCCGCGTGCTGCTGGCCAGGAATAAACAAGCCGAAAGCGGCGGCCGCGCCCAGTGGGCCTCGCGCATCGGCCTGATCCTGGCCATGGCCGGAAACGCCATCGGCCTGGGCAACTTCCTGCGCTTCCCGGTCAAGGCGGCGGCCAACGGCGGCGGGGCCTTCATGATCCCCTACTTCTGCGCCCTGATTTTCCTGGGCATCCCGCTGATGTGGGTGGAATGGTCCATGGGTCGCCATGGCGGCGTTCACGGCCACGGCTCCACGCCGGGCATGTTCGCCCTGATGTGGAAACATCCGCTGGCCAAGTATCTCGGCGCCCTGGGCATCGCTCTGCCGCTGACCATCGTGATCTACTACAATTTCATCGAATCCTGGACCCTGGGCTTCGCCTGGTTCTCGGGCACGGGCAGGTACTTCGGCCTGACGACGCGTGAAGCCATGGGCCAGTTCCTGCGCGGCTTCCAGGGGGTCGAGCAGAACCAGTTCTTCGCCTCGTGGCTGCCGGTCATCTTCTTCCTGGGCATCACCCTGTCGCTCAACTATTATTTCCTGCGCCGGGGCATCGCCAAGGGCATCGAGGTGCTGGCCAGGATCGGCATGCCGATCCTGTTCGCCTTCGGCGTCATCCTGGTCGTGAGGATCCTCACCCTGGGCTCTCCAGCGGAAGGCACATCCTCCATTTCCACGGGACTGGCCTACATGTGGGATCCCGACTTCAGCCAGCTCGGCAAAGCCACGGTATGGCTGGCGGCGGCCGGACAGGTGTTTTTCACCCTGAGCATCGGCCAGGGCATCATCAACACCTACTCGTCCTACCTGCGCGAGCGCGACGACATCGTCCTCAACGGCCTTTCCACCTCCATGACCAATGAGTTCGCCGAAATCATCCTGGGCGGCACCATCGCCATCCCGGTGGCTGTCGCTTTCTTCGGCGTGGCGGAGACCCGTTTGATCGCCCATGAAGGCGCGTTCAACCTGGGCTTTCAATCGCTGCCCGTCATCTTCCAGAGGATCCCCCTGGGCCAGGTTTTCGGCGCCATGTGGTTCCTGCTGCTTTTCATCGCCGGCATCACCTCGTCGGTGGCGCTCACGTCCCCCGCCGTCGCCTTCCTGGAGGATGAATTCCACTGGCCGCGCGCCAGGGCGGTCAACGCCGTATTCGCCCTGCTGGCTTCCTGCTCCGTCCTGGTGGTCGCCTTCTTCAGGTTCGGCTTCCTCGACGAACTCGACTTCTGGGCCGGCACGTTCGGCCTGGTCGTCTTCGCCGCTTTCGAGATCGTCATTTTCTCCTGGATCTTCGGCGTCGGGAAGGGATGGGAGCAACTGCACCGCGGCGCCGATCTGCGCGTGCCCCGCGGGTTCAAGTTCATCCTGAAATACGTCACCCCGGTCTACATGCTGGTGGTGCTGGGGGCCTGGACCTACCAGGAAGCCATCGGCAAGCTGCTGCTGAAGGGCGAGGACGCGCTGCGCCGCCCCTATTTGTGGGGAGCGCGCGCCATGTTCGTCGGCCTGATCGTGGTCACCGCATTCATGGTCCGGCTGGCCTGGCACCGGCGCCGCTCCGATCCCAGGCGCTAGGATCCCCCGCGCAGGGAAACCGGCCAGGAGACTGGTGCGCTCAGTCCGCCGCCTTGGCCAGCGAGTAGAGGAACTCGATCTCGGCCGGCCAGAGCGCTTCATCGATGGTTTCCAGGATGAGCGGCATGTCATCGAAGCGCGGATCGTTCATCAGCAGCCGGAACGCCTCGACGCCGAGCTTGCCCTTGCCGATGCTGTCGTGGCGGTCGATGCGGCTGCCCAGGTCCGACTTGGCGTCGTTCAGATGGGCGGCGCGCAGATTGTCCCGGCCGACGATGGCGTCAAAGAGCTCCATCGTCTCCTCGTAGGCCTCAGCGGTGCGGATGTCGTAGCCGGCGGCGAACATGTGGCAGGTATCCAGGCAGACGCCGCAACGCCCGGGGTCCGCTACCCGCTCCAGCAGGCGGGCCAGGTGCTCGAAGCGATGCCCGACGTGATGGCCCTGCCCCGATGTGCCCTCCACCAGCAGGATCACGCCGTCGGTTTCGCGCAGGATGCGTTTCATGCCGTCGGCGATCCCGTCCAGGCACTGCTCGTCGCTCAGCTCCCCCAAATGGCTGCCGGGATGGAAGTTCAGAAAGGACAATCCCAGCTGCCCGGCCCGGCGGGCTTCATCCAGAAGGGCCAGGATCGACTTCTCGCGTTTTTCCGGGTCGGGGTGGCCGAGATTGATCAGGTAGCTGTCATGAGGCAGGACATGGCGAGGAGCGATGCCCGACTCGGCCAGGTTTTTCTTGAAGGCGGCGATGCGGGCCGCCTCCAGTGGCTTGGCCTGCCATTGCTTCTGGTTCTTGGTGAAGAGGGCGAATGCCCGGGCACCGATCCGGCGGGCGTTGAGCGGCGAATTTTCCACGCCGCCGGCCGCGCTGACATGGGCGCCGACGTACTTCATGGGCAGCGCACTATTTCAGAACTTTGCGCACGGCCCAGACGTAGCCGACCTCATCGCTCTTTTTCGCAAGAAACTGGCCCTCGGGGAGTTTCAGCACCCAGGCCGTGCGCGGCTGGTCGCTGGCCGCGTCACCGGTCCAGACGGCAAAGACGGCCAGGTCGGAATAATGGGCCCGATCCATTTGTCGCAGCGTCAAAGCCTCATCGGTCGTGGGCAGCCTCCAGCCGCTGTACCCGGCGCTGAGACGATTGGCCCACCACTTGGCCTTTTCATAGGCCATCGGCCTCTTGTACAGGGTCCACATCAGCCCGGAGGTCATGTCCAGCATCACCGTGGCGCCCCCATGGGCATGCGCCTCGAATTGCGAAGGCGGCCCCCCCCCCTGGCGGACCAGAGCGATGACGTCGGCCTGGCTCAGATTCGTGTAGGCGCTGCGCAGAACGACCTTCTGCGTTTGCTGGACCCGCCGCAGCAGCTGCTGCTGGGCATCCGCCTGGGCTTTTTTTTCCAGGGCGGCGATCCTCCCCAGGGCCAGGGGCAGCGAATCGCTCCGCGGGAAATCACGCAGGAAAGCCCGCCAGCCGTCGATGGAATTGGCTTCCCTGGCTTTGGCCAGGGCGACGCTCTCCCTGTCCAATTCGCTCGCAGTCGGCGCGGCCGTGTCCCTAGCCATTTCTTCGGCTTCGCGGATCTTTCGCGAGAGTTCCTCCTCGAGCCGGCTCAACGGTTCGGTCACCTTGATCTTCTTGGCCTCCAGGAGAGCCGCCCGGGCATTGACCAGGTCCCCGATCCGGTTCAGCGCTTCCGCCTGCTGCATCTTCTCGGCGAATATCTTCTCCTGCTCCGCCTCCTGCGGGTCGGTATCCTGCACGGTCGGCACGACGTCAGGAGGCGTCGTGGCCGGAAGCGGCCGCGGCCGGGCCGGCGGTTTGGCCGCAGATTGCGGCTCGGCCACGGGCCGCGGTTCGTCCTGCGGTTCCGCGGCGCCTGAGAAATCGAGCTTGCCGCTCAGGGCCAGCCACAAGGCGGCTGCAGCGGCCAGCGGCAGGACGATGAACAGCACGGGCTTGAGTCGGAACGCCCTTTTTTTAATCGGGGCCTCTTTCTCAGGCTCCGGCGCGAACATCGACCCGTGGGGCGGATGCATCTCCTCCTCTTTTGGCGGCGTCTCAGGCGCTTCTTTTTCCTTCAGCAGATCTGCGTCCTGGCTGCCGGGACCGGTGCGGGCGGTGGGAGCGGCGCGCATTGGGGTTTCCTTTTCGGGCTCGGTGTAAAAAGTGGCGGCAGGCTCCGGCTGAGGCTCAGTCCTCGATTCCGGGGGCGCAGGCGGTTCGGGTTTCGTTGGCAGCAACTCCGGTTCGGCATCGATGGTCATGGCCCCGAGATTCCCGAAATCGGGCTCGCTTTCCTCGGGCGGCCGGCTGGGGCTATGCGGCTCGTCCATTTCCAGTTCATTGGCCGCACTGCCGGCGACAGCAAAATCGTCCGGGAATTCCCTGATGACCACCGGCGGCGGTTCGGGGGCCATGCGCAATTCCGACGCGTCAGCGGCGCTGGGATCGCCGGGACTGGGCTCATTCATGGCAAAAGGATCGGTAATGACCAGTTCGTCGGCGGCGAACGGATCGCCGATTTCGATATCTCCGGCCTCGAGGTCCGCGTCTTCTATGCCCGCCTCCAGGCCAAGATCGAACAATTCAGCCTCTTTCTCGGGAGGGGTTGGGGAAATGCCGGGATCGGTTCCGGCCTTTGCCTGAGGCGGGGACGGTTCGTTGTTTTCCGGAATAACTTCGCTGGCTCCAGCCGGCGGCGGCGGAGCCGGCACGCCCATGTGGCGCTCGCTCTTGAAGCGGATCATGTCGACATCCACGTCCTTGCCGTATTTCTCGTTGTACGATGCGCTCAGCTTGGCCACGTCCGACCATTTCCCGAGCTGGAACAGGATCTGGATCTTCTTTTTCAGCGTTTCGCGATGTTCATCTTCCATGGGCTCCCCCTTAATCCGAGTGCGGCCCAACGCGGCCGTTCATTGAGTACCACAAAGAAAAAATGCTGTCAATCGTTCCACCATCCGCTCCATGGCGGACCGGCATGAAACCGCAATGAATGTTCAATTTGAATTTGATCTCAGACTTGAGAAGACTTAAATTCCAAGCACCAAATCCCAAATTCCAAACAAATTCCAAGTTCCAAATTCCAATTCCCAAAACAACAGCAATTGGCCGAACAAATCTTGCTCGATTGGCTTTGTTTTGGTCATTGGGTCATTGGAATTTGGTGCTTGGGATTTGGATTTTTTCTTCCACTTTGTTCTTTTCTTGACCGTCTACCGTATGCCGTACACCGTAAACCAAGCTCTGTTAGTACTCTTGCGGCATCTCCTGCAATTGGGCGAATGTGAACACCGGCCCGTCCTTGCAGACGAAGTATTTGCCGGTATTGCAGCGACCGCATTTGCCCACGCCGCATTTCATGCGGTTCTCCAGGGTGGTATAGATATCCTCCGGGGCGAAACCCAGCCGGGCCAGCACCGGGAAGGTGAACTTGATCATCACCGGCGGGCCGCAGACCACGGCGACGGTGTCATGGCTGGCCGGGGCCAGCCTGTCGAGGACGGCGGGGACGAAGCCGATCTCGCCCTGCCATTCGGGAGTTTCGCCGCCCGGGTCGACGGTGGTGACCAGCTTCACGTCATCCCGCCCCGCCCACTCCCGAAGTTCGCGCTTGTAGACCAGGTCGGCCACGGTGCGGGCGCCATAGACAATCGTCACGTCGCGGTAGCGGTCGCGCAGGTCGAGGATGTTCCAGATGACGCTGCGCATCGGCGGCAGGGCGATGCCGCCGGCGATGAACAGCAAGTTCTTCCCCTGCCACTCGTCGATGGGAAACACGTTGCCATAGGGTCCCCGGAAACCGATGATCTCATCCTTCTCCAGCGCGGCCAGCGCCGAGGTGACGCGGCCAGCCTTGCGGAACGTGCATTCGATATAGCCCTGGCGCGTCGGCGACGAGGCGATGCAGAAGGTGCACTCCCCCTCCCCGAACACCGAGTATTCGCCGAACTGACCGGTACGGAAGCTGAATCCCCGCCCTTGGTCCTCGTTCTGGAACTCCAGGCGCAGGGTGCGGACATCGGGTGCTTCCTCGATCACCCGCTCGATCCTCATCAGGAACGGCTTGAAAACATCGTTTGCGTTCATGGTCTCGCCTCGGCTATGGCGCGAATGTGTTCGAGAATGTTCATGTCCACCGGGCAGGCTCGCGCACAGCGGCCGCAACCCACGCAGCCAAGCACTCCCTGGCGCTCGGGCATGTAGGAAAACTTGTGCATCAGCCGCTGCCGCCAGCGCTGGCTCTGCAGCGGCCGGGGGTTGTGGCCGGAAGTATGCAGGGTGAAGAGGCCGAAGCCGCATGAATCCCAGCAGCGCAAACGCTTTCCCGTTGCGCCGCCCTCGTCCTGGATGTCGAAACAGGCGCAGGTCGGGCAGACATAGGCGCAGGCGCCGCAGCCGACGCAGCGGCGCGACTGTTCCTCCCAGAAAGCGGGTTCAGCGAACAGGCCGGCCAGGGCGGCCGCGACGGCGTCCGGGGGAAAAACCGCTGGCAGCTTGGCCAGGCGGCTCTCCTTGTCCGCATCGCCCGCGGGACCGAAAAGGGATCCGGCGGCCGACAGCAATTCCCGTCCCTTCGCCGAAGCGATCTCGGCCAGAAATCCGCCTTGTCCCAGGTCGGTCAGGAGAATGTCGCTGCCGGTGACCGCGCCCGGGCCTCCACCCACGGAGGTGCAAAAGCAGAACTCATCGGCGCGGGAACAGGCGACGGTGACCAGCGTGGTCCTGGCCCTGCGGGCCGAGAAAAGCCTGTCGGGACCGTCCCAGTTGAAGATGGCCTCCAGGGCGGCAAAAGCGGCGGCATCGCAGGGCCGCAGGCCGAAAACCACGGTTTCGGGCAGAGTGTCCAGATTGCGTTCCCTGATCTCGACCCGGCCATCCGTGCTGCGAAAGGAAAAAAGCTCCTCCACCCTGGGGAAGACCGCCGACTTGGGCGACTGCACGGTCTGCACATGATCGAAACTGACTTCGCTCAGCGATGTGACCCGGTCAAAGTCGACCTTGCCGCCGGATCTTTTCGGGGCCAGGACCCGCTTGCCTTCACTGCACCACTGCGCCATCAGTTCTGCCAGCGCCTCGCGCTGGATCGATCGCTTGTCCGTTTCCATGCCTTTCATTTTATAAAATCCTCGGGATCGTCGGGTTTGAACGTCGACAGGGAGTGGTCGGCCTTGGCGGTCATGCCGCTGCGCGAGTTGAAATTGGCCGAAACGTCGAGGATCAGCTTCTGGTTCAACAGGTACAGGGGAATGCCGACCGGGCAGGCCCGGCTGCAGTCGCCGCAATTTGTGCAGCGGCCGGCCAGGTGCATGGCGCGCATGACGTTCCACTCCAGGTTGCCCAGGTCGTGGGCCGGGACGGGGATCCACTGTGGCTGGTTGCATTCGACCGTGCAGCGCGTGCAATAGCACAAGGGGCAGGCGGCGCGGCAGGCATAACATTTCAGGCAGCGTGAGAATTGCTCCTGCCAGAACTCGCGGCGCGCATCCAGTCCCATGGCCGCGAACTTTTCCAGCTCGCTTTTTTCGGCAACGCTCAATTCGTTGTCCTGGGAGGCCACCTGCGCCTCGAGAGCGGAGAAGGTCGACAGGGAGAGGACCCCATCCGCGCCGGGCACCAGGGCCAGCAGGCTGTTTTCCTCCAGCTGGTTCTCGGCCGCCAGCTGCAGGAGGGTGCGCAGGGTGGCCGGCCGGGCGACCAGCGCCGCCTTGCCCAGCTGGCGCACGTCGGGCTTCATAAGATACACCGCCAGGTTCTGGAGGCACGTTTCATCAAAGATCAGCTCGCGGGCCTGCGCCGCCTCGCGGACAAAGAGCGCCCGCGCCTGGCCCCCGCTTCCGGGGCCATAGCCGATGACCACCCGGACCGTCTTCGTTGCCAGCAGCTCCCGCGCTTTTTCCTGCAAAGCGTTCATGCGGGCCCCTTAGCCGACGCCCAGGCCGCGCAGCCGCTGGTAGCCGGTGAACGGCCCCAGTTCGCGTATGCGCTCGCTGGTCTCGTTGACCAGCTGCGCCCACTTGGCCCCCTCGGCGGCCGAAACCCACGAGAACTGCACGCGGCTCACGTCGATGCCCAGGAAGTCGAGCAGGCCGCGGAAGATGATCCAGCGCCGGCGGGCGTGGAAGTTGCCGCTGCTGTAGTGGCAGTCATTGGGATGGCAGCCGGAAACGATGATGCCGTCGGCGCCGCTGGCGAACGCCTTGAGCAGCAGCATGAAGTCGATGCGCCCGGTGCAGGGGAAGCGGATGATGCTGACCTGGGGCGAGTACTTCATGCGGCTGGTGCCGGTCAGGTCGGCCCCGGCGTAGGTGCACCAATTGCAGACAAAGGCCACGATCTTGGGTTGGAAATCAGGCATCGCGCTCACCTCGGTTCAGCAGGGCCAGCACCTCGGCGTGGACCTGTTCATGGGAGAAGCCCTGGATATCGATCGACTTGGTGCGGCAAAAGGCCACGCAGGTGCCGCAGCCCTGGCACAGGCCGGGATTGACCTTGGCCACGGTCTTGATCAGCTGACCGTCCCGGCCGCGGATCTCCTCCTTTTCGATGGCCTGGTAGGGACAGGCGCTCTGGCAGAGGAAACAGCCAACGCAGGAAGAGTAGACCGGGGGCGCCTGGCGGTCGACCACGGCGATCAGCGGATCGCGCACCAGTTCCGCCTGCGAGAAGAGGGCGGCCACCTTGGCGGCGGCGCCGGAGGCCTGGGCCACCGACTCGGGGATGTCCTTGGGCGCCTGGCAGGCGCCGGCCAGGAAAATTCCGGCGGTATTCGTCTCCACCGGCCGCAGCTTGGGATGGGCTTCGGCGAAAAACTGATGGGTGTCGTAGCTGACATGCAGTTTCTGCGCCAGTTCCTCGGCCCCGGGCTGGGCGACGGCCGCCGTCGCCAGGACCACCAGGTCGGCCTCGATCTCAATGGGCCGGGCGCCGAGCAGGGTGTCGGCGCCCTTGACGACCAGCTTGCCGTTGCGTTCGAAGACGCGCGACACGCGGCCGCGTACGTATTGCACCCCTTCCTCCTCCATCGCCCGGCGCACGAACTCCTCGTACATCTTGCCGCCGGCGCGGACGTCCATGTAGAAGACATAGGGCTTGCCGCCATGCACCTTATGGCGGTAGAGCATGGCATGCTTGGCCGTGTACATGCAGCAGATCTTGGAACAGTATTCGATGCCCTTGGCCGGGTCGCGCGAGCCGGCGCAGGCGATAAAGACGACCGTCTCCGGAACCTTGCCGTCCGAGGGGCGGCGCATCTCGCCCAGGGTCGGACCCGAGGCCGACGCCAGGCGCTCGAACTGCAGGCCGTCGATGACGTCCGGGTATCTCCCGTAGCCGTATTCGGGGAAAAAATCGCTGTGTTTGATGTCAAAACCGGTCGCCAGCACGATGGCGCCAACATCGACTTCCACGATCTCGTCCGGCTGGTCGAAGCGGATGGCCTGGGTGGGGCAGATCTTCTCGCACAGCCGGCACTTGCCGGTCCGGTAATAGGTGCAGTGCTCACGGTCAATGACCGGCTTGTTCGGCACGGCCTGGGGAAAAGGCACGTAAATGGCGGGGCGCAGGCCCAGCCCGGCGTCGAATTCGCTGGGGATCCTGCGGGTCGGGCATTTCTGCATGCACAGGCCGCAGCCGGTGCAAAGCGTCTCGTCCAGGCTGCGCGCCTTCTTGCGGATGCGCGCCTTGAAATTGCCGATGAAGCCGTCCAGGCTCTCCAGCTCCGCATAGGAGTAGAGGGTGATGTTGGGGTGCTGGGCCACTTCGACCATGCGCGGCGTCAGGATGCACTGCGAGCAGTCGAGGGTGGGGAACGTTTCCGACAACTGCGACATGTGGCCGCCGATCGAGGGCTCCCTCTCCACCAGGATCACCCGGTGGCCGGCATTGGCGATGTCCAGGCTGGACTGGATGCCGGCGATGCCGCCGCCGATGACCAGGGCGACCTTGGTCACCGGCACCTGGATGGGCTGCAGCGCCTTGTTCTTTTTCACCTTGGCCACCAGCGTGCGCACGATGTCGACGGCCTTCTCGGTGGTGGCGTCGCCCTTTTCATGGACCCAGGAACAATGCTCGCGGATGTTGGCCATTTCGCAAAGGAAAGGATTCAGCCCGGCCTCGGCGCAGGCGCGGCGGAAGGTGGGTTCGTGCATGCGCGGCGAACATGCGGCCACCACCACCCCGGTCAGGTTCTTTTCGCGGATGGCGTTCTTGACCAGCTGCTGGCCCGGGTCGGAGCACATGTACTTGTACTCGACGCTATGGGCCACGCCGGGGATGCGGGCGGCGGCCGCGGCCACTTTCTTGACGTCGACCGTGGCGCTGATGTTCTCGCCGCAATGACAGATAAAAACACCGATGCGCGCCATGTCAGATATCCTTGGCGGCGGCATTCGCCGCGGAAATTTTCACTGCAACCTTGTGCCTGTGCAAGCCCAGTTTCTTCGCAGGCAAGCCCATGGCCAGTCCCAGCGCCTGGGTGATGTAGATCACGGGGATGGAAATCTTTTTCCCGGCGCGCTTCTCGATGTTCGGCCGGCGCATGTCCAGGTTGAGGTGGCACATCGGGCAGGCGACGATCATCGCCTCGGCGCCGCGCGAGACGGCGTCCTCCAGGATGTGGCCGCTCAGCTTGGCCACCAGGTCGGTGCGCGAGACCGAGAAGCCGGCGCCGCAGCATTCGGTCTTGAACGCCCAGTCGATCGGCTCGGCACCGAGCTTCCTCATCAGCAGGTCCATCGTCTGCGGGTCTTCGGGGCGGTCGAATTTCACGATCCCCGCCGGCCGCACCAGCAGGCAGCCGTAGTAGCAGGCCACCTTGCGCTGGAATGGCTTTTTCACATGTTTCTCCAGTTCGGGGACGCGGCTGAGCCATTCGAGGATGTTGAGCACCTCGGTTGAGCCGCGATAGTCGGCCTCGACCAGGCCCGATATTCGTTGCCGGAGTTGTTCGTCCTCCAACAGCTCATGGCGAGTGACCTTCAAACGGCTGTAGCAGGCGGCGCAGGGCACCAGCACTTCTTCCATGCCCACGTTTTCGGCGGCGGCCAGGATGCGCGCCGGCAGGGCCAGGGCCAGGTCGGGATCGAGGTTGTGGGCGGCGGTGGCGCCGCAGCAGTTCCAGTCAGGCACTTCGGGCAGGGTCCGTCCCAGGGCGCCGGCCACGGCCAGGAGCGATTCGCTGTACTCGCGGGCCGAGCCCTTCATCGAGCAGCCGGGATAGAATCCGGTCTTCATGGCCGCTTCTCCCCGACGCGGCGCGTCTTGGCGAATATTCGCTTCAGCGCCCGCCGGTCGCGCACGCGTTCGGGCAGCAGGTGCAGCTTGCCGACCCAGAACATCCAGGGCGCCTGCAGCAGGTCCTGCAGGAAATGGCCGCTGCGCAGCTTGTAGTCGACCACCTGGCCCATCTCGAACAAGCGGCCGGTGACCCGAACCGAATCCAGGAAAGCGCGGTGGAAGGCCAGGATGTCTTTCGCCTTTGGATGGACCATGCCGCGCGCCAGCGACTCATGGCGCAGGGCGTCCATCACCTTGGGGATGTCCAGTTCCATGGGGCAGCGGCAATAGCAGATCTCGCAGGTCAGGCACAACCAGATGGTATGCGAGCGCAGGGCCATCTCGGCGAACCCGGGAAGATCCCGCAGCTGCAGCAGGTGCATGATCTGGCTGGGGGGGAAATCCATCTCGGCGGCCAGCGGGCAGCCGGCCGAGCACTTGCCGCACTGGTAGCAGCGGGCGACGTCGACCCCGGTCTTTTCCAGGACAAGATCGGCCAGCGCGGCACCAGCGGCGTGAACGTGAGGGTCACTGCGCATTGCGGCTCTCCTTGGCAGGCATAAGGGGCGATTGTAGCTCAATTGTTTTCGAAAAGCAAACCGGGGAATGAGCGGCGGCGCCGGCTATTTCACGTCGATGATCAGCGTGGTCAGGAAGGTGGTGTCGACCTTTTTGATCTCCGGGGCGGGGGGCCGGTTCTGTAAGTTGTACTTGTAGCTGAGGCCGATGGAGAAGGCCCTGTTGATCCGAACCTCGGCCGCCGTCTCCGACTCGACGAAATAGCGCCCGGCCTCCTTGAAGGAGATGAAGTAGCTCAGGCATTCACTCAGCTTCAGGTTGTCGCGCGGCTTCCACTCGAACTTGCCCAGCGACTTGGCCGTCAGGAAGCGTAGCTCCTCCCGCTCGCCCACCGAGAAGCGGTCGTGGTAATAGTTCAGGGCCTGGGAAAGCTGCAGGCTCTGCCGTTCCCTCTTGACCAGGTAATAGCCCAGGCCGGGGCCGACGAACATCCGGAAGCGGTAGCCCGAGAACTTGTCACGGCCGTAGCCGACCGACACGATCCCGGAAAAGCGTTCGTTGAGCGCGGCTTCCCAGCGGCCGTCGAGGGCCAGCTTGTTGGCGTCCTCCCGGCCGCTGTTCCTGCCGTACACGTACTGCCCCTTGAGGAACAGCTTGTAGACCCGGCCTTCGCGGGCGGTGTCCAGCTTGCCGGCGAAGGACTCGGTGTCGGTGTTGCCGGAGGTCTTCGCGTAGGAGATCTCCGAGCGCAGCCGCCAGGGGCCCTTTGCCGGCTTTTCTTCGCCGAATGAGGCCAGGACCGGAACAAGGGCCAGGAAACACGCCGACAGTATCCTTTGCCGGTTTCTTCCAGCTCGTTTTTCGTTCATGATCACCTATTGTAGCCCATTCTCACGATCCGCTCAACCGGCGCTTGCGCTCCTGCAGGGCGCGGATGCTCTTCTCGACCGTTAGTGGCCCGCCGGCGGGCGACGCTTCGGCATGGTACATCGCCGTGGAGAGCGTCCCGGGCGTCGGGGTGAAAATCTGGACGTCGCATGTCTTCAGGCCCAGGGCGCGGAGCTTGTCCCTCATGGCCGGCACCATGGCCGCGGTCTCGCCGGGATGGCCGACAATCAGGTACGGCGCCAGTTCCACCGGGCGGCGCAAGCCGCGGTTGATGTCCTGGAACAGGCGCACGAACTCCGCGAACACGGCGAAACGCGGCTTGCCCATCAGGTCCAGCACCTCGTCCTCGGTATGCTCGGGGGCGACGCGCAGGAAGCGTCCGGCATGTTCGCGCATGATGTCTTCCAGCAGGCCGGGGTTGGACAGCATCAGGTCATGGCGCACGCCCGAGCCCAGCATGATCTTCTTCACCCCCGGCAGCGCCCGCGCCTGGCTCAGCAACAAGCGATAGGCATCGCCATGCTTGAATCGCGGGCACATGCCGGGCAGGATGCAGAACGGTCTTGCGCATGACGCCACGGCGCAATCGCTGCCGTACATTTCGGCGGTCGGCCCGCCGATGTCGGAAACCACGCCGCGCCACTCGGGATGACCGGCCAGGGAGCGGATCTCGCGAAAGACGGAGTCGGGACTGCGCGAGACCACCCGTTGCCCCTCGCTCCGGGTGATCGAGCAGAACGAGCAGCCCCCGGCGCAGCCGCGATGCGCGGTGACGGAGAACAGGTTCATGCGCAGGGCCGGGGAATAGGTGGAGCGCCCCGGGTGGCAGCGCCCATACTCCAAGCCGTAGATGAAATCGAGATCAACGCCGGCATAGTTCGCGGCCGGGTTCTGCACCACCCAGCGCTTGGCGTGACGCTGGGCGACGGCACGGCCGCCCCCGGTTTCGCTGACCAGGTGCTGGCTTCGCAGCAGCTCGCCGGGATCGGCCTGGACCGCCTCGCAGGAGGGCAGCTCAAGGCAATCCTTGCCCTCCGGCAGGCGGGCCACGACCCGCGCCGTTCCCAGGATGTCGATTTCCTGCGGCGGCACGCCACGCCGCAACAGGCGGGCGATGGCCACGGCCTGCTTTTCGCCGCTGCCGCTGACCAGGATGTCGGCCCGGGAATCGAGCAGCAGCGAGCGCCGCACCCTGTCCTCCTGGAAATCATAGTGGGCGAAGCAGCGCAGCGTGGCCTCGACGCCGCCGATGACCAGCGGCACGTCCCGGTAGGCGGCGCGCAGGCGGTTGCAGAAGACGGTGAGCGTGCGGTCCGGGCGGATCTTGAACTGGATGCCTGGCGGGCGGTCGCTGAAGAACGCCGCGCCGTTGAACTGGTAAAGGTCCTCGCGGCGCCGGCGGCGGCCGGCGGTATAGTTCAGCACCACCGAGTCGAGGGGGCCCGAGACGACGGCGAAGAACAATCCCGGCCGGCCCAGCCCACTGAAGGCCGCCGGGTCCTGCCAAAAGGGGGTTTCGATGACCCCGACGCTGAACCCGGCCGTTTCCAGCGCCCGTTTCAGGATCCCCTCGGGGAAGGAAGGATGGTCGGCGAAAGGATAGGGCTGGACGATGATGACGTCGTAGGTCGAGAGAGACATTTGGGACCATTGTAGCACAGATAATAAGACGTTAGACGGCAGAGGTTAGACGTCAGATGACAGAAGTCAGACGTCAGACGATAGGCGGCGGAAGACAGACGTCAGACGACAGACTTAAGTCGCATATGGGATGGACTCTCGTTCCATGGCCTCCTTTTCTGACGTCTGTCATCTGACATCTGACGTCGTTTCTTTTAGTTCATCTGCCGTTCTGCTCGTAGGCGTGCATGTCGAAATGCCCGTGGCCCGAAAGGTTGAACAGGATGACCGGCTCCCCTTTCCCGTCCCTGGCCTTGAGCGCCTCCTCGATGACCGCGGCGACGGCGTGGGCCGACTCGGGCGCCGGCAGGATCCCCTCGCTGGCAAAGAAGGCCTGCGCCGCGCTGAACACCTGATCCTGGTCGTAGGAACGCGCCTGCACCGTGCCGCCGCGGACCAGGTGGCTGACCAGGGGCGCCATGCCGTGGTAGCGCAGCCCCCCGGCATGAATGGCCGGCGGGATGAAATCCTTGCCCAGGGTGTGCATGAACAGCAACGGGGTCAAGCCGGCGCTGTCGCCATGGTCATAGCGCAGGTCGCCGCGCGTGATCGAGGGGCAGGAAACAGGCTCGACGGCGATGAAGCGAAACTGTTTCCCGGCGGCCAGATTCTTTCTCACGAAGGGGAAGCTGATGCCCGAGAAGTTGGAGCCGCCGCCCACGCAGCCGATAACGATGTCCGGCTCCACTCCCTGCCCGGCCAGCTGCCTTTCGGCCTCCTGGCCGATCACCGTCTGATGCAGCAGCACCGCGTCCAGCACCGAGCCCAGCGCATACTTGCTGCCCGGGCTCTTCAGCACCGTCTCCACGGCCTCGGCGATGGCGATGCCCAGGCTGCCCGGATGATCGGGGTTCTCCTGAAACAGGGCCCGGCCCGCTTCCGTGTTCGGCCCGGGGCTTTCCTCCAACCGCGCCCCTGCCAGGGCCATCATCGTCCGCCGCCCCGGCTTCTGGCGGAAGCTGGCACGCACCATGAAGACGCGCACCCGCACGCCGAAGCGTTCGCCGGCATAGGCCAGGGCGGAGCCCCATTGCCCGGCCCCGGTCTCGGTGACCAGTTCACGCACCCCTTCCTGCGCAGCGAGGTAAGCCTGCATCAGCGCCGTGTTGCCCTTGTGGCTGCCCATGGGGCTTACCCCTTCGTACTTGTAGAAGATGTGGGCCGGGGTATCCAGGCGTTTTTTCAGCCCGGAGGCGTACACCAGCGGCGTGGGGCGGTACTGGGCATAAGCCTCCAGGACCGCCGCCGGGATGGGGATGAAGCGCTCGCGGCTGATCTCCTGCTCGATGAAACTCCTGGGAAAGATCGCCTCCAGCGCCGCAGGATCGAGCGGCTCGTTGGTCGCGGGATGCAGCGGCGGCTTGGGGAGTTCGGCCAGGTCGGCCTTGATGTTATAAAAATGGGTCGGCAAATACTCTTGTTTGCGGCCTGAAAATCGTTCCATGTTTTTTTCTCCTTGGTTTTGTGATTTAAAAAAAAGAAAAATAGATGGATGGTTGGATTTTCAGGCGGACGGAACCGCCCAGCGCCAGGCGCGAAGCCAGGCGGCAGCAGGCGACAGGAGAACCCGTTCAAGTGACATCGGCGATATACATATCACAATTAGGGGGAGAGGTCAAGCTCAGCAGAACTCCGTTATTCGTAACACGTGATTCGTGATTCGGAAGAAAACAGGCATCGTTGCGATAGAGGGCTGTTGCGAATTACGACTCACGAATTACGAATTACGCTGGTTCGTTGCCTGACCTACAGCCAGTTCTTTTTTTTGAAGTAATAGATCATGGCCCCGGCCAGGGCGAACATGAGCACCAGCACCAGCGGGTATCCCCAGGGCCAGCCCAACTCGGGCATGTGCTTGAAGTTCATGCCGTAGATGCCGGCCAGGAAGGTCAGGGGCATGAAAATGGTGGCGATGATCGTCAGCACCTTCATCACCTGATTCATGCGGTTGCTGACCGAGGAAAGGTAAATATCGAGCATGCTGGACAGCATCTCGCGGTAGGATTCGATGCTGTCGACGATATGGATGGCATGGTCGTAGATATCGCGCAGGAATAACTTGGTCGCCGGTTGGATCAGGTCCGATTCGCTCTTTTCCAGCTTGCTGACAAGCTCGCGCAGCGGCCAGGCCGATTTGCGCAGGAAGATCATCTCGTGCTTGAGTCGGTGGATCTTTTGCAAGGTGTCCGGCCGGGGGTTGCTGACCAGCTCTTCCTCGAGCTTCTCGATGCGCTCGGCGAACTTTTCCAGAATGACGAAATAGTGGTCGATGATGGTGTCAAGCAGGGAATAGGCCAGATAATCCGGTCCAAAACGTCGCAGGCGCCCCTGGCCGTTGCGGATGCGCTGGCGCAGGGGCTCGAAGAGGTCTCCCTCGCGCCCTTCCTGGAGCGAGATCACGAAGTTGCGGCCGAAGACGATGCTGACCTGCTCGGACACGATCTCCAGGCTGTCCGGGTCGAAATCGAGCATTTTAAGGACGACATAAATGTAATCCTCCATGTCGTCCGACTTGGGTCGCTGGTCGGTGTTGAGGATGTCCTCGAGGATCAACGGATGCAGCCCATAGCAGCGGCCCAGGCCCTCCAGCAAGCCGACATCCTGCAACCCCTCGATATCGATCCAGGTCATCGTCTCGCTGTCCCGGAAAGGAAGGCATTCGTCCAGGCTGGCCCGTTTCTTTTCCCGCACTCCCTGCTCGTCGTAATCAAGGATGTGCACTCGGCTCTCCGTCACCTTCTGCGTGCCGACATGGACCAGTACCCCGGGGGGCAGCCCCGCCTTGGCCGACCTTTTTTTTACTTTTTCGACCATGTCGCGTCCAGGTGCTTGGCGTAGATGACCTTGTCGTCGCCGGCGGCGTAGAAGTCCTTCAGCAGCGCTTCCTCCTGATATCCGTAGCGCAGGTAAAATTGCCTTGTCGGCAGATATTTTTCCTGACTCGAAGTTTCCACCCAGATGGCGCGCCCTCCCAGGCCGGCGATGCGCCGCTCGGTCTCCCCCATCAGCAGGCCACCGATGCCGCGGCCGCGACAGCTGTCGTGCACAACGATCCAGTACAGGTCAAAGCTGCCCGCGGTGCAGGGAATCTCGCCATAGCAGCAGTAGCCCACGGTGTGGCCCGCCTGCTCGGCAAAGAGAAAGAGGTAGCCGCAATCCGTCCCTTTTTCCAGCCTCTCCTCCACCAGTTCCACCGCCACGGCAACCTCGTGGTCATGAAAGAACCCCGTCGAGGTTACGATCCCGCGGACGACGGCGGCATCGTCGGGACGCACCTGCTCACGGAATATCAGCTTCTCATCTTGGCTCATCCGCACCTCCATCCTGCGGCCGTGTACCGTCCCGCCGCTTCAGGCAATCCTCGACGATCCTTTCCACCATGCCGGTGAACGACAGTCCGGCGCGCGCGGCGGCGGCGAAAAATCCGCCGTCGGGCGCCAGGCAGGGATTGGTGTTGATCTCCAGCACCCAGGGGCGTCCTTCGGCATCGACGCGGAAGTCGACCCGGGCATAGCCCGCCAGGCCGAAGCTCTCCCAGCAACGGCGGGACAAGGCGTGCAGCTCATCGACCAGCGGCCGGTCGGCGGCGGGCAGGTCGAAGCCGCGCTGGGTATGGGCGTACTCGAAGGAATCCTCCTCCCATTTGGCGCGGAAATCGACGATGCGCAGCTTGTCCTTGGGGTAATCGACGAAGCGCATCTCGGCCGCCGGCAGGCACTCCCCGGCCAGGATCGCCTGGTTGAACTCACGCCCTTCGACGTAGCGCTCGGCAAAGAACCCCCCGCGCCGGTCCTTGCGCTCCAGTTGCCCGCGCAGCTCGGAGGCGTTACCGGCGCGCACGACCGAATCGTCGCCGAACCAGTTGGAGGCATGCTCCCAGACCGACTTGAGCAGAAAGGTTCCCGCTCCCGGCCAGTGAGCATCATGCGCCGGAACCGCTTCCAGCCAGGGCGGGGTCGGGATAGCGGCCTGCCGGAAAAGCCTCTTGCTCAGGACCTTGTTGGAGGTGACGAAGATGGCTTCCTGTCCGCTGCCGGTGTAGGCCAGGCCGAGATGGTCCAGCAGCGCCGGCGCCAGGTGGATGAGCCGGCCGTCCCCGGCCACCGTTTCCACCAGGTTGAAGACGAAGAGCGGCTCGGCCCGGCGCAGGGCGCGCAGCGCCGCCCCGACATCGAGGGAAAAGGGGATGACCCGCACCCGGTAGCCCAGCTCGGCCAGGGAGCAACGCACCGCCTCGACCTGGACCAGGACATCCAGTTCGTCCTTGGGCGAATCGGGACCGACCTGATTGTGCAGAATGACCGCGTTCTTTTTTTTCACCGGTGCAGCCTCCTGGCGGCGGAGGCCATGATGCGGGCGATCAGTTCGCTGAAGGGGATGCCGCGCAGGCGGCAGATGATCGGCAGATCGGAGTGAGTGGGGTTCAGGCCCGCCAACGGGTTCACCTCGATGAAGTTGACGACGCCGTCGCCGTCCATCTTGACGTCGACGCGGCCGCCGTCGAGGCAGCCCAGGCCGCGCCAGGCGCGCAGCGCCACCGCGGCGCAGGCGGCGGCATCCGCTTCCGGCGCCAGGGCGTAGCGCACCTTCTCCTCGTACTGTTCCTTGTTGATGTAGGAATAGGCGTGAGCTTCGGCTTCGTCGTTGAGCACGACCTCCATGACCCCGATCGCATCGGCATCGGCGCCGCTGCCCGTGATGCCCACGGTGAACTCGCGACCTGGCAGGTAGGTTTCCACCAGCACCGGCTGCCTGAATCGTTCCAGCAGGCCAAGGCAAACGGCGGACAGTTGCCCGCGGGAATCGATCTTGGAGCGGGCGTCGATGCCCTTGCCCGTGCCTTCGGCCAGCGGCTTGGCGAAAAGGGGCAAGGGCAGGTCGACGGCGGCGATATCGGCCTCCGCCGTGACCACGGCGAAGTCGGGGGTGGGAACGCCGAACGAGCGCACCAGCGTCTTGGTCATCCCCTTGTCCAGGGTCAGTGCCAGGACCAGCGGTCCCGAGAACGTATAGGGGATCTCGTAGGCATCGAGCAGGGCCGGCACCTGGGCCTCGCGACCGGTCCCGAACATGCCCTCGCAGATGTTGAAGACCATGTCCCAGCGCTCGCCGGCGGCCAGCCGGCCGACCAGGCTCTTGATATGGCCGATGCGGCGCGTCTCATGCCCCAGGTCCTGCAGCGCCTTTTCGATGCCATCGATGGTGTCGGGCTTGTCGAACTCCGCCGTCTCTTCGGGGCCGTAGCCGGCATCGAGGTAATCCTGCCGGAGATCATAGGTCATGCCGACGATCATGCTGTTTTCTCCACTGGATGCACGGGTTGCGATTGTAAGCCCCTGGCGGGGGATAAGCAAGCGGGGCGATCAGGAATCCGCAGGGGCATCTCCGGCGCATTCGGCGTCGGGGTAACGGAAAATCTTCTTCTGGTAATTGCGAAGCATCACGTCGCCTTCCTTGCGGCCCTGGAAATAGTCGGGGAGCAGCGGGATCTTGCCGCCGCCTCCCGGGGCATCGACCACATAGTGCGGGACGGCATAGCCGCTGGTATGGCCGCGCAGGCCCTCGATGATCTCGATGCCTTTCTCCACCGGCGTCCGGAAATGCGAGGAACCGAGGATGGGATCGCACTGGTAGAGGTAATAGGGACGGACGCGGATCTTCAACAGCTCATGCATCATTTTTTTCATGACCGGCACCGAATCGTTGACGCCTTTCAACAGGACGGACTGGCTGCCCAGGGGAATGCCGGCGTCGGCCAGGCGTTCGCAGGCCTGCGCCGTCTCCGGGGTGATCTCGTCCGGGTGGGTGAAATGGATGCTCATCCACAGAGGACGGAAACGCTTCAGCACGTTGATCAGCGCCTGGGTAATGCGCTGCGGCAGGACCACCGGCACCTTGGAGCCGATGCGCACGAACTCCACGTGCGGGATGCGGCTGAGGCGGGACAGCAGGTATTCCAGGCTCTTGTCGGGCAGGGTGAGCGGGTCGCCGCCGGAAAGCAGCACGTCACGCACATCCGGATTCATCTCGATGTAGGCCAGGGCGCGGTCCCACTGGTCGCGGTTGAGGTGGCGCTTGTTCTGGTCGCCGACCAGTCGCGAGCGCGTGCAGTAGCGGCAGTAGCTCGAGCAGAAACCGGTGACCAGGAAGAGCACGCGGTCGGGATAACGGTGCACCAGCCCCGGCACGCGGCTGTGGGTGTCCTCGCCCAGCGGGTCGGCGGCCTCGCCGCAGGAGATGAGCTGCTCGGCGCTGACCGGCACCACGCAGCGGCGCAGGGGCTGCATGGGCTCGGCGGGGTCGAGCAGGCTGGCGTAATACGGGGTGATGCGCAGCGGCAGGTTGCCGCTGTCGACCGCCATGGCGCGCGTCTCGTCGTCGGACAGCTGCAGGACCTTCTGCAGGGCCTGCGGGCTGGTGATGCTGTTGCGCAGCTGCCATTCCCAGCTGTTCCAGTCGGCGGTCGTGGCCAGCGGGAAGTATTTCCTCTGAAACTGCAGCGAGCGCGCTCCGATCCTGAAGAATGACTTGTCGGGTTTGGAATTCGGGAATTGTATCAGTTCAGGAAACAGTAACGACGGTGCGGTGTTGTTGCTTTCCTCCACTGCTGCCGTGCTTGGAGGCTCGGCCTCCTCACCGGGAGCTTCGGCTTCCTTGACCGCGATCGCCTGGTTGGCTTTTTTCAATTGCATTTCCTCCCACTTCACAACTGCGAATATAGTGCAATTTTTCGGACGTGTCAATAGAGGAATTTTTTTATTTGCAACAATTCATCCGCCGCCGGGAAACGATTCAGTTGCCGCAGGTCTCCCCGGTGACCATGAAGACGATGCGCTCGCAGATGTTGGTCACGCGGTCGGCGATGCGCTCCAGGTTGTGGCTGACCCAGATCAGGTAGACGGCGCGGGTGATGGTCCGGGGATCCTCCATCATGTAGGTCAGCAATTCGCGGAAGATCTGTTCGTAGAGCGCGTCGATCTCGTCGTCCATCTCCATGATGGCCCGGGCCGCATCCACGTCCTGGCGGATGAAGGCGCTCAGGCTTCCGCGGATCATCTCGGCGGCCTTTTCCGCCATGCGCGGGATGTCGATCAGCGGCTTGAGCAGGGGCGTCTGGTCGTGCATGACCACGATCCTGGCGATGCCCTTGGCATGGTCGGCCATGCGCTCCAGGTTGGTGATCAGGTCCATGAAGGAGACGATCTCGCGCAGGTCGCCGGCCACCGGCTGCTGGGTGGCGAAGAGCTGGACGCACTGGTTCTCGATCTGCCAGCGCTTGCAGTTGATCGCGTCATCGGCGGCGATGATGCGCTCGGCCTCGGCCTTGTCGACATGCTTCAGCGCCCGGACGGAGCCCTCAATGGCGGCGACGACCATTTCGCCCATGCCCGCCAATTCGTGCTCCACTTCGCGCAGCATGTTCTGAAAATGCTCCCTGGCCATGGGTTCCTCCTGGCGTCAGCCGAAGCGGCCGCTGATGTAGTTTTCGGTCAACTCCTGCCGCGGGTGGGTGAAGATGCTCGCCGTTTCGTCGAACTCGATCAGCTTGCCCAGGTACATGAAGCCGGCGCGGTCGGAAGCCCGCGCCGCCTGCTGCATGTTGTGGGTGACGATGACGATGGTGTAGTCGCGCTTCAGCTTGCGCATCAGGTCCTCGATGTGCAGGGTGGCGATGGGGTCCAGGGCGGAACAGGGCTCGTCCATGAGCAGCACCTGGGGCTTCAGCGGCAGGACGCGGGCGATGCACAGGCGCTGCTGCTGCTCGAGCGACAGGCTCAGCGCCGACTGATGCAGCCTGTCCTTGAGGTCGTCCCAGAGCAGCACGTCGCGCAGCGCCTGTTCCACGACCATCCCATACTCGCGGCGGCCCGCCAGCCGGTGCACGGCCAGGCCGAAGGCGATGTTGCCGTACACCGAAAGCGGGAACGGGTTGGGGCGCTGGAAGACCATGCCCACCTTTTCGCGCAGGCGCAGCAGGTCGGTGCCGGGAGCGTAGATGTCCTCGTTGTCGATGCGCACGGTTCCCGCGACGCGCACGCCGTCGATCAGGTCGTTCATGCGGTTGAACACCCGCAGCAGCGTGCTCTTGCCGCAGCCGCTGGGGCCGATCAGGGCGGTCACCTGGCGCGCCGGCACCTGCAGGTCGACGGCGGTCAGGGCCTGGAAATCGCCGTAGAAAAGGTCAAGCCCCCGGGTCTCGATGCAGTAGTCGCCCATGCTCATCCGAACTTGCCGGTGATATAGTCGCTGGTGCGGCTGTCGGCCGGCGTCGTGAACATCGTGCTCGTCGCGCTCACTTCGACCATCTCCCCCATCAGGAAAAAGGCGGTGCGGTCTCCGACGCGGGCCGCCTGGGCCACGTTGTTGGTCACCAGCACGATGGTGTACTTTTCCTTCAGGACCAGCAGGGTCTCCTCGATGCGCGCCGTGGAGATCGGGTCCAGCCCCGATGTCGGCTCGTCAAAGAGCAGGACATCGGGCTGGCCGGCGAGGATGCGCGCCATGCACAGGCGCTGCTGCTGCCCGCCGGAGAGGTTCATCGCCGGCGTGCGCAGGCGATCCTTCACCTCCTCCCACAGGTACGACTCGCGCAGGCTCCGTTCCACCGCCGCGTCCAGCGCCTTCGCGTCGCGAACGCCCTGCATGCGCAATCCATAGACCACGTTCTCGTAGATGGAGATGGGCAGCGGCAGCGGCAGGGCGAAGACGATGCCCACCTTGCGCCGCAGCGCCTCCACCTCCAGGCCGGCGCGGATGTCGATCCCGTCCAGGCGGATCCCGCCGCTGACGCGGCTGTGCGCTTCCAGGTCGATCAGGCGGTTCAGGGAATTGAGAAATGTGGATTTCCCCGAGTTGGCCGGGCCGATGACGGTGAAGAGCTCATGGGCGGCGATCTCCAGGTTCAGGTCGCGCAGGGCGCACAGGCTTCCGTAATGGACGTGCAGCCCCTGGATGGAGAACTTCGCCGCCCGGGTCACCATTTTTTCCTCGCGCGGAACCGCGAGCGCAGGATGATGGCCGCCAGGTTCAGCAGCAGCACCAGCGCCAGCAGCACCAGCGCCGTGCCGTAGCGCACGTTCTCGGGAACGCCCGGCACCTGGGTGGAGATGACGTAGAGATGGTAGGGCAGGGCCATGGTCTGGTCAAAGACCGACTGCGGCAGGCGCGGCAGGTAGAAGGCGGCCACCGTGAACAGGATGGGGGCGGTTTCGCCGGCGGCGCGCCCCAGGCCCAGGATCATGCCGGTCAGGATGCCGGGCAGCGCATGCGGCAGCACCGAGTGGCGGATGGTCTGCCAGCGGCTGGCGCCCAGCGACAGGCTGACGGTGCGGAAATGGCGGGGCACGCTCTCCAGCGCCTCGCGCGCCGAGGTGATGATCACCGGCAGGATCATGATGCCCAGCGTCAGCGCCCCGGACAGGATGGAGGCGCCGAAGCGGAAGAAGATGACGAAGATGCCCAGGCCGAAGAGGCCGTAGACCACCGACGGCACGCCGGCCAGGTTGACGATGGCCAGCTTGACCAGGCGCGAGAAGCGGTTGTCGCCTGAATACTCGACCAGGTAGACGGCGGCCGCCACGCCCAGCGGCACGGCGAAGAGGACCGCGCCCAGCACCAGGTAGAGCGTGCCCAGAATGGCCGGCAGTATGCCGCCGGCGCTCATGCCGTCCCGGGGCATGGTGAAGAGGAATTCCCAGCTGATGGCGCTGGCGCCCTTGGCGACGATGATCGCCAGGATGACCACCACCGGCAGCACCACCACCAGGGTGGCCAGGAACAGCAGCGCGAAGGCGATCCGTTGCGACAGGCGCGAGCTCATGGGGCTATCTGCGCGAGCGGTGCAGGTACAGGTCCGCCACGCCGTTGATCAGGAAGGTGATGATGAACAGCACGATGCCGATGGCGAACAGGGCGGCGTAGTGCGCCCCGCCCTGCACCGACTCGCCCATCTCGGCGGCGATGGTGGCGGTCAGGGTGCGCACCGGCTGCAGGATGCTGTGGGGAATGATGGCGGCGTTGCCGGTGACCATCATCACGGCCATGGTCTCGCCGATGACCCGGCCGATGCCCAGCATGACGGCGGCGACCATGCCCGGCCGGGCGGCGCGGGCCACGATGCGCCAGGTGGTCTGCCATTTCGTCGCCCCCATGGCGATGGCCGCCTCGCGGTACTGCCGTGGCACGGCGGTGATGGCGTCCTCGGCGATGGAGACGATGGTGGGCATGGCCATGAAGGCCAGCGTCACCGAGCCGGTGAGGGCGGTCAGCCCGGTGGGGATGTTGAACAGGTTCTTGATCCAGGGGCCGAGGGTGATCATGCCGATGAAGCCGATGACCACCGAGGGGATGGCCGCCAGCAGCTCGATGCCCGCCTTCAGGCCTTCTTTCAGCCGCCCGGGGGCGATCTCGGCGATGAACAGGGCGGCGGCGAGGCTGATGGGCACCGAGATGGCGGCGGCGCCCAGCGTCACCAGCAGCGAGCCGAGGATCAGCGGCAGGATGCCGAAGCGCGGCGGGTCGGAGATCGGGTACCAGCTCTTGCCCAGCAGGAAATCGAATACGCTTTCGCCGCGGAACAGGGACAAGCCCTCGCGCAGCAGGAAGAGGAAGATCAGCGCGACGAAGACGACGGAAAAAATGCCGCTGAGCAGGATGGCTTTCTCGATCCACCACTCCTTCAGCTTGCGCAGCCGCTTGGACGCCATCGAGCGCTAGTTCTTCTTCACCGGCACGAAATCGATCTTGACCACGAGCTGCTGGCCCTCGGGGCCGAGGACGAAGTCGAGGAAATCGGCCACCAGCCCCTGGGGCTCCTCGCGGGTGACCATGAGCAGCGGGCGCGAGATCGGGTAATCCTGGCTGACCACGTTCTCGATGGTGGGCGCCACGGCCGGCGAGGCATCGTCCTTGGCCACGGCCAGGGCCTTTTCCCTCGGAGAGATGTAGCCCATGCCGTAATAGCCGATGGCGCCGGGGTTCTGCGCCACCTCGTCGGCGATGGCCTGGGAACTGGGCAGCATCAGGGCCTTGGCGGCGAACTCCGCGCGGCTGTCCGTCTGGTTGCCGCGCAGCACGTGCTCCTTGAAATAGACATGGGTGCCGGAGTTGACCTCGCGCGACAGGACCACGATGGGCAGGTCGGCGCCGCCGATCTCCCTCCAGTTGGTGACCGTGCCCGAGAAAATGGCGGCCAGCTGGTCCATGGTCAGCTGCGACAGCGGGTTGGTTGGATGGACCACCACGGCCAGCCCGTCCAGGGCGACGGTGATCTGCCGGGGATCCAGGCCCTTCTGCCGGGCCATGGCGAGTTCCTCCGCCTTGAGTTCGCGCGACAGTTCGGCGATGTCGCAGGTCCTGGAGAGCAGGGACGCGATGCCGGTCCCCGAGCCGCCGCCGGTGACGGCCACCGAGACCTCGGGACGCAACTTCATGAATTCCTCGGCCCAGGCCTGGCCCAGGTTGACCATGGTGTCGGAGCCCTTGATCTGCAGCGAATTGGCCTGCTGGGAGCCGCGGCTGCAGGCGGAAAACAGGAGCAGGCAGCAGACAGATAACACCAGGGCCGGGAAGGTCATTTTTTTGCGCGCCACGTCATCCTCCTCTTTCGTCATTCAAGAAAAAGTGGGATTCGAGAAACGATAAACTAGATTTTACCAGCAATCGGCCTTTTGTCAAGCGTTCGCCGTTCAGGTAGATTTTTAGATGAGGCAATATGGCATTCCGCCGCAGGATGAAGCTTTCCCGATGCCGGAGCTGCCGGCATGGGACATGACGGCCGCCGGGATGGGACCCGTCCCCGCTACTGTTCGAGGGGAGTCAGGCCCTCGGCGCAGGCACCGGTGCGGATCAGGTCTTCTATCTTGTAGGTTCCCAGTTTGCGCGCCTTCAGGAAGCCGTCCCAGGCCGCCTCAGCCAGGCGTCCGTTTTCCAGCAGGTCGAACAGCCATTCATGGGTGAAACGCAAGGGACCCGCCGCCTCCACGCCGGCATGAATCTCACGCAGCCAGCAACGGTTCAATTCCTCATGAACGCCGATCGGCGGGGCCATCAGGATGGGAATGCCCAGGGCGCAATAGAAGGAAAGCTCGCTGGGCTTGGTCCACAGGACATCGGTCGTACGCAGGATGCGGTTGAACTTGTCCAGGTAGGAATAAATGTCGGAATCGTAGACCAGGTCCACTCCGCCGGCGTTCAGTTTGTCCGCGAGCCCCAGCTGGTTGACGTATCCCAGGAGCCGCTCGTACACTTTTTGATGGATACCAGCCGAAATGGTAACCCGCATACGCCCCGCTTCAATGGCGGGCTTCAAGCTCTGCAGGATGATCCGCGCCATGTCGCATTGCGCCCCGGCGCCGCCGATGGCAAAGGTCAGGTGCATCGGGCCGGACGCCGCCGGTGGCAGCGACTCCTTTCCCAGCCAGCCCAGCACCGAGCGCTGGTGGTAGGAGAAAAATTTCCGCTTCGGGTCCAGGCGCAACAGGCGCTGGAACAGGTCTTCGCGGAGGATCTCCAAGCCCTCCCGGCTGCCGATGTTTTCCTTGGGCAGCGGAAAGCCGGTCAGGATGATGCGCTCGGCCGCGACGCCGTATGCCAGCAGGCGGTTCCGCACCTGGGTGCAGGGGGCCAGGTACTTCAAGTGTCCCAAACGCGGGTCGCGCGGGACCCAGACGCGGTTGAAGTCGCTGTCGCAGATCAGCAGGTAGTCCTGCCCGGCGGCAGCGGCATGGTCCGAGGCCACGGCGGTGGCGTAGAACGAATGGATGCGCGGCAGGGGCAGGCGGTTCATGCGTACCAGCAGGTCGCGGCAGAGACCCTTGCTGGAGACCAGCCGGCCCAGGTAGCGCACGGCGAGGCTGGGCCGGGAGAGGTCGCGGCGCGGATAATAGGGCTGGATGCGCTGCACCGCCAGCAGCAGGTCGAGCAGAGGCTTGCCAAGGAGCGGCAGCTTGCCCACGTTGGAGGAGAAATAGTAGATCTTGCGCAGACGACGCCAGATGCGGTATTCACGGGGCGGGGTCGAGCGACGCGTGCCGTAGAGGATGATGCCCTCGCAAGCGCTGTCGCGCAAGGGGTAGGCGGCACGCAGGTGACCCAGCCCCATCAGCACCGAAACCACCCAGGCCTTGGACATCGCCATGCCTTACGATCCCTCCAGTGCCAGGATTTCACGGGGGCCGCCGATGCGGGTCCGGCGCCCGATCGCTATGCTTCCGCCCTGCCAGACGAGGGTACGGCTGAAAAAAGGCACGAAGTAGACAACGAGCAGGATGAAATCCTTCAGGATGACCGCCACCGGCAGCATCAGGAGATTGCTGCGCGGTTCCTTTTCGCCATGGGAGAGGACCAGGTAGCTGGAAAGCTCGATGACGATCTTGCAGGACCATACCCCGGCCAGCGCGAGCCACCCGGCCGCCGGAAAGAGGAGCGGCAGGGCCAGGGAGAGGGCGACCGGGTTGAGGAAGACCTCCAGGACGTAGAAAACGGGTTTCAGGCGCAGGCGCAACTTGGCCCAGCGCGCCATGCGCCGAAAAAAGCCGGCAAAGGTCGTCGTGCGGTTCACGTTGTCGATCCAGGTACAATCGCAGGAGAGGGTGAATCCCCCGTTCTCGAAGGCCTCGCCGATGACGAAATCCTCAGCCAGGAAGGCGCTGAAATAGGAAAAGCCGCCGAAATGCCCCAGGGCGGCCTTCTCGATGAGCATCGACTTGCCGACGATGATCTGCTGCCGGAAGGCCTTCCAGGCGGTGATGATGTTGCCCGAGGTGAAGAGATTCAGGCTCATGTTCTCCATCAGGCTGGGCAGGCTGCGGCTTCCCGTGCCGCGGATGGGCGAGAACACCACATGGGCGGAGGATCTCTGGTATTCCCTGACCAGCCGGTTCAGCGTGTCGGCGGCGACCCGGGTGTTGGCGTCGGTGACCCAGAACAGCTCGCCCGCGGCGCTGGCCTCCATTCGCGCCAGCTTGAATATCTTGGGATTCTGCTCGTCCGAATGGCCCGTTGTGACGATGGATACCGGGATCTCGGGGAAGCGTCCGCCAAGGGAGCGGATGACCGGCAGCGAGGCGTCGTCCAGCGAGTCGAGCCCGAAAATGAGCTCGTAATTGGGATAGTCAAGGGTGAAGTACGATTCCAGGTTGGCGGTGATGTCGTCGACCAGGTTTTTCATCGGTTTCAGGATGCTGACGCGGGGGAAGCGGCTGCCCAGGTCGATTCGCGCCTCCCGCCTCGGCCGGAAACGCAGGGTGAAGGCAAGGAAGGCGCCATAGACGATCAGCGAGAAGGCCAGGATGGACAGGAATGCGATAGAAATCATTTTTTCCTCAGGATACAGTATGGTAATGTTATGTTATTAAGGGATTAATGCCGGATTAAAAATCGGTTAATTACCTGCCCCCGAAAGATGGGGCGGTCAAAGAATCAGCCTGGCAAGTTCAGCATGGACACCCCGTACCAGCTCAGGGCCGCGATCAGGGCCGAGCCGGGGATGGTGAAGACCCAGGCCCAGACGATGCGCACGGCCAGCCCCCAGCGGATCGCCGACAGGCGCGTGGTGGCCCCCACGCCGATGATGGCGCCGGTGATGGTGTGGGTGGTCGAAACCGGAACGCCCAGAACGGAGGACATCAGGATGGACCCGGCGGCAGCGGTTTCGGCACCGAAGCCGTGCACGGGTTTGAGCTTGGTAATCTTCATGCCCATGGTCTCGATCACCTTCCAGCCGCCGGTCAGGGTGCCCAGGGCGATGGCGGCATGGCAGCTCAGGATCACCCATACCGGGACATGGAATTGCGGTCCCAGATGACCGGTGGAAAAAAGCAGCATGGCGATGATACCCATGGTCTTTTGCGCGTCGTTGGTGCCGTGGCCGAGGCTGTAGAGGGCGGCGGAAAAGAGCTGCAGGCGGCGGAACCAGCGGTCGACCGTCTGCGGGGAGCGCTTGCGGCAGACCCACAGGACGGCGATCATGATGATGTAGCCAAGCACCAGCCCGATCAGCGGCGCCAGGACGATAAAGAGAGAGATCTTCAGCAGCCCGGGGAGGATCAGCGATTTAAGTCCGCTTTTGGCCACTGCCGAACCGATCAATCCTCCGACCAGGGCATGAGAAATGCTGATCGGCAGCCCCATGTGGGTGCAAAAATAAGACCAGATGACGGCACCGATCAGGGTGGCCAGGATCATGGGCGCAGATACGACCCGGGAATCGATGATCCCCTTGCCGATGGTGTTGGCTACATGGACACCGAACAGGAAGGCCGCGACAAAGTTGAAGAAGGCGGCCCAAACGACCGCCTGGTGCGGCGACAGGACGCGCGTGGAGACGATGGTGGCCACCGAGTTGGCGGCGTCGTTCATGCCGTTGATGAAGTCGAACAGCAGCGCCAGCAGGACGATGACGACGACCAGGACCATCATGAGGTTCCGGCGCTCAGGCGTTTTCCAGGACGATGCCCTCGGTGATGTCGGCCACGTCCTCGCAACGGTCGGTCGCCCGTTCGATGTATTCCAGGATGTCCTTCCACTTGATCAATTCGAACGGGTCCTTCTCTTCGCGGAAAAGGCGGGCCAGCGTGCTGCGGCGGATATAGTCGGCCTGGTCCTCCAGGCGGTTGATCTCCACGGTCAGTTCCATGATGCGGGCCCGATTCTTCATGTTGGGTAGCAGGGCGACCATTTCCTTGACCAGCTTGACGCTCGCCAGCAGCACATGGCTCAATTCCTTGGCCTCTTCGGGAACATGGCAGGGCCGGTAGAGATCGATGCGCGAGCTGGCGGCCTCGGCCAGATCGAGGATGTCATCGAGGCGCACGGCCAGTCGGTGAATGTCCTCGCGCTCGATCGGCGTGATGAATGTCTTGTGCAGGTGCGACATGACGCTGTGCACCAGCTGGTCGGTCTGGTGCTCCAGCGATTTCAGGCTGACGGCGTGCTGGTTGTACAGGTCGCATTCGTTGAGCATCCTGACCAATATCTCCACGCCTTCGACCATATTGGAACTGATCTTGTCGAAAAGCCCGTAAAAGACATCATTTTTCGGCACCAGGGACTTGAACATCGTTCTGCTCCTCGGTTTTCCGGATTGCCCGGCGGATTTGCCGGGCAGAAGCGAAATGGTAGCACAGAGCCTGCGGGTTGTCAAAACGAACCCACATCCTTCGTGACGCGTAACGCGTGACGCGTGACACGAAACAGCGCTTTCCGGGATATGGTCATGCCTCCCAGGCAAAAGAGTAAACTCAGCCCAAAAACATTCTGATTCAAATGCGCATAATCAGTTCGTTTTTTTTTGCCACACGTTACGCGTCACGCGTTACGCGTCACGATGGCTTGAAAGCCATTCATGCAAACGAGGAAAGAACTTGTGATTGGCCCCGGGGAACGGATACCGTTCGAGGTCTTGGGCTTTCACCCAGGCGTGGGACTGCCCGGTGCGGAGCCGGCCCTTCCCCGGCCGGCAGATAAAGACGTGCAGGTGAACCTTGAAATGGGAATAAGCGTGGCGCACCTCGGCCAGCTTGGCCAGGACTTCGACCCGGGCGCCCAGTTCCTCGCGGCATTCGCGGACGACCGCGCCTTCCGGCTTCTCCCGCGGACGGCACTTGCCGCCGGGGAACTCCCAGAGCCCTCCCAGGTGGCCTGTTTCAGGGCGCTGCTGGATGAAGATCCTGCCGTTGCGCAGGATCACGGCCAGCGCCGCCCGGTACTCGGGCACGGCCCGCTTCCGGCTGCGGAACGGCAGCGAAGCGGTCCGGCTCCGGAGAAAGGCGAAGCAGTCCCGGCGCAGCGGGCATGAACGACAACAAGGATCCCTCGGACGGCAGACCAGCGCCCCCAGCTCCATCATGGCTTCGTTGAAGCGACCGGGGGAATTCTCCGGAATGATTCCCGTTAAAAAAGAAAGGACCTTCTTCCGCGTCGCCGTTGATCGCACGTCGCCCTCGATCCCCTGCCAGCGGCAGACGACCCGCAGCACGTTGCCGTCGATCACCGGCACGGCCAGGCCGCGACCGATGCTGAGCACGGCGGCGGCGATGTACTCACCCACCCCGGGCAAGGCGCGGAAATCCTCAGCCGTCCGGGGAATGCGTCCTTGAAAGGCATCGCGGACCCGGCGCGCCGCCAGCCAAAGGTTGCGGGCCCGGGAATAATACCCCAGCCCTTCCCAGGCCTTGAGCACATCCTGCAGCGGCGCGGCGGCCAGTTGTTTCAGGGTCGGATAGCGCCGCAGGAAATCGCGGTAATACGGGATGACCGTCTCCACTTGCGTCTGCTGCAGCATGACCTCGGAGACCCATATGGCATAGAGGTCATGGCGCCGGCGCCAGGGCAGCTCGCGGCGGCAGCGCGCGAACCAGCGCAGCAACCGCGGAACCGGCATCCCGTTCATCCCCGGCGGTCCGTTGTCAGCGCCGTTTCAGGCGCTTCTCGATCTCTTCCAGGGTCAGGGTGACGATGATCGGGCGGCGGTGGGGGCAGAAATCGGGATTGGCGCAGGCGAACAGGTCGCGGACCAGGGCGCGCATCTCGTCGGCATGCAGGCGCTGATTGACCTTGACGGCGTCGTGGCAGGCCAGCGAGGCCAACAGGCGCTCCTGGCCGTCGCTGCCGTCGGCCAATGGCTCGCGCAGGGCGGCGCGCAGGTTCTCGCGGATGCGCCCCTCACTGAGGAATTGCGGGAACGCCTTGACCTCGACGGCGGCACCGCTCAGGCGGCGGAGATCAAAGCCGGCCTTGCGCAGAAGCTCCATGCGGTCATCGTCGAGGGCCGCCTGCTCGGCGGGGCTGAGCTCGATCAGCAGGGGGAAAAGAGCCTGGGCCGCCGGAACGCTGCCGGAAGCGCAGCCGGCCTGCAAGCGCTCGAAGAGCACGCGCTCGCGGGCATTGTGCTGGTCGATGACCAGGAGATCGCCGTTCTTTTCGACCACGATGTACGAGTCCCGGTACTGGCCCAGGACGCGGAAATCCTCCCCCTCGGCCGTTGGTTCCGTTGGCAACAACCGGGGGATCCCGGTTTTTTCCATGGTCGGCATCATGACCGCCATGGCGCTTCCCTGCGCCATGTCGGCCGGGTCGTGGGACGCGTAAGCCTCGGGGCGCAGCCGTCCGCCCAGGGCGGCATGGAGCGCCTGCTGCATGAGCTGGTAGAGGCGCTGGGCATCGAGGAAACGGACCTCCAGCTTCATGGGATGGATGTTGACGTCGATCTGGTCGGGCGGGACAACGAGGTCGAGCACTCCGGCCGGGCTGAGCGATTTCTCCAGGAAGGGCTGCAGGGTGTTGTTGAACGCCGCCTGCAGGGTCCTTTCCCGCACCGGCCGGCCGTTGACCGTGAAGAACTGCCGGTTCCTGCCGCGCACCCCTCCCTGGGAGCCCGAAACGAAGCCCGTCAGCCGGCAGGGACCGGAAACGAAATCCAGCGGCAGCAATCCGTCCAGGAACTCCTTGCCGAAGACCTGGTAGATGCGATCGGCCAGCGTCGCCGCCGCCGGGTAGTGGAACACGGTGCGGCGGTTGTGCTTCAGGGTGAAGGCGATGCCGGGGCGGGCCAGGGCGATCGTTTCCATGAAGGCGCTGACCTGGCGCAACTCGCCCTGGTCGCTCTTCATGAACTTGCGGCGCACGGGGAAATTGGCGAACAACCGGCAAACGGAAATGGCCGTGCCCCGGCGGCGCGCGGCCTGGACCTTTTCCACCAGGGCGCCGTCGCGGAAGGAACAGCGCCAGCCGCGCCCCTGGTCGTTGTCGGCCGTCTCCAGGTCGATGTCGGCCACTTCGCGTATCGACGGCAGGGCCTCGCCGCGGAAACCCAGGGACTGCAGGCGGTCCAGGTCCTCCAGCTCGGCCAGCTTGGACGTGCTGTGGCGCTGGAACGCGATCTCGATGTCGTCGGCGGCGAAGCCGCCGCCGTCGTCCTCGACCCGCACCAGTTCCTTGCCGCCGGCGTTCAGCTCGACCGCAATGGCGCCGGCACCGGCATCGATGGCGTTCTCCACCAGCTCCTTGACCACGGAAAGCGGGCGCTCGATCACCTCGCCGGCGGCGATCTTGCGGTACACGTTCTCGGCCAGGACCTTGATATTGCCCAAAATGACTCTCCACGCCCGGCTGTACGGCCGGCAGGCTGGGAAACTATCATAAAGCGGCAGGATTTGCAATGAGCGGCAATCATAATGTTCCACGTTCCGTGTTCCACGTTCCATGTTCCATGTTCGATTTTGAAAGGCACTGTCGAAGCGTTGACGGGTTGAAGCGTTAAGGCATTGCTTTCGGGAAATGCCTTTTTCCAAACTCATTAACCCTTGAACTCTTTAACCGTTGAACGAGTGCTTGAAAACGTCGAACGTCGAACATCGAACTTCGAACATATTAGCGTTGACGAGTTGAAGGGTTGAAGCGTTAAGGCATTGCTTTCGGGAAATGCCTTTTCCCGAACTCATGAACCCTTAAACTCTTTTTCTCTTGAATTGGTGCTTGAAATCGCTGAACGTCGAACTTCGAACATCGAACTTCGAACTTTTTTCTGGCCTTCCCCCCGTCCCCTGGCTCGTTGACAGCGCTACCCTAACAAAATATAATGTCGGCGTGGAAGCGGAAACCCTTACAATCTGCAAATACGGCGATGACGTGCTAAAGGCAAAGGCCGCGGAGGTCCGCGACATCAGCCAGCGCATCGTCGACCTGGCCGTGGCCATGACGCGTACCATGCACGAGGCCCCGGGCATCGGCCTGGCCGCCCCGCAAGTGGGAGAATCGCTGCGCCTGATCACCCTGGACCTGTCGGTGGGGGAAAATCCCGAGGAACTGCTGGTGGTCGTCAACCCGCGCATTATCGAGAGCGAGGGCCACGAGACCAGCGAGGAAGGCTGTTTGTCGGTTCCCGGCTATTCCCTGGCCATCCGGCGCAAAACCCGCCTGCTGCTTGCGGGCATCCTGCTGGACGGCAGCGAGCTGCGCGCCGAGTTCGAGGGCCTCAAGGCGCGCGTCCTGCAGCATGAGATCGACCACATCGACGGTTTTACGATCGTCGACCGCGTTTCCACCCTGAAGCGCTCCCTGATCCGCAAGGAGATCACCCAAAAGAGGAAAAGTGGCGAATGGTGACGTGGTCTTTTTCGGCACCAGCGCCATCGGCCTGCCCATCGCCAGGGAACTGAACAGGGCATTCCGCCTGAGGCTGATGGTTACGCAGCCCGATCGCCGCGGCGGCCGGAACCGCCAGTTGCTCGTTCCGGCCATCAAGCATTTCGCCCTGGAGAACCAACTGCCGCTGCTGCAGCCGCCCGACCTGCGCGAGCCCGAACTGGAGCTGGCCATGCGCCGCATCGCGCCGGACATCGCCGTCGTGGTGGCCTACGGCCAGTTCATCCCCAGGGATATTCGCGACCTGCCCCGCTTCCACTCGGTCAACGTTCACTTTTCGCTGCTGCCGGCCTACCGCGGCGCCGCCCCGGTGCAACGGGCCATCCAGAACGGCGAAAGCCGCAGCGGCATCACCGTATTCGAGCTGAGCGGCCGCATGGATGCCGGCCCGGTCTGGTCACGCGAGGAGATCGCCATCCGCCCCGATGACACCAGTGCCACTTACCAGCAGCGCCTGGGCGAGCGGGCGGCTCCCTTGCTGCGCCGTACCCTGGAGGAGATCATCGCCGGGACGATCCAGCCTGTCCCCCAGGATGAATCCCTGGCCAGCCTGGCACCGGCCCTGGAAAAGAAGGAAGGCCGCGCCAACTGGCAACTGCCCGCCCGCAGGCTCTACGACACGCTGCGGGCGTTCTCCCCCTGGCCGGGGCTGTTCTTCCAGATGGAAAAGCAGCAGGTCAAGATCCTGGTCGCCGCCGTTTCCCAGCGGGAGCACCGGTCGCAGCCGGGCGAAGTCCTGGCTCTCGCCCCGGGCGGGATGCAGGTCGCCTGCGGCCTGGGGACGATCCTTGAGATCAGCGCCATCCAGCCCGAGGGCAAAAAAGCCATGAGCCCCTGGCAATTTTCCCTGGGACACCGCATCCCCGCGAGGCTGTCTTGAATTTTCTCGCCCCGGCCGCCCACCTGCTGCTCGACTATTTCCGCGAGCCGCAGGCCAACCTGAGGCTGCTGCTGTCCCGTTTCCTGCGCGACGTTGCCGCCGGTGACAAGAACGCCCTGACGCGCACGGTATACGGCGTGGTGCGCAAGGACATCGCCCTGGAATACGTCATCGGCCTGTTCCTGAAGCAGAAGGAACAGCCGCCTCCCCTGCCCACCTACGTGCTGCTGAAGATCGCCGTTTTCCTGCTGCTCTATTCCGACTCCTACCCGGAGTACGCGGTGGTCAACGAGGCGGTGAACGCCGCCGCCAAAAAAGAAAAGCCTTTCGTCAACGCCGTGCTGCGCCAGCTGCTGCGCCGCAAGCAGGAAGTGCGCGCCCGCATCGAGCACGGGGACGACCCCGTGCTGACCTTCGCCATCTCGCCGCTGCTGCTCGCCTCCCTGAAGCGAATCGGGGCAGCCGCCACGGCCGACCTGGAGTACCTCGACCGCGAGCCCGCCTTCCATCTGCGTTTTCACCCCGGACGCATGACCATGGCGGGGGCGCGCCGCGTCCTGGAAGCCGAAGGCATCCCCTGCCGCGAGCTGCCGGAACTGGGCTGCTTCGAGACCACCTCGGCCGGCCTGGTGCTGGAAAAGCCGGGACGCCTCGATGATTTCTACATCCAGAACACGGGCTCGCAGGCCGTCGCCTTCGTGGCCTCCGCCCGGGCCGTCCGGGAAGTCTGCGACGTGGCCGCGGCGCCGGGAGGCAAGTCGTTGACCCTGGCCTGCCTGCGCCCCGAACTGAGGATCCGCGCCAGCGACATCAGCGCCCCGCGCCTGCGCCTGCTGGAGCAGAACAGCCGCCGCATGCGACTGGAGAACATATCATTCTTCCAAGCCGATATCCTGCAGTATCCCGCCGGCAACGAGACGGCCGACCTGGTCATCCTCGACGCCCCCTGCACCTCGAGCGGCACCCTACGCAAGAATCCCGACCTGAAAAACAAGATCACCCCCGAAACGGTGCGGGCGAACGCCGGCAGGCAGAAACTGATGCTGGCCAGCCTGGCGGCGCGTTTCCCGCGCGCCCGCCTGCTCTACGCCGTATGCTCGTTCCTGACCGAGGAAAGCGAGGAGGTCGTGGAAAAGGCGGCCGTCGCCCGCGGCCTCAGGCCCGAGCCCTTGGCGCCGTTGCTGCAGAAGTACGGTTTCCGCATCCGCCAGGGCAAATTCGGGGTCTACCTGCTCCCTTCAGACCTGAACAATGACCTGTTCTATTTATCGCTGCTGGAGCCCAAATGACGGGGATTTGGAAAGATGAACCATCGTGACGCGTAACGCGCACGAAGGCCGCCCGCCCCGCTCCGACGGGGTCCCCGCATGGGGATGACGCGTGACATGTGAAGAATTAAATTCCAAGCACCAAATTCCAAATCCCAAATAAATTCCAAATTCCAATTACCCAATCCCCTGGCGGGGACTTTGACCCAAACGAAGAAAATGCTATTGCAAGGAGCTTTTGTTTTGGAAATTGGAATTTGAAATTTGGATATTGTTTGTTATTTGGAATTTGGACTTTAAGTCTTCGTATTGCAGTTTTCTGACCGTCTGCCGTAA
>DCVB01000112.1 GCA_002327965.1 Candidatus Aminicenantes bacterium UBA2199 | reverse complement strand
CTGTCAATCCTTCATGACCGAGCTGTACCGCCACATCGGCGAGCATACCGACGTGCCGGTAGGCGACATCGGTGTGGGCGGCCGCGAGATCGGCTATATGTACGGCTACTACAAGAAGATCCGCAACGAGCACACCGGCGTGCTGACCGGCCGCGCCCTGGAATGGGGAGGCTCGCTGATCCGCCCCGAGGCGACGGGCTACGGTTCGGTCTATTTCGCCGCCGAGATGCTGGCCACCCGCGGCAAGGAACTGAAGGGACTGAGCTGCGCCGTCAGCGGTTCGGGCAACGTCGCCCAGTACACCACCGAGAAGATCAACCAGCTCGGCGGCAAGGTGGTCTCGCTGTCCGATTCCAGCGGCACCATCATCGACGAGACGGGCATCGACGCCGAGAAGCTGGCCTATGTCATGGACCTGAAGAACGTCACCCGCGGCCGCATCGAGGAATTCGCCAAGAAATACAAGGGCAAGTACTTCGCGGACAAGAGCGTTTGGGACGTGGTCAAGGACGGCCTCAAGATCGATGCCGCCTTCCCCTCGGCCACCCAGAACGAGATCGACGAGGAGCACGCCAAGGCCATGGTCAAGAACGGCTGCTTCTGCGTCTCCGAAGGTGCCAACATGCCGTCCAACCTGGCCGCCATCAAGGTATTCCAGGAGAACAACGTGCTCTACGGTCCGGCCAAGGCGGCCAACGCCGGCGGCGTCGCCACTTCGGGCCTGGAAATGTCGCAGCAGAGCATGCGCCTCTACTGGAACCGGGAAGAGGTCGACCAGAAGCTGCATGGCATCATGAAGAGCATCCACAAGCAGTGCCTGGACGCCGCCGAAAAGTACGCCAGCAAGGGCGACTACCTGACCGGCGCCAACATCGCCGGCTTCGTCAAGGTGGCCAAGGCCATGCTGGCCTACGGCGTCGTTTGATCTGACCCCGAACCGCGTTTTCCCCGGGGGGCCGGAAACGGCCCCCTTTTTTAGGGTATTTCCCGGCTTGAAATAAGGAAATAAATATTATATAAAGCGGGCAAGGAGAAAACCATGAGCGAAAACAATGAATTGTTCAAGGATCTTCCGCAGAAGATCCCATTCTACAAGAACAGCAAGTTCTGGGCCTCGATCCTGCTGGTCGCGGTCGGCATCGCTCTCATCTTTCTGTTCTACAAAACCGTCATCCAGGACACCATGAGCGACGAGGAGTTGGCCGCATCCGTCCAGATCGTCTGGCACGATTCCATTTGGGTCGACAAAAAGGTCCGTCCCGACGAGGCGACCATCGTGCCGTCCTTCACCTTCAAGATAAAGAACACCGGCAAGCGACCCCTGCAGTACGTGGGGTTCAACTGCATCTTTGTCTTGGAGGAGAGCGGCGAGAACCTTACCGACGGCTATGTGGAGGCGGTGAAAACCCCCCTGGCGCCCGGCGAGGTGAGCGGCGAGATCTTCGTCAAGGGCTTTTACGGCTACCGGGCGACTTCCAAGCCGGCCTTCATCAAGAACATGCCCAACTGGAAACCCGTCAAGGTAAAGGTCTACGCCAAGAGCAAGAACTCGGGCCAGGTCCTGCTGGGGACCTATCCCATCCAGAAAAAGATCGAAGGCATCAAGGTCGTCTACGAGGGCCAGGAGGAACCGAACTGAGGCCCTCCCAGCCGCGGCCATCGCGATGAAGACCCTCCAGCACAGATTTCTCCTCGTTCTGGCGATCTTCTTTATCCTGGTCGCGGCCGTGCAATACCTGCGGCTGGGCGCACTGGCGGAAAAGCGTCAGGAGCATGCCCTGACCCAGGCCGGACGGCGGATCTTTCATGCCGAGCAGCGCCGAGAAAACAATCTCTGGATCGCGCAACAGCAGGCTGTCTCCGCAACGGCGCGCCTTTTCCGCGATCTGTTGTACCCGGCTCCCGAGTCGGCCGCACCGCCCCGCACCGACGTTCCAGTTCTTTCAGACCGGGAGGCCTCGCTGGCCGTGGCGGCACCGCCGTTCCGTTCCCGCATCGGCGAAGGCGAAAGCGCTTGGGGCATCTTCGTCCCGCGCCGGCCGGAAGCGCCTCCCGAGGCCCGGGCCGTGGCCGCTGCCTGGCCGCGGCTGCAGGGCTATTTCTCCTCCCTGCCCCCGTCGGTCGCCAGCGCCTATTTCATTTCCAGGGAGAATTGGCTCATCGTGCTGCCGGCACGCAAGGCCATGGACCTCCACGACGGGCATGATTTCAGCAACGATCCCCTGCTGCTGATGGGCACGCCGGAAAACAATCCGGCACGAAGCATGCGCTTCACCCGGCCGCGCCGTGAAGAAAGCCTGGGAAAATGGGTGATCAGCGTGACCGTGCCGGTCTACCTCGAAGGCGGCTTCCAGGGCGTGGTCGGCCATGACATCACGCTGGAATCCATGCTGGCAAGCCTGGAGAGCGACCCGGGTCTCCCCGGGATCAGCCACTTCATCATGGACGACGACTTCCGCGTTGTCCTGCACCGCGACCTGGCCCCCCTCTTCAACAAGCCGGGGTTCGATCCCGGTCCCAAATTCGAATTCAACGCCAGCGTCAACGACAAGCCCGACCAGCAGGTCATCGCCATGATCGCCCGTGAGCGGGCCTTCCCTGCCGAACGCCTGCTGCGCCTGGGCGACGGTCCGACGCTGCTGCTGTCCGCCCGTCATCCCGACAGCGGCTGGCATGCCGTGCAGGTTATGAGCTTGTCGGTTGGGTTCGCCCATGCGGGCCGCGTCGGCGCGGCGTTTTTTCCCCTCCATGTCCTCCTGCCGCTGCTGGCTGGCCTGGTTCTCCTTTTCCTGTTCCTGAAAACCACCCTCCTGGACCCGCTGGCCCGGCTTGACGAAAGCCTGCTTCCCTCCGGCACCGGCGGCCGGCGGCGGCCGACCCGGGTATTCCCCGAATTGGGCAAACTCCACGCCGACATGGAGCATGTGATCGCGCAACTGCAGGAACAGGTCGTTGAGGGCCGGGAGACGAAAACGTCCCTGGATACACTGCTGCGCACGGCTCCGTCCATGGTCGTCACCATGGACGCACGGATGCGCCCGATCGCGATCAACGACTACGGCCGGCAGCGCTTCCAGTTCAACCCGGAAGCGGTCCCGGCGCTGCGCGCCGGCGACTTCTTCGAGAAGGAATTCAGGCGCGAAATCGCCATTGAACTGAAAGACGGGGATCAGGTCTCCGGCAAGGAGACCACGATGACCCTGAAGAGCGGGGAAAAGGTCGACATCAGCCTCTCCCTGTCCAGAATGCGCGACGCCCGGGGAGAACCCAAGGGCTACCTGGCGATCATCAGCGACATCAGCAAACGCCGCAAGGCGGAGCTTGACCTGAAGAACCAGATCCTCTTCTCGCGGCAGATCTTCCAGTCGATACCGGAAATGATCATCATCGTCGACCGCAGGCTGCGCATCACCTTCATCAACAAGCGGTCGCGCGAACTGATCCCGACCGGCAGCTCCGGCATCATCGGCCAGAACATCAATTCCATCCTGGCCAAGAATTCACTGGAAAGCGGCTTCGACGAGCTGGTTCGCAGCGTGCTGGAGGGCGGCGGCAGCGTCCACCGCATCAACACCCTCAACCCCGTCCTCGAGGAGGAGAATTACGTCGACCTGATCGTTGAGCCCCTCAAAAGCGGCAGCCTGATCATCGGCGGCATCATCATGCTGCGCGACATCTCGGAGTGGCGCGGTCTGACGGCCCAGTTGCGCTCGCTGCAGGGCTTCATGCAGAAGCTGATCAACGCCAGCCCGTACGCAGTGATCTCCTTCAACGAGCATGGCCTGATCACTACCTGGAACTCGGCCGCCGAGAGGATCCTGGGCGTCTCCTTCGCCGGCGCCTTCGGCAAGAACCTTTACGCGCTGCTGCCCCTGTTCGGAAAATACAAGGACGCCATCAACGAGGTCATGATCCTGAAGAAGACCGTCTATCTCAATGACGAACAGGTCTTCATCGGCGATGAGGACTTCAAAGTGGCCAACTTCACGTTCTATCCGGTCACCGGCGAGCAGAGCGGCGTGGTCATCCACATGGAGGACGTATCGGCGCTGAAGAAACTCGAGTCCTCGCTGATCCATGCCCAAAAAATGGAATCGCTGGGGCTGCTGACCAGCCATATCATTCACGATTTCAACAACCTGCTGAGCGGCATCATGGGCTACGCCTCGCTGCTGGAGAAGAAGATCGCCGACAATCCCAAGGTGCAGAAATACGTTTCGACCATCATCACCTCCAGCGAGCGCGCCTCGACGCTGATCAACCAGCTGCTGAATTTCTCGCGCAAAAAAATGGCCGAGAAGGAGATCCTCAATGTCAACGACCTGATCAAGGAGGCCCTCGACTTCCTGGCCATGAACCTCAAGTCGATCAACCTGGACATCCAGCTCTACCAGAGCCAAATACTGCTCCAGGCCGACAAGACCAAGATCTCGCAGATCCTGATCAACCTGATCGTCAACGCCCGAGACGCCCTGGAAAGCGTGGAGCGCCCGATCCTCCGCCTGCGCACCGACCGGGTCGAAATCAGCGAGCAAGGCGACCTTCTCGACGGGCAGTACGCGCTGATCTCGATCAGCGACAACGGCGGCGGCATCAGTCACGAGAACCAGAAGAAGATCTTCGAGCCTTTCTTCACCACCAAGGGGCAGGGGCGCGGCACCGGCCTGGGGCTGGCCATCGTCCGCGAGATCATCCAGGACTACAACGGCCGCATCGAGCTGGACTCTCAGGTCGGCCACGGCACCACGTTCACCATCCTGTTGCCGGTGTTCGAGCAGACGCTTTACCAGCCTCCGCCTCACGACGAGCCGGAGGCCAACACCCCCCTCGAAGGCCTGGTGCTGCTTATCGACGACGAGGAAGTGGTGCGCGAGATCGGCTCCGACATGCTCAAGACCATGGGGTTGAAAAGCCTGACCGCCGTCAGCGGCAGCGAGGGCATCGAGTTGTTCAAGAAGCATGCCGGCGACATCTCGCTGGTCATACTGGACATCGAGATGCCCGGCATCTCGGGCGAGAAAGTGTTCCATATCCTGCGCGAACTGCGCCCGGACGTCAAGATCCTGATCGCCAGCGGCTACGGCAGGGATTACCTGGAAAACGAAGTGTTCAAGTCCAAGATCGATCATTTCATGCCCAAGCCGTTCAAGACCGAGCAGTTGTCCTACCAGGTCAACAGGCTCCTGCGGGGCGGCGATGTTTGAGGATCTTTATGTCCGCGTCGCCCTGGAGCGACTGGAGGCGGAAGCCGGCGTGATCGCCGCTGGCGGCGCCGGGCCCGAGGTCTATGTCCCGGCCGAGAGCCTGCGCCGTTTCACGCCAAGCTTCACGGCCGAATGCCGACGCCTGTTGGACAGTTTCCCCTCCCACACGGTGCATGCCCCCTTCATGGACGTATGGCCCGGCGCCGTCGACGCCGACATGCGCGGCCTGAGCCTGGACAAGATGCGACGGACCCTGGACATCGCCGCCGAGCTGGGCAGCCGGCTGGTGGTCATGCATTACAACTACGACCCCATCTACTACAGCCTCCATTTTTCCTCCTGGCTGGAGCGCGCCGCCGAATTCTATGCGACGCTGCTGGACGGCCGTGATGGGCCGCTCATCGCCTTGGAGAACATCGCCGACCCCACTCCCTACGTGGCGCTGCAGCTCGTGGAAAAAGCCGCGCGGCCGCGCCTGATCCACTGCTTTGATTTCGGCCACCATCACGTCTTTGCGGCCATTTCCTTCCAGGAATGGCTGTTCTACCTGAACCCGCGCGGCCACATCCATTTCCATTTGCACGACAATCTCGGCGGCAGCGACGACCATCGGGCGCCCGGACAGGGCGACATCGACTGGCCGGCGGCCAAGGCGGTCATCGCCGGTCTCTCCTGCCCCTTCTCCATCGCCCTGGAACCCAAGTCACCTGAATCGCGCGACGCGGCCATCGCTTATTACCGGCAGAATTTTCTGGGCAAGCCGGCGCCTAAGCACCGGGGCTGAGCAACCTCCCTTTTTCCAGCACGGCCACGCGGTCGGCCAGCTCGTTTACATGGCGCGGATGGTGGCCGATGAACAGGACGCCCAGTCCCAGGCGGCGGAACACCCCTTTCAGCAGCCGCACGATCTTCATGGCGGTCAGGTCATCGAGGGCCGAGAAGGGTTCGTCCAGCACCAGGAACTCGGGCTTCAGGACCAGAGCCCGGGCCAGCACCACGCGCTGTAGCTCGCCGCCCGACAGCTCGCAGGGCCGCCGTTTCAGGCATGCACGCGGCAGCTCCAGCTGCTCCAGCACCTCCGCGATCCGCTCCCAGCCCGCGGCCGGGCCGGCCCCCCCCTCGTCAGGGATTCCGGCAAGACGGGACGGTCGGGGGTTCAGAATCCGCAGCGGCTCGCCGATGATCCAGCCGGCGGTGAACAGAGGGTTGACCGCCTGCAACGGGTTCTGGAAGACCATCTGGTTCCGGCGGCGGAAGGCCGGTCGCGGCGCAGCGGCCAGGGGCCGGCCTTGATAGAAGACGTCGCCGCCGTCGGGTGCGATGAAGCCCATGACGATACGAGCCAGGGTCGACTTGCCGGCTCCCGAGCGGCCCGCCAGGGCGTTGACCTGCCCTTCCAGTATATCGAGGTCCACTCCGTCCAGGGCGGTCACGACCGCTGCCGCAGGCGTCCCGCCCCGTTTTCGCCAGCGGTAGGATTTGGCGAGGCGGCGCAGGCCGAAACGGACGGCGCTCATCCCGGCCTCAGGTAATCGGCGATCTCGCGAGCATAGGGATGTCCGGGAGATTCGAGGATGCTCGCCGGCGGCCCGGCAGCCACGACCTTTCCGCCGGCCAGGACGCACAGCGCATCGGCGACCCGGCTGACGAAATCCAGGTGATGCGAAACCAACAGGACGGTCAGCCGGTGGCGGCGCTGCCGTTCGCGCAGCACGGCGACGAACTCGTCGCGGGCGACGGCGTCGATCTCGGAGGTGGGCTCGTCCAGGATCAGCACGCCGGCGCCGCTGACCAGCGCCAGGGCCAGCAGGCAGCGCTGGTTCTCGCCGCCGCTCAATTCGTGGGGGTAAGCGCCCATGACGCGAGCCGGGTCGGGGAACTGCAGGCGAACCAGCAGCTCATCCAGTTCGTCGGCGGTTCCGGCTGGAGTCCGCCCGGCGGCAAACGGCCGGCACTCGTTGATCTGGCGGCCGATGGTCAGGACGGGGTTGAAACTGGCCGCGGCGTTCTGCGGCGCATAAAAAACCTCACGGCCGCGGACGTCGTCCCAGGCACGGCCGTTCATCTCCCGGCCCTTGAGAAAAACCCGGCCGCGGCTCATGCGCAGGCGGGAGGGCAGGAGCCCGGCGAGGGCGCGCGCCAGCAGGGTCTTGCCGGCGCCGCTCTCCCCGAGCAGCATCGTGACCTTCCCGGCCGGCACCTCCATGTCGACAGCGCTCAGCAGCGGCTTCGCCTCATGGTCCTCGACCCAGAGGTTCTGCGTCCGCAGCATGCAACTCAGCCGGGAAAACGCTTCGCTGCGCTCAATCCATCATCGCGGCGATCGCCTCGATCTCGACCTCGGCCCCCAGGGGCAGATCGCTGACGGCGAAGGCGGCCCGGGCCGGATAAGGCGGCGGCACATGCTCGGCATAGATCTCGTTGACGGCCTTGAAATGGGCCATGTCCTTCAGGAACACGGTGGTCTTGAGCAGGCGACGGAAATTGATGCCGGCGGCAAGGAGCACCGCCTCGATATTCCGGAAAACCTGCCGCGTCTCGGCCTCGACCCCCCCCCCGACCAGTTTGCCGCTGGCCGGGTCGATCCCCACCTGGCCGGAAAGAAAGAGAAGATTGCCCCAGCGCACGGCTTGCGAATACGGCCCCAACGCCGTGGGCGCCGAAGCGGATTGGATGACCCGTTTTTCCATGATGACCTCCTTGCCGTCCGGACTCATCGGGCCGGTTCGGCCAGCGGCTTTTTCGCGGCCGCGAAGAATCTCACCAGGAAGAATCCCAGGATGAAGCCGCCGACATGGGCCAGCCAGGCAATGCCCGAGCCGCCGCCGGCCGCCAGGAATTGAAAGAGGAACCAGATGACCAGGAACAGCGCGGCCGGCACATCCATGGTCGTGACAAAGACAAAGACAAAAACCAGGGTGCGGACGCGCGCCATGGGGAAGAGGGCCAGGTAGGCCCCCATGATCCCCGATACCGCGCCGCTGGCGCCGATGACCGGGACCAGCGAGTTCAGGTTGAACAGCACGTGGGCCAGGCTGGCGCCGACCCCGCACAGCAGGTAGAACAGGACGAAGCGGATCCGTCCCAGCCGGTCCTCGATGTTGTTGCCGAAGATCCACAGGAACAGCATATTGCCCAGCAAATGAAGCCAGGAGCCGTGCATGAACAAAGAGGCCAGCAGGCTGAGAAACGGAGAGGCGTCGCGCCGGTAGACGACCGTTCGCCCGTAGCGGTCCTTGCCGATGGGGATCTCCAGGTTGCGTCCCCGCACCAGCTCGGCCGGCACCAGGCCGTCCTTGACCAGGTGGTACTCCAGGCTGGAAGGCCAGGCCAGCGGCTCCGTGCTCGCCGCCCGCAAGGGCTCCGCCAGGTGCCGCCGCGACAGGTAGGCCTGATAGACGAAGACCGAGGCATTGAGCAGGATGAACAGGATGACGACAAAGGCCGTGCGCCGCGTCGGGTTGTAGTCCTTCAACGGAATGAACATGTCGCTGCGTCCCCATTCGAAAAAAGAGGCCCCATTCTAGCAAGCAACGGCTCGAAAGTAAAGCGCCGCATCCCTCGCCGTTCAGGCGAGCCAGGGCCGGCGGCCGCCTTGACTTTCCGATCCCATGCGCCTAGGATGAAGAAAAAAGGAGGAATCCATGAAATTAAGCGCACCGAAATTTTCCACCTGGTTGATTGCGGTCATCATCGGCGCCATCGGCGCCCTTCAGCATTTCCGCGTTCTGCACATCAACGAACTGGCCCCCTACGCCGTCCACCTGCTGGTTGCCGGTTTTGTCCTGCTGATCCTGGCGACCATGCTCAGAAAACTGTAATCGCCAGGCACCCCCATGAAACGGGTCAGGATCCCGGCATGCATTCTCCTGTTCAGCGTTCTTCTGTTCCAGGGTTGCGCGACCCTGGGCGAGATCGCCCGCACCCTGACCCGCCTTAAGAACCTGCAGTTCCGCCTCGACAACATCAGCGATTTTTCGCTGGCCGGCATCGGCATCGGGCCGAAGTCCCAGCTGAGGGACTTCACCCTCGCCGACGGCATCCAGCTGCTGGCAGCGTTCAGGAACCAGCGCCTGCCGGCCCGCTTCCTGCTGAACGTCGAAACGCGCAACCCCAACGACGGCACGGGCGGCACCACCCGCACCGTCTCCACCCTGACCCGCTTCGACTGGCGGCTGCTCATCGACGACCGGCCGACGATCAGCGGCGGCATCGACCAGGCGCTGGAGATCCCGGGCACGGGGCAGACGACCGTCATCCCCCTGCGCCTGGAGCTGGACCTGTACGAATTCTTCGGCGAGCGCGGCTACGAGGACCTGCTCAACCTGGCCCTGGCCCTGGGCGGTCGCGGCGGCGACATTTCGCGGGTGGCTCTCGATGCCCTTCCCAGCGTCTCGACGCCCCTGGGCGACATCGCCTGGCCCGAGCGCATTACCATCGTCAGCAAAGAATTCCGTTGAGCTTTTCAAGAAGGCCAAGTGGTAGTGGTAGTGATAGTGTTAGCCGAGCCAATTCTATGAAAATGAACGATCTGCAAACGGAAAGATTACAGACCGCTGCCTGCAAGGATGGAAAAACGCGAATCATTCATACGGGTGTCAACCAGGCAATTCAATGAACGTGGACGATCAATAAAAGAAAAAAGAGCTGCATTCAAAAAAGACCGTTAAATTGCAGTTACAACCACTACCACTATCACCACCACTTGTATCAGGGTTCTTTTTGCTCGGTGAATTGGTTCCAGGTGCGTCGGCCCAGGGTGAACAGGGGGGTGAGCACTGGCAGCAGCAGCAGGAGAAACCACTCGTTGAGCCCGCTGCCCTGCAGGCCGCCGAAGGCCCACAGCGCCCAGACGATCGCGGTCAGGAACACGGCGTACAGGCGGATCATCAATCGCCAATAAGGCGTCTGCGGATTTTTCCAGGGAGCACAGGAAAAAATATAAAAAACGCCCAGTGCGACCAGGACCAGGCCGATGAGGCCTGCCCGGCCCTTGTTTTGGAACAGGAACATCACGGCCAGGGCGAGCACCCAGAGGAATGAGCCCAGCCAGCCCCCGATCCAGCCGATTTTCTCGCCGTTACGGTTTTTCATGGTAATGTTCCTCCCGTTCAATTTTCCAGCGTTCTGTTCTTGACGTATTTTTCCAGCCAGGTCCAGGTCTCCCAGAGCATGTGCAGGATCGATTCGCGGGCATCGTAGCCGTGCGATTCGCCGGGCAGCAGGACCATGCGCGCCGTGGCGCCGTTGCCCTTCAGCGCATGGTAGAATCTTTCGGTCTGGACCGGGAAGGTGCCGCTGTTGTTGTCCGCCTGGCCGTGGATGAGCAGGATGGGGTCCTTGATGTGGTGGGCATGCATGAAGGGCGACATGCGAATGTACGTTTCCGGCGCCTGCCAGAGAAGCCGCTCCTCGGCCTGGAAGCCGAATGGGGTCAGCGTGCGGTTGTAGGCGCCGCTGCGGGCGATGCCGGCGGCGAAGAGACGCGAGTGGGCCAGCAGGTTGGCGGTCATGAAGGCGCCGTAGGAGTGCCCCCCGACCGCGACGCGCCGTGGATCGCCGACCCCCATCTCCGCCAGCTTGTCGATGGCCGCCTGGGCGCTGGCTACGAGCTGCTCGACGTAGGTGTCGTTGGGCTCCTGCCGGCCTTCGCCGACGATGGGCATGGCCGGATTGTCCAGCACGGCATACCCTTGCGTGATCCACAGCAGGGTGGAATAGGGTGAAACGCGGATGAAGCGGTAGGGCGAATCCCGCATCTGCCCGGCCGCCGCGCGGCTCTTGAACTCCTGGGGATAGGCCCACATCAGGACGGGCAGCGGACCGTCGCTCTTTTTCCAGCCGGGCGGCAGGTACAGGTTGCCGCTCAGGTCGACGCCATCGGAGCGCTGGTAGCGCAAGACCTGCTTCTCGACATCCTTGAGCGCAGGGAAGGGGTGCTTGAAGAAAGTGACTTGCTTCAGTTTTCCGTTCTTCAGGTTGCGCAGAAAATAGTTGGGCTGCACCTTTCTGCCTTCGCGGCTTGACAGGACGAGGCCCTTTTCCACGTCAACAAAGACGGTGGTCGCTTCATAATACGGAGCGGCCGAGCGCCACAAGCGAGTGGCCTTGCCGGTGGCCGTGTCGAAGCGGTCGATAAAGGGGCGGTCTCCCTCCGGCGAGGCGCCGCGGCCCCCCAGGTACAGGAAGCCCTGGCGGTCGGCCAGCAGCACGCGCCTCCCCTGGGCATCGGTCCGGGAGAAAAAGCTGCCCGGGTCGTTGTAGCGGTCCTCGAAAGAATACGCAAAAACCTCGAGCGCCGGCTTTTCAAGGGAATCGGGCTCGAAACGCTCGACGCGCACCTGCCGGGTCTTCCACCAGAACTGATTGACCAGGGCCAGCGAGCCCGTGCCCCATTGGATATGGGAAAACCGGTATTTCAGGGCCGGGCCCTCCTGTGCTTCGCCGATGAACGGCACCGCGAGGCAGAAAACCTTGTCGCGGATCGCGGCGTCCCTGGCTGGATCGCCGCCATCCTGGGCTTCGACCCAAACCAGCGTGGCCGGCGCGTCGCTGCGCCAGGCGAAGTCGCGCGGCCCCTGGCGCACGGCGTCGTAGCCCGGCGGCACCTCCTCGGCCAGAGGGATATCGGCGATCTTCCGGACCACTCGGCCATCCTTGTTCCAGATCTCGAAGGATTGAGGAAAATCACGGCAGGGGACCAGATAGGAAAAGGGACGTTGGATGAGATTGACCAGGAGGCAATCCCCATCGGGCGAAGGGTCCGCCGCGGCGATGATCCCGGGCTGGCCCAGGTTCTGGATCCGGCCCTCCAGGTCGACGATCGCCAGCTGCGAGGTCGCATAATGAACAAATAACTCTTCATCATATTTTTCCTTCAGCAGGTCCTGGTAGGTACGTACCGGCGCCTTCCTGCCATCGTTGCTCTGCACGACCGGCCCTTTGGGAACGATATCTTTCTCGGGCAGGGGTGGACGCCCGGCCGGCACGCTGAGGAAGAGGAGATTCCGGCTGTCGGGGAGCCATTGAAAGAACGGGTCGCCGATGGCGCCGTTCAGCCGCGGGCCGGTCAGGCGCGCCGCCTTGCCGTCGGCTGCAGTGGCCACCCATAATTCAATGCCGTCAACCCGGGTCACCGTGAAGGCCAGCCGGGAACTGTCGGGCGACCACTCCAGGTCGGAGATGCGCGCGTCGGCGGGCAGGCCGGTCAATGGGCGTTCTTTCAGCGTATGCAGATCCTTGAAGATGACCGATTTGAAAAAAACGGCCTGGCTCAGCGAGGGGCCGTTGGTGCGCGGGTTGATGCGCAGCCCCGCCAGGCGCAATTCGGGCTGGCAGAGATCGGCGATGGAGATGAGCGCCGGCCGCTCGACGACCAGCAGGGTCCTGCCGTCGGGGCTGGGAATGACAAAGGGATTTCCCGGCGCATCGACGATAGCGGCGATCGCCTTGGGCGGCAGCTGGAAGGCCAGGTCCTCCTGCGCCGCCAGCGGCAGGCACAGGGCCAGGAGAACCACCGTCAGCAGCCACATCTTCGGCGTGTCCGAAAAACATCTCATGGAGCCTTCCTCCTCGGCATGATCATCCGGGGCATGCCTTCCGTGTGGAAATTCTGCTGGAACGGCTCCTGAATGTCAAATCCGCCGGCGGGAGGGGCTACTTGTCCTGCTGCGCTTTCTCGATCTTGGCCCAGGAATCGCGCAGGGTGACGCTGCGGTTGAAAACGGGCTTCTCCGGCGTGGAGTCGGCGTCGACGCAGAAATAGCCCTGGCGCAGGAACTGGAAGAACCGGCCGGGCCCGGCCGCGGCCAGCGACGGCTCGACCTTGCAGCCTTTCAGGATTTCCAACGAACCGGGATTCAAGTACTCCTTGAAATCCTTCTCCTCCTTCTCGGCCGCGGCATCGGGGACCGAGAGGAGCTTGTCGTAGAGGCGCACCTCGGCGTTGACGGCATGGGCCACCGACACCCAGTGCGAGGTGCCCTGCACCTTGCGGTTGTCCCGGGTGCCGCCGCCGCGCGATTCAGGATCGTAGGAGCAGCGCAGTTCGACGATGCGGCCCTGTGCATCCTTGACCACCTCGTCGCAGCGGATGTAATAGGCGTGCTTCAGGCGGATCTCCCTGCCGGGGGAGAGGCGGAAGAACTTCCTGGGCGGGTCCTCGCGGAAATCGTCCTGCTCGATGAAGATCTCGCGGGAAAAGGGCAGCTTGCGCGTGCCGGCGCCGGGGTCTTCGGGATTGTTCTCGGCGTCCATTTCCTCCACCCGGCCCTCGGGGTAGTTGGTGATGACCACCTTCAGCGGCCGCAGCACGGCCATCACCCGTTGCGCCCGCCGGTTGAGGTCCTCGCGCAGGCAGTGCTCGAGCAGGGCCATGTCGACCATGCTTTCGCGCTTGGCCACGCCGACGGTCTCGGCGAAGGCGCGGATCGCCTCCGGCGTGAAGCCGCGGCGGCGCAGGCCGGCCAGCGTCGGCAGGCGCGGATCGTCCCAGCCGCGCACGTAGGCCTTGTCGACCAGCTCCAGCAGCTTGCGCTTGCTCATCACCGTGTAATTGAGGTTCAGGCGGGCGAATTCGATCTGTTGCGGGTGGCAGGGGACGGGCAGGTTGTCCAGCACCCAGTCGTAGAAGGGCCGGTGGTCCTCGAACTCCAGGGTGCAGATGGAGTGGGTGATGCCTTCAATCGAGTCGCACTGTCCATGGGCAAAGTCGTACATGGGATAAATGCACCAGGCGTTGCCGGTCCTGTGGTGCTCGGCATGAAGAATCCGATACATCACCGGATCCCGCAGGTTAAGATTGGGCGATGCCATGTCGATCTTGGCCCGAAGCACCCGGGAACCGTCCGGAAACTCGCCGCTGCGCATGCGCTCAAAAAGGGCGAGATTCTCTTCCGGGGAACGGTTCCTGTACGGACTCTCCTTTCCCGGTTCCGTCAATGTCCCGCGGTATTCCCTGATTTTCTCCGCGCTGAGATCATCCACGTAGGCTTTGCCCTTCCGGATCAAGCGAAGGGCGAATTCATAGAGCTGTGGAAAATAGTCTGAGGCATAGTACTCCCGGTCCTCCCAGTCAAAACCGAGCCACCGGACATCGGTCTTGATGGATTCCACGTATTCGACGTCCTCTTTGCTGGGATTCGTGTCGTCGAAGCGCAGATTGCAGCGGCCTTTGAACTCCAGGGCAAGACCAAAATTGAGGCAGATGGACTTGGCGTGACCGATGTGGAGGTAACCGTTGGGTTCGGGCGGAAAGCGCGTGTGAACACGGCCGCCGTATTTGTTCGTCTCCAGGTCGTTGGCAATGATGGCCTTGATGAAATTGGGGGTAGGGGTGAATTCAGCGTTCGACATGGGATGGATACTCCTTTTTTCGACCGATCAAGGGATTAATAACGGGACGCAGAAGCTATTATAGAGGCCTGAGCAAGCATTGCAAGAGCTTTGGCGCCTTTTAAAGGCCCCGCAAGGATTTAAGCAAAACACAGGCTCCCAAGGTCAAAAGACCCTGCGCCGGAGAACCCGCGAGAAGGGGGCCTCTGCTTATGTCTTGCCATTCGAGGCGTTTTCCTGGTGCCAGAGGAGGAGGTCCTTCTTGACGTGCTGAAGCCTGTCGGAAAGCGAAACCTTGTAGAGGTGGGGATTGGTGAACCGCTTGGTTTCATTCTCCAGACTCTCCAGTTCCTTTGCAGTATGCTGTCTCACGTCCTGAAGGGAAGGAGGGTCATAGACCTGCTTGCCCTGCTTGAAGATGGGCACCATGATCTCCCTGGCTTCATAAGGAGAGCGGTAGGTCTTCTTCATGTAATCATACATGGGGTGGTGGGCGCGGACCGGCTTCCCCGAAGGAAGCGGCTCCTCCAGATCCATGAGAAGGTCCCCCATCATGAATCCCCGGGAATTGTAAAAGCGCACGATTTTCTTCATCCCCGGATTGGTGACCTTCTCAGGGTTCTGGCTGATCTTGATCTTGGGGACGAGCCTGCCTTCTCCGTAACCTGCGGCCATGAGCTTGTAAACCACCCCGAGGGCCGGAGTCTGATAAGAGGTCATGAGCTTGGTTCCTACGGCCCAGATGTCAATGCACGCGCCCTGGTCCCTAAGGCTTTCGATGAGCCATTCATCGAGATCGCTGCTTGCAAGAATCTTGACTTCGGGGAAACCCGCCTTGTCGAGCATGGTCCTGGCAACCTTGGAATAATAGGCCAGGTCTCCGCTGTCGATCCGGATACCCCTCAAGGCTTTACCGTTCGCCCGCATCTCTTCTGCGACTCGAATCGCGTTGTGCACTCCTTTGACCACATCATAGGTGTCCACGAGGAGAATGCAGTTCTCAGGAAAGATCCGGGAAAAGGTCTGGAAGGATTCGAGTTCCGTGTCAAAGCTTTCCACCCAGCTATGGGCGTGGGTTCCCCGGATCGGAATACCGAAGAGCTTGCCGGCTTTTACGTTGGATGTGGCCTCGCATCCTCCAATGTAGGCTGCCCTGGCTCCGTAGAGAGCCGCTTCGACGCCGTGGGCCCGTCGCGTCCCGAAGTCAATCACCGGGGCGCCTCTTGTGGCGGTTTTGAGCCGTGCGGCTTTGGTGGCAATGAGGGTCTGGTGCCCGACCATGGCCAGCAACGTCGTTTCGAGGATCTGGGCTTCCGCGATCGGTCCGACTACCCGGATGAGGGGTTCATTGGGGAAGACCACGGTTCCCTCGGGAACAGCCCATATATCGCCGGTGAACTTGATTCCCTTCCCGAGTTTTTCCACGGCTTCTGGTGAAAAGATGCCGAGGCTTTTGAGGTAATCCAGGTCATCCGGGTAGATCTTCAGCCTATTGACATACTGAATCACGCTTTCCAGGCCGGCAAAGACACAAAACCCTCCCCCGTCCGGGTTTTGGCGATAGTAAAGATCAAAGCAGGCTCTTTGTTTGCTCTTGCTTGAAACAAGGTAACCCGCGACCATGGTGAGTTCGTAAAGATCCGTGTCAAGCGTGTGGTTGCCGCACTTGAGCCCGTTCAGGGCCGTATGCCCATCCAGGGTTCCGAGTTCAAGCCCCAGATCCTCGTCCACCAGGTCGATTTTATCCAACGCATTGCCGGTGATCGGTTCCTTGAATCGAAGTTTCGTCATATCCGGTTTCTCAATATCCTGTTTGTTTGTCTTTTGCTTTTTTACTCTTTGCCGCGACAAAACACAAGGGATACCATCAGTTCGACCGAGAAACATGGGGTAATAAAACCTCATTGCATTGGGGTTGCGGGGACGTTAGAATGACTCCAATCGTGATCCATGGGGTAAAGCGATGAAAGGGGACCCGGGGTAAGGAGCGCCTTTTCCGGGACGGACCGCCTGCCGGACCGATTGCAGGAATAAGCCTTTGCAGGACTTTCCAAGGGGCCGGGAACAGGTGAACTCAAGACGGATTTTTCGAAGGCGAATGAAGCGGTAAACCGTTGAGCCCATGAAGCTGAGTGACAAAGAGTTCGACAGGATCGTGAAAAGGGCGATCCGCCGCATTCCCGAGGAGTTGAGGCAGCACCTCGATAATGTGCTGATCAGCGTTCGCAGGAGGCCGTCCGAAGAAATGCTGGAGGAGATGGAGGTTCCGCCGGGGGAAGAGCTTCTCGGTTTTTTCTCAGGCGTTCCTATTGTGGACCAGTCCGTCACCTCGCCTCCGCTCTATTCGGATACGATTTTCATCTTCCAGGAGCCTCTGGAGGACATGTGCAGGACGGTCGAGGAACTGGAGCAGGAAATCGAACTGACCGTGGTGCACGAAATCGCCCACTACTTCGGGTTCAGCGAGGAGAGGCTTGAAGAACTCGGCTATTCGTGAAAAGGGGTAACTACTCAGGTAGATAGACTGAAGGTAGATAGACTGAAGGAAAAGACATGCGCGATCACACAAAGCCAAGATCGTTTGGATACGTTGGCAGGTGATTGTGTCATGGATGATCATTATTGCCCTTCAGTCTTCAGCCTAAACACCTGAGCAGTTACGATAGCTCATTATGGATAAGAGAGAAAATTTGTGCCTCATGACAAAGGGCTGCCCCAGGGGCGGCTTGGTCGCTCTTTTTTTCACATTTTTCCTGGTGATTCGAATCGGGACAGGCATGGCGCACCCTCAACCGGAAATCACTTTTTCATCCCATATGATCGACCAGGGCGACGTGGGCTTTCTCAAAATCCATACGGCGGGCGATGAGTCCCCGGAAATCCAGTGGATGAACCGGGAATTTCTCATGGCCCCCGACCGGAGCAGGGGGACGTGGATCGGGTTTTTCGGGGCCGACTTGAAATTATTGCCCGGCGCTTACCCGGTGGTGGTGAAGATTCCTTCGACGGGATTCCGCAGGCAAATCGACGTCACGGTGCGCAGCAAGGATTATGGCGTGCGGCGGCTGACCCTTCCCAAAGAGCTGGTGGACCTCGATGCAATCACTCTGGAGAGAGTGAAAAGAGAAGCGGCGATCATGAAACAAGCGCTGGAGGAGCGGGCCACGGTTCCCCATTGGACAGGGCCTTTTGTGAAACCTGTGAGCGGGGAGGTCATTGGACCCTTTGGTCAGGCGAGCATCATCAACGGAATGCCGAGATCGCCTCACTCCGGAGTCGATTTAAAAGGGGAGAGGGGAACTCCCGTGGTCGCGATCAACAACGGCCGGGTCGTGCTCACGGGGGAGCACTTTTTCAGCGGTCTTTTTGCGGTCGTGGATCACGGCGGGGCCATCCAGAGCATGTATTTCCACCTGGACAAGATCCTGGTGCACCAGGCCGAGCAGGTGACCAAAGGCCAGACCCTGGGGCTTATGGGCGCCACGGGACGGGCGACAGGCCCGCACCTTCACTTCGGGATCAGAATCAACGGAGCCCGGATCGATCCGGTGCCCTTCATGAAGTTGAATGAAAGCATGGAGCCGCGATGAGCGAAAAGAAATTTGAAGAGGCCATGAAAAGGCTGGAGACGATCGTGGAGAGCCTGGAGAAGGGCGATCTTTCCCTTGTGGAATCGCTGAAAATTTTCGAAGAGGGAATGAAACTGCTCCATTTCTGCTCCAGGAAGCTGGAGGAAGCGGAAGAAAAGGTGACCCTCCTGATCAAAGAGAGCGGCGGCAAGGTCACCCAGCAGCCCTTTGAAGTGGAGGAGAAGCAGGACCCGTGAGCATGGACCTGAAGGCGTATCTTCGTGAAAAAAGAGCCCTGGTGGACGAGGCCCTGAAGGACGTGTTTCCGGAACCTCATGGGCCTTCGGCAGACGTGGTTCGGGCCATGACCTACAGCCTTTTTGCAGGCGGTAAGAGACTGCGGCCCATTCTCTGCATGGCGGGGGCCGAGGCGGTCGGTAAAGAGGGAAGAGCGGTTCTGCCTTTAGCCTGCGGCCTCGAACTCATCCACACGTACTCCCTGATTCACGATGATCTTCCTGTGATGGACAATGACGATCTCAGGAGGGGCAAGCCCACCAGCCACAGGATTTTTGGAGACGCGGTCGCTCTCCTTGCAGGCGATGGACTTCTGACCGAAGCGTTCCGGCTCATGGCCGGCATGGGCGGCGTGGACCCCCATGCACTGCTCCGGGCCATCCAGTTGGTGGGATCGGCAGCCGGCTACCGGGGAATGG
>DCVB01000102.1 GCA_002327965.1 Candidatus Aminicenantes bacterium UBA2199 | reverse complement strand
ACCACCAGGTCGAAGGGCAGCCCGGCGGCCATCTCCGGGCGGCTGGCGTTCAGGATCGAGGTGCGCTCGATCTGTCGCTCTTCTCCCTCGCGCCAGTAAACGCCCTCGCCCTTGAAATAGACCCCGTCGCAGAAACAGGAGAGGATGGCGCGGAAGAGATGCTTCTGGTCGTTCTGGGTGAACGGTCCGCGCGCCGGACCTGGCTGGGTCGGCTGGCGGCCCGTTTGGCGCGGCCCCGCGGCCTGGGGCGCCTGCAGCCGCCTTTTCAGCTCCAGGTAGAGCTCGCGGGCCAGCGCCGATTTCTTGCGCGAGACCAGGCGGGCGTTGCGCCGCATGTCCTCCAGCAGGTCGAGCTGGTTCAGCAGGTCCGACTTGTAGGGAGCGGCGGGATTGTAGCACTCGCCGGCGAACTCCTTGCTGACGATGCCCCTGGCCTCGAAGACGGCGATGGCCTTGAGCGCCCGGTCGACGACCCGCGGCCCCCCTTTTTCCGCCTCGAGCAGCAGCCGGGCCGCGCGCAGCGACAGCGGCAGGTCGGCCATGCGCCGGCCGTCGGCGGTGACGCGGTTCTCCGCGTCCGCGGTCAGGGCGCCGAAGGTCTTGAGGTTCTGGATGGCCTTGAGGATCAGGCTGCGGTTGGGCTTGTGGAAAAAGGTGAACTCCAGGGGCGAGAGGCCCCACTTGAACATGCGCAGCACCACGCTCTCCAGGTTGAGGCGGCGGATCTCGGGCTCGGGATAGTCGAGCCGGTCCTCCATGCCGCGCTCGGAACAGAGTATGTACCAGCCTTTCTTGACGCGGCCGGCACGGCCGGCGCGCTGCTTGCATTCCGAGGCGGATATCTCGGTGGGATAGAGCCCTTCGATGCCGCTGACCAGGCGCACCTCCTTCTTGAGGCCGCTGTCGATGACGGCGTCGATGTCGTCGATGGTCAGGCTTGTCTGGGCGATGTCGGTGGCGACCACCGCCTTGGGCAGGGGGTAGTTGCTGAATACCTTGGACTGCTCGCTGATCGACAGCTCGGAGTGCAGCGGCAGGATGACCGCCTTGCGGCCGTCGTGCTCGAGCAGTTCCTTCAGGTTCTCGATGGTGTCGTCGATCTCCTGCTTGCCGGGCTGGAACACCAGGACGTTATGTCCCTCCTCCAGCAGGGTGGCGGCGTCGGGCAGCAGGAAGCAGGGATGGCGGCGCTGGCAGTCGACCGGGAAGCCGCGGCCCGGTACGGTGATCACCGGGGCGTGGTGCAGGAAGGCCGATATCTGCCGGGCCTTGAGGGTGGCGCTCATGATCAGGGCGCGCTTTCCCGAGCGCCGGAAGACGCCCTCGTCGAGATTCTTGCGCATCTGGCCGACCAGCACCTCCTGGTTCAGGTTCCATTCATGGACCTCGTCGAGGACCAGTACGTCGTAGTCGCGGCGCCCCTGGATCTCGCGCACCATCTGCACGCCGTCGGTCAGGTACAGCAGGGTGGTGGCCGGCGACTTGTTGGCGTCCAGGCCGGTCTGGTAGCCGATTTCCCGGCCCCACGGCAAGCCGCAGGAGCGGGCCAGGTAGTTGGAGAGGGCGCGGGCGGCGATGCGCCGCGGCTGGGTGACATGGACCCTTTTACCGGCCTGCCACAGCCACCAGGGGACGCGGGTCGACTTGCCGGCGCCGGTCTCGGCGGTAAGGATCACCACCGGGTGGTCGGCGACGGCGCGCTCGATCTCGGCGCGGAAGTCGTCGACGGGCAAGTGGTCCTGGAAATTCATGTTTCATTATAGCAGATGTCCTTCGTGACGCGTAACGCGTAACGCGTAACGAGTGAAGAGATTGGAATAAAATTCCAAAACACAATTTCCTGATCCCAAGACAAATACCAAGCACCAGTATTCAAATGCCTTGGCGGCGACTTGACCCAAACGAAGATGCAGTTATCGCAAGGACTAGGACTGTTGTTTTGGAAATTGGAATTTGGGGTTTGTTGCTTGGGATTTGATTTCCTACATGTTACGCGTCACGCGTTACGCGTCACGAATTTTCGCTTTATCGCCTTGTTTTTGGGCGAAATTCGCGCTACAATCGTATAACCACGCTGAGGAATACCCATGAAAGGCAAACTGTTCCTGGTCCTGCTTCTGTCCTTGCTGCTGTCCGGCGCCCTGCAGCCCGGCACCCCGCTCCCCGAGCGCGAAAAGGCCCTCAGCAAGATGATCGCCAACTGGCTGGCCAACTGGCATTACAGCGGCAAAAAGATCGACGACGATTTCTCGGCCAAAAGCTTCGCCCAGTTCACGAAGTACCTGGACAACGGCAAGAATTTCCTGATCCAGGCCGATCTGGAGGCGCTCAAGCCCTACATCCACAAGATCGACGACGGCCTGCTGGGCGGAGACTTCACGGTTCCCCGCCTCGGNNCAGCGCCCGGTGCCGACGGGGTTGGCGTTGAGGGGGCCAACGGCAGGATGGAGAAGGAAGACGCCCCCGCTGTCTTCGCTTTTTCGCCCGAGCTCGAGGCCAAGGCGCGGCAGGCGGTGGGCAAGAGCGTCGAACGGCTTTTCGGCCGCCTGCTCAAGGAGAGGTCGGAGGAGATGCAGTCGCTCTACTTCAATTCCCTGACCTCCATCTTCGACCCGCACAGTCAGTATTTCCCGCCGCGGGCCAAGGAGGATTTCGACATCGAGATGTCGGGCACGCTGGAGGGCATCGGCGCCCTGTTGGGCGAGGACGACGGCTTCATCAAGATCTTCGACGTCATTGCCGGCAGCCCGGCCTGGATCCAGGGCATCCTCAAGGTCGAGGACATCATTCTCAAGGTCGGCCAGGCCGACGGGGAGCCGGTCGACATCGTGGGCATGAGCGTCGCCGACGCCGCCCGCCTGGTGCGCGGGAAAAAAGGGAGCACGGTGCGCCTGACCGTGCGCAAGCCCGACGGCCGCATCCTGCAGGTGTCCCTGGTGCGCAACGTGGTCGAGCTGAAGGAAACCTACGCGCGCTCGGCGCTCCTGGACAACGACCAGCTGAAGCGCACGTTCGGCTACGTCTACCTGCCCAAGTTCTATCATGACTTCAACCGCTCGGGCGGCCGCAACGCCGCCGCCGACGTGAAGAAAGAGATCCTCAAGCTGACGGCGCGCGGGGTGGAGGGGATGATCCTCGACCTGCGCGGCAACGGCGGCGGCGCCCTGGACGACGCGGTGAAAATGTCGGGGCTGTTCATTGAAAAGGGCCCCGTGGTCCAGGTCAAGGACCGCCATTCGGCGCCCCAGGTACACGAGGACCGTGGCGGGGAGATCAGCTGGGACGGGCCGCTGGTCGTTCTGGTCAACTCCTTCAGCGCCTCGGCCTCGGAGATCGTCGCCGCCGCCCTGCAGGATTACCGCCGGGCGGTGATCGTCGGCGACCAGACCTTCGGCAAGGGGACGGTGCAGGTCATGCTGGACCTCGATCGCTTCCTCGCGCCCGACCTGGGGCATCTGAAGCCGCTGGGTGCCCTGACCCTGACCGTGCAGAAGTACTACCGCATCACCGGCGGTTCCACCCAGTACCACGGCGTCGTGCCCGACATCACGCTGCCTGACGTCTACGCCTATCTCGAAACGGGCGAAAAGACCCAGAAGCATTCCCTGCCCTGGGATACCGTCGCTCCCCTCTCCTTTGCCACCTGGAAGAAACAGGGCCCCGGCCTGGCCGAGATCCAGAAGCGCAGCCGGCAGCGGCTGGCGGACAATCCGCGCCTGCGTATCGTGACCGAGAATGTCGCCCGCTTGAAGAAGCAGCGGCAGAAGACGGTGGCGACGCTGAATATCGAGCAGTTCATGACCGAGCAGGAATCGCTCCACCGCCAGGCCGAGGCTTTCAGGCGCGAGCAGGTCGCTTATCCCCACCTGCATGCGTTGACCAGTGACGATCCCGCCACGGCCGCCGTGGACGAGAAGCGCAAGGAGTGGCTCGAGGATCTGCGCCGGGACCCGGTCATCGAGGAAGCCACCCGCATTCTGGACGACCTGAGGGCCGCACCGCCCCGCTACGACGGCTGGAGGGGCCCTGTGAGTCCCGACGTCCCGGTTCCTTCGGACCGGGGGGCCGCACCGCCCGTCAATTAGGTGTGCCCTCTACCCCCGGCCGCCGCCTGAGGCGGCATCCCGGCCGGTTTTCCCCGGGACGGCCAGCAGCAGCAGGCCGGCCGCCAGCGCCAGGAAGGAAATGAGCAGCAGGCTGCTGGCCGTGCCCAGCAGCGGCAGGAAAAAAGCCGCCATGAGCAGCGAGCCGATGGCGCCGCCCAGGTAATCGCCGGCATTCAAAAATCCCGCGGTCTGGCCGGCCGGGCGACGATCGAGGATGCGCATGCCCAGGGGCAGGATCGATCCGCCCAGCAGCCCCATCAGCCCGAGCCAGGCAGCCAGGAGCGCCTGCCCTGACCAGCCCGTCGCCAACCCGAAGCGCAGCAGCAGCAGCAGCGCCAGATTGAGAGCGGCGATCAGCGCCTGCAGTGCCGCCAGATGCCGCGAGGCGCGCGCCGGCGTTGGCGCGCGTTTTTCCACCCAGCGGCCGGTCCAGGCGGCGCCGGCGCCCAGGCCCAGCATGAACAGGGCGAGCAGCATGCCCACGGCCTGGTAGACGAAGCCCCAGATGTTCTGAAAGATGAAGATGGCCGTGATTTCGAAAGAGAGGCCGGCAAACCCCCCGCAGAAGGCGGCCAGCAGGGCCGGCAGCGCCCGGGCGCGTCCACGGCGCCCGATCAGCGCCGAAAGCGCCACCGGCAGCAGCAGCAGGGCCAGCGCCAGCAGGGCGGTGAAAAAATTAAAGCGGCCGAAAAACCCGAACAGGCCGGAGATGGGACCGCCCGAGCTCCAGCCGAGGAGACGCCCACCCAGGAAATAGGCGATGGGACGGTCGTCGCGGTTGAGCGTCGGCGGCGGGTTCCTTTCCAGGGCGGCGGTGATGAAGGCGGTCTTGCCTTCGGGGTAGAGTGAGGAGAACATGGGCGCAAGGCGGGCATTATCCGGCGCCAGCGCCCGGTAGCGCCGCGCCAGCAGCCCGGGATCTTCGCTGACGCTGGCGGGCGAACCGGAGGCGAAGAAAGCGTTGCTCATTCCCGGCAGCACGGCCACGGCGGGCAGGACGCTCTTCAGGGTATGGTAGATGGATGCCGTGTAGGGAGTGACGATCTCCGAAGAATAGTTCTCCGCCGATGCCAGGCGCAGGGCCACGACCCCGCCCGGGGCCAGGATCTCCCGCAGGTCGAGAAAGAACTCCTGCGTATAATAGCGATTGAGCTGGGCGGTCCATGCGTCCGGCTGGTGGATGAAGACCAGGTCGTAGCGGCGCCTGGCGCCGGCACCGTCCCGCGCCGCCAGCAGGACGAAGCGGCGCCCGTCCATCGTGCGGGTGCTCAGCCGACCGTCGGACAGCCAGGCGCGGTCGTCCCGGGCCAAATGCTCGCGGATCAACGCCGAATAGCCGGCGTCGATCTCCACCGCCGTGAGCGTGGCCAGGGGGTAACGCAGCAGTTCCCGCCCCAGTCCGGCAAAGACATCGCCGATAACCAGGACGTGGCGCGGCCGCGGATGCTGGCTGAGCAGTTGGGCGGCGAGCATCTCGTCGCCGGCCGGGTCGGGGAAAACGGCCGACAGTTGGCCGTTGGCGAAGAGACTGTATTGGCCGGCGGCGAATCCCAGCTGCAGGTTCTGGTACTTGGTGTCGCGCGCGGCAACGAGTTTTCCGGCGGCGATGCCCAGCCAGCGCTGGCGTACCAGCAACGACTCGCCGCCGGCGGCCGCGCCGCTGATCAGGGCGCCGGCCGCCAGCAGGGCGGCCAGCAGGCTGGCGCCACGGGCCGTCGGGTTGCCGTGGCCGCGCGAAACGCTCGCCGCGGCCAGGAGCAGGGGCAGGGCGAGCAGGGCCATGATCGATACCGGGTCGAGCCAGCCCACCAGGGCGAAGGTGTAGGTCAGCCCGCCGGCCATCGCGCCCAGCGCTTCCCAGGCAAAGGCGCCGGCCATGACTCGCGGCGCCCGGGCGGCGGCCAGCGGGCGCAGCTTGTCGGCCAGGGGAAAGGCGAAGCCGCTCAGGAAGCTGAGCGGCAGCATGAGCAGCGGGACCAGATAGAGCGTCCTGGACAGCGGCAGCAGCGCCCCCCGGGGCATGGCGCCCAGGCTGTACAGGCTGCGCGCCGCCGCCAGCAGCAGCGGGGCGAAGAGGCACATGGCCAGGGCCGTCCAGGAAAACGCGGCATGGGTCGATGCCCTTCTCTTGGTGAACCAGGCCCCGGCCAGCGAGCCGGCGCCGACGCCGAGCAGCCACCCGGCCATGGCGATGCCGAACGATATCTCGTTGCCGGCCGCCACCACGAAGAACTCGCGCAGCAGGATGGTCTGCATGACCATGGCGAATGCGCCCAGGGCGCCGTAGGCTAGAGGGATGACCCGGACCATGGGGAGATTATAAAAGGAAAAAGGCAAAAGGTAAAAGGCAAAAGTAAGCAGCAGGCCTAAATTCAAAGAAAAGTGTCAGTGACAGTGTCAGTGTCAGCAGGGAAATACAAAGACAAGTGTCAGTGTTAGTGATCGTGTTAGAAAGAGATAAGAGCAATTCTTGTTCTTTCACGTCACGTGTCACGCGTTACGCGTCACGAAGATCGGTAGACGGTGGACGGTTTATGGTTGACGGTCAAAAAGATGCAATACGAAGACTTAAATTCCAAATCCCAAGCACCAAATTCCAAACAAATCCCAAGCTCCAAATTCCAATTTCCAAAACGAAAGCCCCTTGGAATGGCATTTTCTTCGTTTGGGTCATTGGGTCAAAGTCCCCGCTAAGGGGATTGGAATTTGGAATTTGTTTGGGATTTGGAATTTGTTATTTGGAATTTAATTCCTACGAATCCCTTTCTTCACCTTGCGCCTTACACCCTACGCCTTGTACCGATGGCCATTCAATATTTCATCCTGTTCCGCATCAAGGTCTTAGAAAGGCCCCCAGTTCATCAATACCGGCGGGATGAGCAACAGCAGGCTGAGAACCATCAGGATCAGCAGCAGCGGCAGGAACCAGCGCGCCCATTTTTCGTAGGGGATGCGGGCCACGGCCAGCACGCCCATGGTCACGGCCGAAGTGGGCAGGATGGGGTTGACGAATTCGCAGAGCTGGAAGGCGAAAACCGAGGTCTGGCGGGTAATGCCCACCAGGTCGCTCAGGGGCGCCATGATGGGCATGGTCAGGGCGGCCTGCGCCGTCCCCGAATGGACGAAGAAGTTGATGACACTCTGGGTCAGGAACATCATCTGGGCGCTGATGATGCGCGGGAACAGCGAGATGAAGCCGGCGGCGTGGAACAACAGGGTGTCCAGGATCCTGGCGTCCTGGGCCACGATCAGCACGGCCCGGCCGCAGGCGATGACGAAGGCCACGCCGACGAAATCGCGGGCGCCGGCGATGAAGTTGCGCGCGATACAACTGGGTCCCTGGCCGCCGATGAAGCCGGCGGCCAGGCCCAGGGCCAGGAACAGGGCGGCGATCTCCTCGATATACCAGTGCTCGACCAGGATGCCCAGCACCAGCACCACGATCCCCAGCCCGAAGGCGGCCAGGACCGCCCGATGACGCCAGTTCCAGCCCGCGAGGTCGGGAACCGCGGCGGCAGCGGCGGTTCGCTCCCGGTCCAGGGCGTATACCGGGCTGCGGGTCGGGTCGCGCCGGATCCTGGCGGCGTAGGCCATGACGAAGGCGATAGTCAGAGCCGTGCCGAGAGCCCAGGCCAGCAGGCGGTACTTCAGCCCGGAGTAGAGGGGCAGGTTGGCCAGGCCCTGGGCCACGCCGACGGTGAAGGGATTGAAGAAAGCGGCGGCGAAGCCGGCGGCGGCGCCGAGGAAGGGGATGGCCACGCCGACGATCGAGTCGTAGCCCAGCGATATCGCCAGGGGAATGAAGATGAGGACGAAGGGTATGGTCTCCTCGCACATGCCGAAGATCGAGCCGGCCAGGGAAAAGACCAGCATCAGCGCCGGAATGATGAAGCGCTGCAGGCGCGGGCGGCGGGAGAAGGCGATCGTCATCCTGCGGATGGCCATGTCGATGGCGCCGGTCTCGGTGATCACCTGGAAGGCCCCGCCGATGATGAACAGGAAGACGATGATCAGCATGCCGTCCTGAAAGCCGCGGATCGGTGCCAGCAGCAGCGCTTCCGGGCCGGCCGGCTGCCGGGGGACATGGTGGAACGAGCCCGGGACCGTGACCAGGCGGGAATTGCCGCCCACACTGGTCTCGACGCGCTGGAACTCGCCGGCCGGGACGACCCAGGTGAGGACGGCCATCAGGACGACCAGGGCGTAGATCAGGACGATGGGGTGCGGCAGGGAGAAGCGAGTCTTTTCAGTCGGTTCAGTCATTTCGGGATTATAAGGAATCGGGAAATGAATATCAATGGACAGAGGTCAGAGGTGAGAGGTGAGAGGTCAGAGGTGAGAGGACAGAAGTCAGATGACAGAAGTCAGAGGTCAGACAGACAAGCAATAGTAAGAATTAAATCCCAAATTCCAAAATCCAAATAACAAACAAATTCCAAATCCCAATCCCCTTAGCGGGGACTTTGACCAAATGACCAAAACAAAGAAAATGCTATTTCAAGGAGTCTTCGTTTTGGTAATTGGAATTTGGAGTTTGGTATTTATTTGGAATTTGGTGCTTGGGATTTGGAATTTAAGTCTTCGTATTGCCTTTTCCTGACCGTCAACCGTCAACCGTCTGCCGTAAACCGAGAACTGGCCTTGGGCTCTAGACCTGCCAGTATGCCGCGTAATCCCTGGCTCCGGGCACTTTCAGGGTCAGCGGCTCATGGGCCGGGATGGACTGGAAGGGCTGGCCGTTGAAGGACCAGAACATCTGCAGCCGGAACTCGCCGCCTTCCACAACATTGAGGGCGGCCAGCGGCAGTCGCCACTCGATGATGCGGCCGACGGCGGCGGCGGCGCCCGGAGGCAGGCCCTTCGTTTCCGGCGCCTCGCCGTAAAAGCCCATCTCGCACTGCAGGTTCCGGCCGTTACCCTGCAGCTCGAGACGCAGCGAGAAGCCGGTCTCGAAATAGGTGCGGGCGTGCTTCTTGGTGTCGATCCTGAGAAAAACATGGTCGCGGTCGAAGCCGAAAAAGAGGGTCTTGACCAGCGGGTTGGCGATGTTCATCGCGCCGCCGAAGGCGAGGATGTCGACACGTCCGGCTTCGAGCCATTCGAAGTAGTCGCTGATCTCGCCGTCGACGCGGGCCGCCAGGGCCTCGCGCGGCGCCTCGATCTGCAGGCGGCCGACGGGGACGGCGGCGGGGACGGGATGGAGCAGCGCCTCGGGCGGCGTCAGGCCGAGCAGCGAATAGACCTTCTGCAGGTTCAGGCGGAAGAGGCTGTCGAAGATGTCGAGGTCCGGCGTGTAGTTCTCCCTGCCGTACCACCAGAACCAGTCGCTGCCCTGGGCGACGCGCAGCAGCTCTTCGATCTCCCGGGTGGTTTCGCCGGCCAGGGAGTCGCGGGCGGCAAGGAATGCGTCCCGGGCATCCTTCAGCAGTTCCCAGGCCCTCTGGTCGTCGCGGTCGCCGATCCAGATGTCGAAGTTGCCGTTGATCCAGGAACCGCATTTCAGCCTCTGCAGCTCGCGCCCGGCGCCGGCGGCGGCCGCGGAGAAGGTCACGGTCTCGATGCCGTCGTCCGCGCAGAGCAGGCGGTAGAACTCGCGCAGGAAATCGCGTCCCGAGCGCGGGTAGAACTCCCAGGCGTTTTCGCCGTCGAGGATGATCGGTATGGTCATGCCGGCCGGGCCCGAGGCGGCGAGGGCCTGAATGCGCCGATAGAGGTCGGCGGCGGCCTCACGGGCCGGGAATTTCTGATAATAGAAGCCGATCAGGTCGGAGAGCAGGTGGTCGCGGAAGAGGATCTTCACGGGCATGCCCGAAAGGGTGTAGGGTGAATACAGGGCGCCGGGGTCGCTGATCGCCATGTGGCCGTCGCGTTCCAGCGGCCTGGGCAGCGAGCGGCTCAGGACCTCCTCGTCGGAGGCGGTCCAGACGATGCCCGCCTTGGACAGCAGGCGCAGCGTCGGCTCCGACAGCCCGCCCTCGGGCGGCCAGACGCCGCGCGGCCGTACGCCGAATGTCTTCTCCATGAAATCAAGCCCGGACTGCAGCTGGGCCCAGGCGTCTTCCTCCCAGCAGAAATCCAAGTCGTAGGGGGCGAGCCGCTCGTTGGACTTGCGGCCGGCCTGCGGGTCGAGCAGCAGCGGCAGGATCGGGTGGTAGAAGGGGCTGGTGCACAGCTCCGCCTGGCCGTTATCCTGGAATTTCCTGTATTCCGGCAGCACGCGCTGCAGGATCTCGTTCTCGACGGCGGTCACCGTCTTCTTGTCCGCCTCCGTGAACCCCTGCCCCTTGCGGATCAGGGCGCCGACCCGGGGATCGTTCTCCTTGTAAGCCTCGTCGATATAGGTCAGCTGGAACCAGACCTGCAGGTCGCGCAGTTCGGCGACGCTGAACACCTGGCGCCAGTCAGGGTCTTCCCGGCTCCCCAGGCGATCCATCTTCTTGCGGTAAAGGAGGTCGTAGCGCCGGTAGGGTTTGATGTGGGTCTCGCGGTGGATGGAGAAGAAATGGCGCACCAGGTATTGCACTTCCTCGGGTGCCAGGTCGGCGGCGGGCTTGCGGAAGATCTCGGCGAAGGCATCGACGGCGCCCTGGTTGTACTGCTCCAGCCCGGCCAGGAGCGAGGGGACCAGGTTGAAGGTCAGGCGCAGACCGGGGAACTCCTCCAGCAGGTGAACCATGCCGAAATAGTCCTTCAGCGCGTGCAGGCGAAGCCAGGGAAGATCGAAACGGCCGCTGAAGGGATTCCGGTAGCACGGCTGGTGCATGTGCCACAGGATGGCCAGGCGGGTCTTAGCTGGCATCTCCCTTCTGCTGGAGTTCGTAAAGCACGCCGGAGAAGCTTTTCGGATGGGCGAAGGCGATGCGGGCATTGTGGGCGCCGACGCGCGGTTCGCGGTCGATCATGCGCACTTCCTTCTCCTGCAGCTGGCGGATGCAGGCCTGGATGTCGTCCACCTCCAGGGAGAGATGGTGCAGGCCGCCCCCTTTTTTTTCGATAAAGGCGCTGATCGGCGAATCGGGAGACAGGGGCTCGAGCAGCTCGATGCGGACGTCTCCCACCTGGAAGAATGCTACGGTCACCTTCTGTTCGGGGACGACCTCGGTGCCCAGGAACTCCAGCCCCAGCACGTCGCGGTAGCGGGCGATCTCCTCCTGCAGATTCTGGACGGCGATGGCGATATGATCAATCTTTTTTATCATGCGGGCCTCCTGTGGTCAGAAGTTCGATGATGCGCTCGGCCGCCTGGTAGGGGTTGGCGGCCTCGCTCCCGCGGATCAGGGCGCTGACGGCGGGATCGCGGCGCATTTTGTCCTGGATGCGCTCGACGACGATCTTTTCGATGTAGTTCTCCCTCATGCGCACGCTCTTGTCGATGATGCGGCCGCTTTCCCGATCCTGGAAACTGCGGATCCCCGCCAGCAGTTCGGGGATGCCGCGGTCCTCCTTGACCGAGGTAGGGAAGACGAGCGGCTCGCGTCCCGACAGGGCGAAGTAATTGCGGATCTCGGTGACCTTGTTGTCGCTCCCTCCAAGGTCGGACTTGTTGATGACGAAGATGTCGGCGATCTCGATGATGCCGGCCTTGAAGATCTGTATCTCGTCGCCGCTTTCGGGGTTGAGCACCATCAACACGACGTCGGCGACATTGACGATGTCCACCTCGGATTGGCCGACGCCGACCGTTTCGATGAGGATGACGTCCTTGCCGGAAGCCTGCAGCAGGTCGATGATCTCGTGGGTGGAGAGGCTCAGCCCCCCGAGGTGGCCGCGGTTGGCGATGCTGCGGATGAAGACATTGGGGTCGTTGCTGTGCTGGATCATGCGCAGGCGGTCGCCGAGAAGCGCCCCGCCCGAGAGCGGGGAGGATGGGTCGACGGCCAGGACCGCCAGAGACAGGCCCTGCATCCTGAGCGCCGCGATCAGTTTTTCGATCAGGGAGCTTTTGCCGCTGCCGGGAGCCCCGGTAATGCCGATCTTCAGGGCTGTTCCGCCGAGCGGATAGATGGCTTCCAGAATTTGCCTGTAATCCTTGCCGCGATTCTCCACCCTGGAGATGGCTTTGGCCAGGGCGACCGGGTCATTTTGACGCAGGCGGGAGAGTAATTCCTGGGTTTTCATCGGTTTTTACTATAGCCCATCCAGTGATTAAAATCAATAGATAAAAATGTTAAATGTTGATAATAATAAACTAAGATATTCTTAATAAAAAATAAATAAGATATGTTGACAGAAAGCAGATTTTATTCTATATAATTCATGAAAAAATTAAAGGAGGTTACAATGAGAATAACAAAATGGCAACCTTATTCAGACCTGGTCAATATCGCCGACCGCTGGAATCGCTTCTTCAATGAAGATTTGTTCGACGAATCGGCGAAAAACGGCCTGGTCCCGAGCGCCTGGCGCCCCATGACCGACATTT